>JAUSJH010000007.1 GCA_030647655.1 bacterium | reverse complement strand
TCGCGCACTTTGCCGGTCTTTTTCTTGCCGAGGAAATCAAAATTCGTTTCGCGAAGGACTTCCATACTAGTGCCAATCGAGCTCACCGGTAAACGTGACCGTCTTGTTCCCTTCTGTAATGGTCCCCACCTCGTATGCTTCGACACCGAGCGACTTTATATGAGCCATCGCTTCTTCCGCGAATTCCTTCCGCACGACAGCGGTAATGCCGACGCCCATGTTGAAGGTCCGTAGCATATCGGCGTCTTCAAGATCGCCGAATTTCTTAAGCGTTTTGAATATTGGTAGGATGCGAACTTTTGAAAGGTCGATGCTTGCATTGAGGCTCGCGGGTAAGATGCGGTTCAGGTTTTCCTGAATGCCGCCGCCGGTGATATGTGCAAGGCCCACAAGCCCGTCATTCTGGAATAGATCTTTGAGGCAATTGTAATAAGCACGGTGCGGCGTGAGGACCGCCTCGATGAACGGTTTGCCGCCTATTTTTTCTTTCAAAATCTCCGGAGATGTTTCTATGATTTTGCGGACGAGTGAGAATCCATTGGTGTGCACGCCGTTTGAAGCGAGTGCAAGCACAACGTCGCCGGCACGGATTCTGGAGCCGTCGATGATGCGCTCACGCTCAACGACACCGACAATGCTCGCGGTCAGAATATAGGTGCCCGCTTCGACAACTCCCGGTTGCTCGGACGTTTCGCCACCCGTTAAAACACAGCCGTTCTCTTTGCACGCAGCAGAAAGTGCCGAGACAATATTCAAAACGACTTCTTTTTCCAGCTTCCCGCATACGATACAATCCTGTACAGAAAGCGGACGTGCACCCATCACGATTGCGTCGTTCACCAGATGGCCGACAAGGTCCTGGCATATCGTCTCGATACCCCCCTGTTCAAACGCAAGCTTTTGTTTGGAGCCTGGTTCTTCCGTCTTCAGCACAAGGATCGGATGTTTGTATTCGGGGAACGAACCGTCGAAGAGCGAGGCGAAGGCCCCGACTTTATTGAGAACTCTCGCATTGTTGCTTTGTAGAATCTCTGCTATCTGGCGTTTTGTCTTGTTAGCCGTATCTATATCAACTCCAGATTTTTTATACGATAGCTTTTTCATATCAATCCATGGTCCTCGAGGTACTTTCTAAAACCTTTATCCTGCAACTCGCCGTTTTTTTTCAGGACATCGGCCGCCATCCGCTTTTTGTATTCAAACACTTTACTTTGTAAAGTGTTATCGGAGGTGGCGATGATTTGTGCAGCGAGGATGCCCGCATTTTTTGCGCCGTTGATGGCGACCGTTGCTACCGGTACTCCGGGCGGCATTTGTGCGGTCGCGAAAAGCGCGTCCACTCCCGCAGTAGTTTTGTTCATGATAGGAACACCGATGACGGGAAGTGCGGTGTGCGCGGCGACAACGCCTGCGAGGTGTGCGGCGCCTCCGGCGCCGCAAATGAATACTTTGTACCCGCTTGCCTCACTGGCTTTGACGTACTCAACGACCGCCTCCGGTGTGCGATGCGCCGAAAGCGTGTGCACCTCCGAGCCGATACCGAATTCCGACAAAACCTTTGCGGCCTCGGACATGACCGAAAGATCCGAATCCGAGCCCATTAATATGCCGACGAGCGGAGGCGAGGAGGTACTGAGGTCACCAGATCCGAATGTGCCAACGAGTGGTTTGTTTACCATAGGGACATTCTAGCGCATGTCTGATAATTTGACATATTTCCTGCGTACCGTATAAATCTGTGTGGGAATGATCCCAAGCGGCCAACCAGTCTAAGGAGGACACCATGGCCACATCTACGATTCGTCGAGACCTGGGGCAATATCAAAAGCCTCACATCGGCCCGATACTCCTCGGGAACTTCCTCGAACAAGGGTTTCTTAAGCTCCGATTGAGTGATCCTGAGGAATCCCATTTCAACACGATGTTCGACACAGTGGATGCGGTCACCGCGCTCATTGGGTTGTTTAAAGACGCTGCTAGCAAATGTGAGCTCGCGTCGGCAATCGAAGATTGGAATTTTGAATCCGCTACCAAAGGATCTCTTTGTATCTGGGATCCTAAGCGGATCAAGCGCTTCGAAATCGCCTGAACGAAAGTGCGGAAGTCGCACGACCGTTCGGGCGACTTCTTTTTTATGTGAAGTAGTTGACAGCATTTTTAAATATTTGGAGGCCTGCGCCCTCTGTGGGAATCTCCAATCCGCCACGGACATACTGCTCCTTGAGAAAGGTCCAGTGCGGCAGCTGGGTGAAGCGCACCGCACGTTCGGGGTGCGGCATGAGGCCCAAGACCCGGCCGTTGTATCCCGTGATACCTGCGATGTTCTCAAGCGAGCCGTTGGGATTTGCGGGCATATCAAAATGCTTTGACGTTTCGCCTTCCACATACTTCAGCGCCACTCCCCCAACTTTACTTAGTAAAGTGAATTCGGAGGGAGAGGCGTAATATTTTCCTTCCCCGTGGGCAATCGGGACGGAGAGCGTCTTGATGCCTTTGAGCCATGGACTATTCCCCTGAACCTCGAGATCTACCCAGCGACATGTGTAGCGCGCCGAATCATTCGCTATCAGAGCCCCCGGCAATATGCCGGCGCTCGTAAGTATCTGGAAGCCATTGCAGATACCAAGAAGCAAGGTGTCGCGAGCAAGGAATTTCTCTATTTCCTTACCCAGATGCTGTTTGACCTTGTTGCCATATGCCTTCCCCGCTCCGGTATCGTCGCCGTACGAAAATCCGCCGCCGAAAACGAGTATCTGCGCTTTGTCGAGTACAGACGGCTTCGCGATAATGTCGTTAAGGTGGATGATGTCGGCAGTGGCACCGACCGACTCGAACGCAGCCTTCGTTTCATCTTCGGTATTGAGACCGTATCCAGAGAAAATTATGACGTGTGGTTTGTTTTTCATACTATGAAGATAAAAGTTCTCTGCGGTATTCTTGCAAAAATTTCATGACCGAATCATCGCCAGGAAAATCAAACTTGGTGACGGGTCTACGGTCCGGGGTTTTGTCATCGAAGGTCGGAGTACTCATGGTAATCACATCATAGGTAGCGTACTGATCGAAGTCGTCTGGATATTTTTTGGCTAGCTGCTGAGCGAATCTGAGAATCTTTCTCGTGCCATCAATAGCAACATCGTCACCACGTTGCTCTAAAATATCCTGAACCTTGTTGAAAAGGTCATTGGCTTGATCAAACATATTCTTTAAGTAAGAAATTTGATCCATATTACCAGTTTTTGAAAAAGCTCCTGTAACTTTCGGTGAGTGCGGCAAGCGGAAGCTCGACCTTTTGCTTCGGGAGCGAGATGGAAACTTCGTGCGCCTCAACAATTTCGCCGATATTTGAGAGTGTGACACTTTTGAAGAGCTTCTCAAATTTCTTTTGCGCACTGCGGCGCACCGAAACGAGCATACGGCCTTGGGATTCGGAAAAAAGAATGGCATCGTCTTTCTTCACGTTGCCGCGAACCTTCGAGAGGTCGGCCTGTACGCCGAGTTGTCCCGCTATCACAGATTTCGCGAGTGCGACCGCGAGGCCTCCACGACCGACACCGATGGCGGATGCGACGAGTCCTTTTTGTATCGCTTTTGAGAGCGCATCGTAGGCTTTGGCGTTTTTCTTTGCATCAACTACTGGCACAGTACCAGCTCCACTGTATTCCGACGCACCGAGTTCGTCGTTGGTTTCGCCTATCACATAGACAAGGTCGCCGACGCGCTTGAAATCGACGGTCATCGCTTTCGTGACGTCTGGAATGACACCGAGCGCCGAAATCAAAAGTGTGGGCAGAGCCGCGATATGGATCGGCTTACCGTCTGCCGTGTATCCACGAAAGTCGTTGAACATACTGTCTTTGCCAGAAATGAATGGCGTACCGTATGCAGTCGCGACGTCGTAGCAGGCTTTCGCAGCTTGTTTCAATTCATAGAGTCGCTCCGGAGTATCCGAGCTGGACCAACAGAAATTGTCGAGAATTGAGAGATAATCGCGCTTTGCCCCGGCGCACACCGCATTGCGTACAGCCGTATCAATAGCGGCAGCAGCCATAGCGTATGTATCAATTTCTGAATACCACGGTGCATATCCATGTGCGAGTACGATTCCTTTTTGCGAATGCGGTAGCGGCTGCAAAACAGCGGCGTCTGCGTTGACACGTCCTCTCCCCTGCAGCGGCTTCGTGACGGACGTGCCCTGCACTTCGTGGTCATATTGCTGTGAAATGAACGAGGTTGAGCCGATATCGGGTCGTGCGAGAACATCGAGAATCGTCTTGCCAAGTTCTGAATTCTTCAAGGTCGGACCTTGAGAATTCCCAAAGGTCCGACCTTTAGGCTTCTCAGATACTTGATTTTCTATGGGTCGGCCGTCGTGGAGAAAATCCAATCCGATATCCATCACGGTTTTGTCGGAATAGCGAACAACACATCGCCCAGATTTGGTAAATGTGCCGATAACAGTCGCTTCCACATCATGTCTGTCGAATATTTTTTTGAACTTCGGCCAATTCCTTTTCGGGACCGCGAGTGTCATGCGCTCCTGCGATTCGGAGAGCCATATCTGCCACGGGGAGAGGCCGTGATATTTGAGCGGCACTTTTTCAAGCTCTACTTCACAGCCGCCGCTTTCTTTCGCCATTTCCCCCACCGAGCCCGAAAGCCCTCCCGCGCCGTCGTCGGTAATGCTGGAATACAGGCCTTTGTCGCGGGCTTCGCGGATAAGCGCGTCAGAAAGTTTCTTCTGTGTGATGGGGTCGCCTATCTGCACAGCTGTCGCAGGAGAGCCGTGTGAGAGCGATTCAGAGGAAAATGTCGCTCCGTGGATGCCATCGAGCCCCACTTTCCCCCCGATCATGACGATGTAGTCCCCTGACTTTGCTTTCTTTTCGTACAATTTTCTGCCCTTCAGCTTTCGGGGAATAAGTCCAACGGTGCCGCCGAAGACAAGCGGCTTGCCGCGGTACGAAGGATCCACAGCGATGAATCCGAGCGGAGTCGGAATACCGCTTTGGTTTCCACCTGCATTGATGCCGTGAATCACTCCTTCGAGAATGCGGCGCGCCGGCAAGAGCGGCTGACTTTTAGCTTTATCGCGAAAGAGTTCCTTTGTGTCGTGTGGGTCAGCAATGCAAAATCCGTACACATTCGCGATGGGTTTCGCGCCCAAGCCAAATCCGAGGCAATCACGATTCACCCCGACGATAGCTGTCACCGAGCCGCCGAACGGATCGAGACCAGAGGGAGAATTGTGCGTCTCTACTTTGTGAGTGATGAGATATCTTTCGTCGAATGCAATAGCGCCGGAGTTGTCCTTAAATACAGAAACGCAAAAATCCTTTTTGCCTTTTGCCTTTCGTATTTTCTCTGTCGCACCTTTGATGTAGCGGCGGTAAATCCCCTCTTTCACCTCGTCGAGCGGATCGGCGAATATCGTGTGTTTGCAGTGCTCGGACCACGCTTGTGCAAGCGACTCCAATTCGATGTCCGTGGGATTCCTTTTTTGCTTGCGAAAGTGCTCGCGAATAACCTTCAGTTGTTTTATAGAAAGTGCAAGTGGCCCACGCCTCGTTTTGTCAGCGTTCTTAATCCCCTCTTTGCCAAGCTTCGTGAGTTCCATGTCACTGACGTCGAGGTTGATATCGTCGGCGCGGGCCGAGACTTTTCCGAGTTTTACTTTCGGAACAACGACGGGAATATTTTTTCCCGCTGCAAAGATACTCGCCCGCTCGATGAGCGGGTTGTGAAGCTCGCGCGCAAACGCAGTCGCTTCGCTCTCTGCTATGGTTCCTTGCAGGAACAGTACCACCGACGAATAGATGTGCTCTCCTTCTGCGAATTTCCGGTCAATCGAATCTTCAATGGTCTCTTGCGCCGTTTTGCCAACGTTGTCTGTAACGCCGGGCAAAAATCCTATCTCAATCGCGTATGCATACGACACTGGCTCTGGAACATCCCCTATCGAGAACGTTTCGATGATGGGGTTCGCGAGCCGCTCTGCAGCTTTTACAAGTTCGGAGGCAGAACATTTCGCATCGATGGTGTAAACCTGTACGAAAGATGCGGCCGTGAGGCCGCTTTGGGGAAAGACACTTTTGAGCGCGTGAAGATAGTTTTGGGCCCGCGCGTCCGAGATTTCTGAGGAGATCGCAATGCGATTTGCCATGGTCTATGATACTATCTTCGCGCAAAAAGTCAAGCGTGGAAAACAATTCACTGTGTCATGATACCTCACATGAGGAGGAAATCCGAACATCTCGTCCTCGCAAAAATGCTTCAGCGGCTCGCTCCAAAAGTTGGTGCGCGGGTAGTACTGGAGCCTGAATGGAACATTGCAGGCCAGATACACTACCCCGGCGGAAAGGGTAAGAGAGCCTCCAACCGGTACTTCCGCTACAACACGCTCGATCTCAATTCCGTGGGCGCTTCCGACATTTCCAAGGATAAAGATTATGCGAACTTCTTCATGCACAAAATGGGCTATCCGACAATTATCGGCAGAACATTCTTCTCGGATGAGTGGTGCGAGACTATCGGTTCACGAAGGGATATACGTGCGGGATACCGCTATGCGAAAAGCCTCGGCTTCCCCGTCGTCGTGAAGCCCAACAGTGGCAGTCAGGGCGTGGGAGTATTTCTCGTCCACAATAAGCGCGAACTCTATCGTGCCATGCGATTCGTATTCGCTCGTGATCGTGTCGCTTTGGTGCAGCGGGTCGTATATGGAAAAGACTATCGCATTGTTGTTCTCGACAGCAAGGTCATATCCGCGTACGAGCGGATACCGCTCAACATAGTTGGCGACGGCAGGTCAAGTATTCGTGCGCTACTGCGTGAAAAACAGAAAGGGTTCATTGCGTCGACCCGCGATACGCAGATCAAGGTCGACGACATACGCATTGCGAACAAACTCGGCCATCAGGAGCTTGCACTCCGCTCTGTCCCAGCGCGCGGGTACCGTGTCTATCTTCTTGATAACGCGAATCTCTCCTCCGGCGGGGATGCTGTAGACGTCACCAAGCCCATTCATCTTGGTTTTAAAAAGCTCGCAATCAAACTCACTCGCGATATGGGATTGCGCCTCTGCGGCGTCGACTTGATGATTGCCGGCGACATCCGCCAAAAGCCCAAAAAATACTGGGTCCTAGAAGTGAACGCCGCGCCGGGCCTTGACCACTATGTAAAGGGGGGCAAAGCCCAACAGAAGATAGTTGAAAACTTATATTTGAAGGTTCTGAAAAGCCTTGCGAAATAAGACTTGACGAATCCAATTTTGGTATTATAATGCGAACTAGTGCTGCGGCTGTCGCAGCCCATAAGGCTAGAAACGCGAAAAGCAAAGGAGTTTGACTAAAATGTTGGAACTCTTGAGGAAATACCATCCCCCCATCCTCGGATGGATTGGGATGAGCATGATCGTTGGCGGATACCTGCTGACGACAAACTTCGGAGTCAGTCCGACGGCGTGGTGGTACTTGGCGATGAATATCGCCGGTTCCGCCCTCTTCGGGTACGAGCTCTACACCAAAGTCGCATGGTCGGGAGTTTGTCTCCAGACCGTGTGGATCATCATCGCGTTCGCTGCGTTGGTGCGCTAAAGTGCCGTGGTCACTACGGATGAGTGTGACACCGCATGTTGCAGCGGAGGATAAATGCAACTGCGGGCCCGATCAAAAACGAGCGGGCCAGTAACCTCATGAAAGTTGAGGAATCCAATGAGTGAAGTTAAGCGAATACGTCTGCCATTCAGAGGCCTGACAATCCCGGTCAACGAATGGGCCCTTTTCAAGTTGTGGGAGGTTATCAACTTGATCGAAAGCTTGCTGCCTCGCCCGTACCGCTTTCGCGTCTGCGTTTGGGGCACAAAACGTGCAGTCCCTGGTGACAGTCTGTACCAGTCGGTTTTCGAGCTCTGCAAGTACCTCGCGGGGCGCGGATTCGACATTGTCACAGGCGGGGGCCCAGGGGTGATGGAGGCAGCACTTGCTGGCGCGAAAGCCAGCTTGAATACTTTCATCCGAACCTACGGTGTGAAAGTTCCGATTGCTGGTGAACCGCCTAATCGGTTCATCGACAAGCTAATCCGCCACCTGACCTTCTACTCGCGCCTGCACTGCTTCGTCCGACTGTCGTCGGCATTCGTAGTGACAGACCCGGGTGTGGGAACGGTCCTGGAAATGTTGCTGGTCTGGCAAATGCTCAAGGAGAAGCATCTCGCGGATGTGCCGCTTATACTTGTGGGCGAAAAATGGCTCGGATTGCTCGACTGGATGGATACAGGCATGGTGAAGAACGGACATCGCCGTTCTGAGGAAATTCCAACCCTTCATCACGTGATGACTATGGAAGAAGTTATTCCTATCATCATGGAAGCGCACGAGCGATTCAAAGCGAGACAGGCCGCGGCTTGACGCGACCTACAACTACAAGAAACAGAGACCCCGTTGTGGCAGCAGTAGTGCGCTGCCCCGGGGTTTCTTACTTTTTAGTCTTGACCAATTCGTTTTGTCTGGAACAATGAGGTCATGACAATAGAAACTAACTCTGGGCTGAATGTTTTACGAGACTCGTTTGAGGGCTTACAACTCCCCGATTCGATCATTGTTACCTCTGCAAGTGCGATAAAAGTGGGGACCGTAAAAAAAGTCTTACTGGAACTCTTTCCGAAAAGAAATTTTAATGTCGTTGGTGTGAAAGCTCAGTCGGGGATTAACGAACAACCCGTTGGCGACGAGGCGGAGCAAGGAGCACGGAACAGAATACAGAGTGCTGAAGGTCTTGTGGGCACAGAGGCAAAGGGACCTCATGCTTTCGTAAGCGTCGAGAGTGGCATATTTGATGACGGTAATGGCGGCTGGGAAGATAAAGCCGTCGCCGCCATAAAACTTCCGAACGGCAGAGTCTGCGTTTCTGTCTCACCGCGTGGAGTACAATTTCCGACAGAGGCGGTCGAAGCAGCCCGAGCTAAAGATGGCGGATTCAAAGAAAACACCGTTGGCTCAGTAATTGCGGAAATGTATGCGGCGCGAGGCATAAAAATCGACAAACAGGACCCGCAGAGCGCCCTTACAAACGGTGAGTTCCCCAGAGAACAGCAAATGATGTCCGCGATCAAGGGCGCCTTGTCGGAAGCGGCAAAGTCCTGAGAAGTTTCTAGCCTCTCTCCAAATCCACCCAGCGATATTTTAATCCGTTCCACTCGTGTGATTCCTCAAATACTTTTTTCGTGAACAGATGCTTGCGTGAGTGAACGCAAGAGGCACTAGTGCGGATACGAAATGCCTAACTGCTTGCAAATGGCGCGGACAGTGTACGGCAAGAGTGTGACGTGCCGCGGCACAGACGTTCGCGCTCCAGTTTTGAGATTCATGTAAATAGAATGTTTTGCGCCTTCACGCAGAAGTACGCAATCGTTTCTCTGCAAGTGCGCGAGAAGCCGCGCACGCTTCATACTGTTTCCGGTACAGCGAGTGAAATGGGGGAACGTTCGATGTTGCCGACCGCATCCTTGAACGACATGATGCGATTGGTTTCAAGCATGAGCGCGAGGGCATCTTTGATGTTCGCCGTCGCTTGCACTTTCGTCTTACCCTCGGAAATAACTCCGGGAATCTCTTCAATCCACACGGTGTATCCGCCGCGCGCCTTCTTGTAGACCGCAGTAAACGTATGCAGCATTTTCTTTTTCATGCCGACCAGTATACGAAAAATTACTGCATGTGTCTACTAGATGCAAGAATCGCGCCCTACCATCGCTCCAAATCCACCCACGAATATTTTAATCCGTTCCACTCTCTCGCCTCTTCAAATACTTTCTTTGTAAATTCCTTTTCGTACGGCGGGAAGAAAGTGTCGGCTTCACCTTCGGCATCAATGAGGGTTAGATAAAGTTTGTCTATATACGGCAACGCTTGTTTGTAGATCTCGGCTCCGCCTCCGATATGGATTTCCTCCGTGTCGAGTTCTTTCGCCTTTGCAATCGCCTCTTCAAGTGAGGGCGCAGTAATCACACCTTCGTATTTCCATGTGGGGTCATGCGTAACCACGATATTCGTCCGCTCCGGTAGTGGTCCACCTATGTACCCGACAATGGACTCAAACGTCTTGCGCCCCATGATGACAGGGTGCCCGAGCGTTAACCGCTTGAAGCGCTTCAAGTCGTCGGGAATGTGCCAGAGCAATTTCCCGCCAAGCCCGAGCTCGCGATTCTTCCCGATGGCGACGACAGCGGCTACTACCGACTTCTTCATGCCTCGACTATAATGGGTATCCTCAACTATGCAAACGTACGAGGTTGAAATAAAGGCCTTGCTCGGGAATTCAAAGCGGGCTGACGAGGTGCGCGCGGCTATGAAAACTCTTGACCCCTCGTGCGCCCTACACTCCAAGAACAAACAGCTCAATCACTATTTCGAAGGCGGCTCGCTCGATAAGCTTGCCACAATTCTCTCCGTGCATCTCTCCCCAGATGCAAAAGTGAAACTGAACGACCTTGTAGCACGCTCCAAGAATTTCTCCGTGCGCACGCGCGATAAAGACGGTGACGTGTTTATCGTCACCAAAGTATCGGTGGATGATACGACAAGTGAGAACGGCATCTCGAGAATGGAGCTCGAGGAGAAAGTGCCGCTACCGCTGGAGGATCTCGACGCACTCCTTCTCTCCGCAGGATTCTCGTATCAAGCCAAATGGTCACGCGAGCGCGAAGAGTACGTCTGCAAAGGCGTCAATGTGACGCTCGACAAGAACGCCGGCTACGGCTGGCTCGCGGAGTTTGAGCTCGTGGTGACTGACGCGGCGCGCGTCGGAGACGCGCGCCGCGA
The DNA here is from genome assembly GCA_030647655.1 of bacterium. GTDB lineage: Bacteria > Patescibacteriota > Minisyncoccia > Phycocordibacterales > UBA2100 > UBA10103. The sequence goes on along the minus strand of JAUSJH010000007.1, from coordinate 34,371 downwards.
GGTCTCTGCCCTCATGCAGAGGCTCGGTGTGCAGGAATTGCCACAGGAGCGGCTTGAGCGTATGTTTGCTTTCTACAATGCCAACTGGCCGGAGTATTATGGGACCGAAAAAGTCTTCGTGGTAGAGTAGCCTTATGTTTCTTTCCGACGTAGACATAAAAAAAGCCGTAAAAAGCGGCACAATCGTGCTTAAGCCTTTCGACGTAAAACGTCTGCAGCCTGCGAGTTATGACATTCTGCTCGGCAACACGTTTCTTCTCAATGACGCATACACGACAGCCATCATTGATCCGGTAGAGAAGATTTATGCGAAGACGCGCGAGATAAAAGTCAGGGATGGTAACGAGTTCATCTTGCGTCCGGGTATCTCGGTGCTCGGCTCCTCGAAAGATTTCTTCGGTTCCAACGAATATCTGATACAGCTGAGCGGCAAATCCTCTCTTGCACGCATTGGCCTTATGATCCACAACACGGCCGGAATCGTGAATCCGGGACACTTCTTGCACATCACCCTCGAGATAACCAACCAGAACAACATCCCTATCGTCCTACGTCCCGGCATGAAGATCGCACAGATAACTTTCTCGACGCTCTCGTCTCCGCCTTCCCAAAATTATCGGAAGACCGGACGATTCGCCAAGGATAACTGGAAGCATTTCGCGTCTGAGAAAGGTTCCGGAAAAAAAAGGGTCAAGAAATAAATATGGGTACGCGTCATGCCGAACACCAGTACTTGGACCTCCTTCGGGAAATGCTCGAACACGGCGACGAGCAGGTGGATACTGGTCACGGCAAAAAGACGTACAGCGTTTTCGGGCGGCAAATTCGCTTCGACCTCTCACGGGGATTTCCGCTTCTGACAACGAAGAAAGTATATTGGAAAGGCGTATTGCACGAACTCTATTGGTTCATGTCGGGCCAGTCCAACATCAAATACCTCGTCGATAACGACGTGCATATTTGGGATGATTACCCGTATCGCATCTACATGGAGCGCGCGAAGAAAGAAAAGTTACTTGAAATGACGAAAGACGAGTTCGTCCAGAAAATAAAATCCGATGCTAGTTTTGCAAAACAGCGGGGTGAGCTGCGCCATATTTATGGCGAAATGTGGCGACGGTGGCCGGCCAAAGACGGACGCGGCATCGACCAGCTTGGCTGGGCCGTGAGGGAGCTCAAAAATGACCCGAGTTGCCACAATGCGATAGTTACTTCGTGGAACCCTGAATATCTCTATTCGATGGCAAAGCCCGAAGAGGTAAATCACTTCCCTATCTGCCACAACATGTATCAGATGAACATCAAGCACGGCAAAGTCTGCCTCCAGCTCTATCAGAGAAGCGCCGACATGTTCCTCGGCGTCCCTTTCAACATTGCGAGCTACGCGCTCTTGGCCCAGATAGTGGCGAAAATACTCGGACGTGAAGCGGGAGAATTCGTGCACACCTTCGGCGACGCGCACATCTATGAAGACCACAGAGAAGCGGTCAAAGAGCAGCTTGCGCGCGAGCCCAAAGCTTTCCCGAAAGTGAAGATTTCCGACGCGGTTATCTCACTCGATGCGTTCCGCCCCGAGCACGTGACGCTTGAAGGCTACGAAGCTCACCCGCCGATAAAAGCCGAGCTCACCGTCGCCGGTTTCCGCAATCTTGAGAACCAACCAAACTAATATGACCCGCCCCGTTAGAGGTCTTTATGACGAACAGATAACCTCCTTAAGCGGCACCTCTAACGGGGCCCGCGGGAAATTCATCGTTTTTGAAGGAGGTGAAGGCTCGGGCAAATCGGCGCAGGTAGAACGATTGAGGGGAATGCTTCCGCGCGGCACGGTCTTCACGCGCGACCCTGGGGGCGTGGAGACCGGCGAGGATATCCGCAGGCTCGTCCTTTCAAAAGATACGCGCGGCATCGATACCGCGACCGAACTTCTCCTCTTCATGGCCGCGCGCACACAACTTATCGCCGAGCTTGTGGCGCCCGCGCTCGAAAGCGGAAAGATGGTCGTCTGCGATCGTTTTGTTCTTTCCACTATCGCCTATCAAGTATATGGGAGACAAAAAATGGAATATCTTCCGCTCGTCAAGAACGTTTTTGCCATCGTGAATCGGGGTTGTATTCCTGACTTCACCATTTTCCTCAATGTATCGCCCCAAATCGGGCTTGAGCGCGCACATTTGCGCCTTGAGGCGCCGAACCGCTTTGACGAGGAGACGGTCGCATTCCACGAGCGTGTGCGTGAGGGGTACACCAAGCATATTAACGACTACGGTCGTTCGATCAGCATAAACGCCGACCGCTCGCTCGAGGAGGTTTGGCAGGATGTCGAGCGTGCAGTACAATCGATTTTATGAACTACGACTCCGTGAAAAAACAAGATCCCGAAGTATTCGCCGCTCTTGAAGGCGAAGAAAAGCGCGAGGCGGAAGGAGTGGAACTTATCCCGTCGGAGAACTATGTATCGAGAGCTGTCCGGGAAGCCAACGGCTCATGTCTCACGAACAAATACGCTGAAGGTTACCCCGGAAAACGTTATTACGGCGGACAGGAGTTTACTGATGCCGTCGAGGTATTGGCCATAGAGCGCGCGAAGAAACTTTTCAATTGCGCTTATGCCAACGTACAACCCCATGCCGGAGCGCCCGCAAACATAGCAACATATTTCGCACTTATGGAACCGGGAGACACCCTCATGGGTATGGATCTTTCGCATGGCGGACATCTTACGCATGGACATCCGGTCACCTACATAACGAAGATCTTCAACTTTATTCGTTACAAGATGAAGGACATAGAGACGGGCGAGATTGACTACGATGAAATGCTGAAGGTCGCGAAAGCAAACAAGCCAAAGGTGATTATGGCTGGCTTTTCGGCATATCCGCGAGAATTAAATTACGCAAAATTCGTCGAGATTGGGCGCGAAGTCGGCGCAATCGTGATTGCCGACATCGCACACATTGCAGGTCTCATCGCAGGGAAAGCGGCAAAAAATCCATTTGATTTCGGTTTCGATATTATGTTAACAACAACACACAAAACGCTCCGCGGCCCACGCGGCGGTATGATACTCACCCGAGAAAGCGAAGAACTTGCAAAAAAGATCGACAAAATGGTGTTCCCCGGGTTTCAAGGTGGACCGATAATGAACAATATTGCCGGCAAGGCAGTCGCGTTTGGTGAAGCTCAACACCCGAATTTCAAAGTGTATGCCGCGCAAATTATAAAAAACGCCAAGGCAATGGCAGAGGTGTTCAAAGCTCACAATATACGTCTTATCACCGGCGGGACTGACAATCACCTCGTTCTCGCTGATGTATACGGCTCTCTCGGTATCTCGGGAAAGGACGCCGAGACACTGCTCGACCGCGTTGGAATGACTCTCAACAAGAACATGATTGCAGACGATCCTAGAAAACCGATGGACCCCTCGGGCATCCGCTTCGGATCTCCCGCCATCACCACTCGCGGATTCATGGAAAAAGAATCGGCGCGGGTCGCCGAGCTCATGGTGGATGCTATGAAAAATAAGAGTGACGAAAAGAAGCTCGCCGGAATCCGCGAAGAAATCCGTACACTCTGCAAACGATTCCCTATCCCGGAATCATTCGTCTAAAATGCCTGAACTTTCGCTCCCCGCGCTCATTCAATTTGTCGGCTATCCCGGCCTTTTCACCGCGGTCTTTCTCGAATCCGGCGTTTTCTTCGGGTTTTTCCTGCCCGGCGCATCAATGCTCTTTACAGCAGGGCTTCTGGCATCGCAGGGATTATTCAATGTATGGATACTTATCCCGCTTCTGACGCTCGCGGCAATCCTCGGCGACAACGCGGGCTACTGGTTCGGTGCGAAGGTAGGATATCGGCTTTTTGAGCGGCCCAACTCACGTTTTTTTCACCGTGAGCATCTCGTGCGTGCGAAGGACTTCTACGATAGGCACGGCTTCCTTGCGATAGTTCTAGCGCGTTTTATACCGATAATACGGACGTTCGCACCCATCGTCGCCGGCATTGTGCATATGAGGTACCGGACGTTCGTGGCCTACAACATAGTTGGGGCCCTTCTCTGGGGCTCCGGCGTTACGTTCCTCGGCTTTTATCTTGGAGAAAAAGTTCCCGGCATCGACACATACATAACGCCCATTATTCTCATCATCATAATCGTAACCTGTATTCCGCTCGTGCGGGAATATTTCAGACAAAGAAAAGAAACTCCTACTCCGCTTGTTTGAGAAGCGCAAGACCGCCCCAAAGCCCGCCATTATCACCGAGCTCTGCCATTTTTATAACCGGCGGCTTCGGATATATGGTGAGGAGTTTGTTGAGCGATTCTTGGATTCGCGGAATCGGAATGGGATTCACGCCTACTATCATTGAGCCCCCGAGAACAATGGTGTCCGGCGACCAATGCATAACTGTGTTGTAGAGCCCGATCGCCAAGGTGTCAGCAAGTTTGTTGCGCTCGTCGAGCGAATCCAGCTCCTTTGGATGAATGCCGAATTTCCTCTGGACCGCGCTTCCGGAAACAATATCTTCCAGTCTTTCGCCATTCACGAGTTGTCGGCCGATTTCGGGATGATAGGTCGAGCGATCAATGTGGCCATCGACTATTCTGTCGCCGCCAACACCCGTGGAAACAGTGATGTACGCGCAGATTTTTGACCCACGTCCAGCTCCCGCATAGACTTCACCAAGTCCAACGGCTGCAGTGTCATGTATGATCGTGACGGGAGCATTCAGTGCCCGCGAAAGTTCTTTACGAAGATGTAGTCCCCCCCATGCTTCGAGCGGTCCATCGCCTGAAAGAAAAATGCCATCCACGACAAACCACCGGATCCCACACACAACGTCCGTGATTTGACGTTCCCCTACCAATTCCCGCGCAAGTCGCACAAATTCAGCCATCGCTTCTTTCGGACTTTTCGGCGTCGGAAGTTTCTTTATCTCCCCCAACGAGTCCGTCGAAGCCGCGGCGATGCGCATGTTGGTCCCCCCGATGTCAGCGACGATATGCATGGTAAGTTAGTTTTCGGCAACCGCGATACCGCCAAAATCAGTTTTTCGTACCTCTTTGTAAAGTTTGTTGGGCACCAAGGTCGGCGTGCCGTTTTTTTCAACGACGTAGTACGCGAAGCCGCGCATACTCTTGACCATTTCGTAATCGGCGTGGCCGGGCATTGAAGCCGAATCGTTTGACCCCTGCACCGGAGAGTCATCTACCGTAACCAGCCAAACACTCCCCGTATTCACAATTAAGTGGCCGTATCCGGACTGCATATACACGGATGTACCTTTTGTTACTCGTATTGCCTTGAATTCTTCGACTCGATCTGGCTGAGGCACTCCCGCTTCTTCGACAAGCCTCTGCTGAAGCACGAAACCTTCCCCTTCTATGAACCAGTAGGTTTCGTCAAGATCGCCGACGTGATAGTGGCCATACGTTTTTATGTACTCTCCACCGACCGTACCGGTCTCCAAGACAGTAATATTGCGCTTTTCCGAGCCTCCGCGGATCATATAGTAATGGACTGCGGGTCCGGATGCATCTTTATTCATGAGCACCTCCTTCATTTTCTCGTGCAATCGCGGCGCAAAAGGCTCAAAAGACATATCAGACATTGTAGCATCTCATGTTATTCTCCAATCATGCAATGTCCACGCGCCGTTATTTTCGACCTCGACGATACGCTTGCCGAGAGCTTCCAGCCGCCAAAACACCAGATGGTGACAAAGCTTGGTCTCTTACTTGACCGTATTCCGCTCGCTATCATGACCGCGGCCGGATTTACACGCATCGAGGACCAATTTCTGTCCAAACTTGCGGACTCGCCGTATATATCGCGTCTTTATGTTTTTCCCAACAGTACTGCCGAGTGCTATGTATGCGAGAGTGGAAAATGGCATACTGCCTACAGCGAAAGCCTGACCAAAGACGAGCGCCACGCCATCACCGTGGCACTGCAAGAGAGCCTCGCGGATACGGAGCTGTTTCCCGCTCACCCAAAACACGAACCGATGATAATCGACCGCGACGCGCAGATAGCGTTCGCCACACTCGGATTGGATGCAACACTCGAAGAGAAGCAGTCGTGGGATCCTGATCAAGCGAAACGGAAACGATTGGTGGCAATTCTTGAAAAGAAAATCCCCCAATTCGAGATTTTGATGGGGGGCATGACGACGATAGACATCACGCGCAAAAACGTGAACAAGGCCTACGGGGTGCGGTGGCTTTCGACACATCTCGGTATACCCGCAAACGAGATGCTCTACGTGGGTGATGCTCTCTACGAAGGCGGCAACGACGCAGTTGTCATGTCGACAGGCATAGAGACACGCGCCGTCGGCGGGCCGGACGAAACAGAGCGTGTTATTGACGAGCTTATCGTGGCCTGCAGTGCGTGAGTGTTACTCTTTGTACAACTTCTTCGCCGCGTCCCAGAATTCCGGATGCTCGTGCTTTTCTTTCATGTAATACCACCATTCGGCACCCCATAGATATTCTTCGGAAAATCCCGTCTTGGAAGCGAACGAGAGTATCTCGTCGAACCGATCCATACTCATATGTTGCAATTGTTCATCGAGCGACACCTCAACAATCGGATGTGCGAGCCACGGCTCAAGTCCGACTTCAATTGAAATCGACGGTTTTTTGCCCGCTATCGCGTCGAGGAGATTTTGCTTAAACCGGAAGAACCCCGCAGAAATCGGATAGCGCCAGTACCCGATATGCGTCGACCATACGTAGAGATACATCGTCGAACCGAAGATATCGCCGTGGCGGCGTGCCTTATACCAGAGGCCAAACTCGCCCCCGTCGGTGACCAGAATTTTGTGCTTTGGATCGAGCGACCTAACGAGCGCAATCTCTTCCGCAAAAAAATCTTCATCCGGCTCGCCACAAATGGATCGCGCGAAATTCAAGAACGGCTCATTCTCGACTTGCCACATACCGAGCGCGGGAGAATTCCTATAACGCTCCACGACAGCCGTGATATACGCCACTCGTGCTGCATGCTCGTCGCTCGTACTCAACCCCTCCACCCATCTTGGTGTATGACACTCTGGCCAGCCCGGCGTCTTCCTTCCGACCGCGAGAATGACGGACGCACCATGCCCCGCTGCCTCACGCATCTGAAAATCAAGTTCCATAAAATTGAACGTGTCCTTTTGCGGTTCTATCATCGGCCAATGCGCAGAAAGGCGTAATTTTTTCACGCCCAGATCATCCAGTATTGCGAGATAGGTCGCCTTCCAATCAAGATGCAGTTCGTCGGCGTGTAATTTCGAGAACGAAACGCCGTAATCGGTATGCGCCGGAAGCGCGCGCATTGAGAACAACCATACGAAAATACCTATAGCTGCAATACCAATGAGACACCATTTCAGAAGATTTCTCATGCGACGTACAAAAAAGCGAGCCCGAGGACGATGCAGACAACGCCTAAGAGCTTGTGCGAAATGCCGCTGTGGAAGACCTCGCCTCGAAGGACATTCGGAAACTGATGCGCAAAAAGAAATGCAAGCACGGGAAGAAACACGAACTGCAGGCCCCCCATTGCATTAACGACGGTCACGGAGCCGATACCAATGGCGAAAAATGTCACTGCACCGGCAATGCCTGCGAGGGCCTTGTTGCCGATGATGAGCCATTTTGTACCGTGCGAGGAACTTCGAGTGCCGTGCATAATCGCTTTCCAATTCCCCGGCCACACAAGAAGCAGTAATGCGCCGGTCACATTTGCCATACGCGACCAAAAGAAACCATCCCAAAATGACGCGTGTACAAACATGACTTTGATGAGAAATGCCGAAAAACCGAAAAGGAGTCCTGCGCTCACTACGAGCACCAATTGATGCTTTGTGAATCGGAAACGTGAAATCAAAAATGTGCCGAGAATAAAAAGTGCGACCGACGCAAGAAAGAACCCAGGTAGATGTTCGCTGAGCCAGAGGAATGCGAGCGTAAATGATGCAAGCGCTGAAAAAGCCGCGACGACGGGCATGACGTCCGAAGCGTGACCTGCGCGCAATGCGGAATACAAAAGAAGGAGTGACGTAATGAACGACGCGGCAGAAACGAGAGAAAGCTCAAGAATTAAAAGGCTCGGAACTGAAACCAAGCCAAACGGCAGAAGCACAATAACAACGCCGGAGAGCAGTGAGACGTAAAAGGCATACACGACCGGCAAGCCCATTCCTTTCTTCTGCGTCAAAACATAGCGATCAACGAACACGACAACCGCACCCAAAAGCTGCGCCGCTATCGCAAGCGCGATCCACGTTGGCATTTTGCTATTCTAGCAGGCATTTTCTTCCGCGATGCGTTTATACACGGAAGCACTCGGTCGCACAGTCCGCTCGAGCGTATCGTAATTCACCTCGACAAGCCCGAATCGTTTGGAAAACCCATGAGACCATTCGTAGTTATCCAAGAGAGACCAGTACATATAGCCCCGCACATCAGCTCCCTTCCCGATCGCCGCATGTATGCACCGTACGAGCCGCACGATGTAGTCGGCACGGATACGATCCGCAGCGTCGGCGACACCGGCCTCGCTCACCCAAAGTGGCCTTTTGTAGCGCTTGAGCATGAGCAAAGCATCGCAAATACCTTCGGGATAGACGTCCCATCCCATGTCGGTTTTATCGTACATGTGCGTATCACCGAATTTCTTGTGGAGATAGTAATTGACCCCGATAGAATCGCACTTCCGATAGACACGCCGCATGAAACTGTGGGTCCAATGCCAATTCATTATCACGGCCAGAAGCTTGTTGAGGGGATTTCCGTTCGCATGAAAAAGAATGACCTGATGCACCAGCCCGACCTCAAGACCGAACGCGGCCGTTTTCATTGCGTCATAGGCGGCATTGTGCGCGCGGGCGAGCTGTCGCAATACCCTAAAATAACGGAAGATATTCCGCCAGCGTGTCTCTTGCCCCCTGAAATCCCGATGCTCCGGAACCGTTTTTAACAGTCCCATCCCCGGCCACCTTTGGAAAGGCGGCCAACTACCGCGACGCCACCCATTCGAGGCGTACACGCCGGGCTCATTCATCGTGGCGAAATGGCGGCAATCATTTCCGAATTTTTGCGCAACATATTTGCAGTACCGCGCGAATGTCTGCGGCGCATCCTGATGCTCGAAGCCGCCCTTGTCGGCGAACCATTGTGGGAGCGTAAAGTGCCACAGGGTAATAAAGGGCTTCAAGTGGCGCGCGCGGAGCGCAGAAATGACCTGTCGATAATGCTCTATCTCCCTCTCGTCGAACTTCCCCTCCTCCGGCTCAATGCGCGCCCACTCGATAGAAATTCGATGGCAGTTGTGCCCTATGGATTTGGCAATATCAAAATCTTCCTCAAAGCGATTGTAATGATCGCAGGCCCGACCGCACGCTGGCACCTTCCCTTCCCGTGCCGCTTTTGCCCAGTCACAATTCTCAATCCCCCCTTCCACTTGATACGACGCGGTCGCCGCGCCCCACAAAAATCCTTCGGGAAACTTCTTTTCAGACATGTCTCACCATTCTACCCTATGAAATAGCAGGCTCGAAACTTGTCATGATATATTTCTTTCATGAAGCTTATTAGGGCTCCGTTGCTTGGTGCATGTTTCCTTCTGCTCGCGCTCCCCTCATTTGCTCACGCGTCCTCTCTTGTGTGGGGTAACCAAGACGGAGCGCCCGCGCAAATCGAGATTTTCGACGGCGGCACCTATGCTGTGCCGCTCAACACAACAGCACCTGCGTATGTGAATTTCTCTTCCGACATCCCCCTACCTCCCGACAACCCCAGTCCTATTGTGGAGTTGTATCGTGTTGATGGTTCAATCGACCGGTCGGATCCGTCGTACGAATTTATAGCCCGCATTTATCCCTCTGATTCGCAAAGTAGCTTTGCATGGCCGACGGCCGGCACGTATGAACTTGAAATCCGTTTACCAGCCTTCCAAAGTATGCGCGACCATATCAAGAAATTTCTCGCCCACCTCTTGTTTGCAGAGATTGCATATGCGCAATTTGATGGACAGAGTGAGATATTGCATTTCACCATTCAAGACGCTGGGACCGCCTGCGAGGGAGACTGTTTTTCCAGCGTCTTTTTCATACCCGGATTTCAGGCGAGCCGGCTGTATCAGGGCACTGTCATTTCCGAGAATCAGGTGTGGGAGCCCAACAGCCTGCAATCAGACATCTACAAACTCTATCTCGATCAAAATGGGAACAGTATCAATCCCATATACACAAAAGCGGGAGCGGCTATTGATTCTGTCGGGCCCTTCTTCTCCCAAACGGATATCTACCGTACCTTTCTTGCTCAGCTCGCGAATCTGACTGCTCGGGACTCGATGGCTGGCTTCCGAGTGTTTCCCTACGATTGGCGTATGAGCGTGGACGATATTGTCGAGAACGGGACGAGCTACAACGACGGCACGCACTACCCCGTTGCCGAGTTGGAGAGCCTCGCCGCGGATTCAAAGACCGGTAAAGTTACGATTGTCGGCCACTCGAATGGCGGGCTCGTGGCAAAAGCACTGATGCGCAAGCTGGAGGCGGATGGAAAGGCGGGTCTCGTCGACAAAATCATCTTCGTCGGCACGCCCCAGCTCGGTACGCCGAAGGCGGTTGCTTCCATTCTGCACGGCGACTTCCAGAATTATCCCGGATGGTTAGGGTTTCTCGTCTCCCAAGCAAACGCGCGGGCTCTCGGCGAGAATATGCTTGGCGCATTTGGCCTCTTGCCGTCGCCCGAATATTTCGCGCACGTTGCCGATCCTGTCGTGGATCTTTCTGCCGCGCCCGCGCTTCGCGCGGGTGCGGGTCTCGCGAATCCACTTGTTGACAGTGCTACAGAACTCGCGAATTTTCTCACAGGCGCTGGCGGCAGAGTAAAGCCTGCGTATGAAGACATCGAAATACCCGACGTGCTCTCGCCAGCGCTTCTTGCCAGCGCAACAGCTCTCCACGATGACCTCGACGCATGGACGCCGCCCTCGGACGTAGAAGTGTTCCAAATCGCAGGCTGGGGGCTAGACACACCAAAGCGGATAACGTACGTGGAAAAACGCGAGGCTTTCTGTAGCACCATCACCTGCCTTTTTGCCACAACAACGCGGCACGTGGTGAACATGACAGCTGATGGTGACGAGACGGTCGTTACAGCGAGTGCCGTGGCGACGAGTAGTTGGCAAACATACTATATTAGTGTAAAGAAATTGAATGATGATACTCGAAAAAATCTAAGGCACGCGAACCTAACGGAAACTCAACCATTTAAAGAACTCTTTGTGCTTCTTCTCGCCACATCCTCTCCGCTGACTCTTCCTGAATATGTTTCTGAAACACTTCCTGTTCCAACATCGGACGAAAAGCGCCTGCGTCTCCGTGTTCTCTCCCCCATATCACTCGACGCATACGACAGCCTTGGCAATCACACGGGCATGGCGCCTAATCCTATTTCTGGCTCCGACCTCTTATACAAAGAGGAAAACATCCCCAACAGCTACTATGAAGAGTTCGGAGAGGGAAAATATCTCGGGCTTCCCGCGGGTGTGCCGTACAGTATCAAGCTCAAGGGGCTTGCGCTCGGGACCTTCACGTTTGAAACTACGCCGGTCATAGGAGGAGTGGAAGGGACGACGACTTCGTATGTGGACATTCCCGTCTCTGCCTCAACAACCGCGACAACTACAATCGGCGTATCGGGCGTGCCGGAGTCGCTTGCCCTCGACCAGAATGGTGACGGCAAGACCGACGTGACCTTCACGTCATCGAGGCAGTCCACTGATCCGCTCACCTATGCGAAGCTCATTAAAACAAGTGTCACCGGCATGGATATGGGCTCGAAGACGAAGCGACAGCTCACCGCGAAGTTTACCAACGTCGGCTACATGATATCGAAACTCGACAAGTGGGATAACGAAGATGACGATGGAAAGGAAACAAACAAAACCGGCAAATTGACAGAACGCATAATCAAAAAACTCGATAAAATCGAGCAATACATCAAGAAACAGCTCGCCAAGTCGAATCCAAAACCGAAACAAAGCAAAGTTCAGATTGAACGCATTACTCCGGCGCAGGCGGAAGCTCTGCTTGATATGCTCTCGACTCTTAAAAAGCTTGTTACAATGAAATGACTATGAATCACCGAGTCGTAGCAGGATTACTGTGTCTGATAGCGGCCCTCGGCATTCTTACTGGTTATCTTTTGTTACATCCAACGATTGTTGGTTTGTGTACTGATCCCAACAATAACTGTCTCAGTGAATTTTGGCGGTATGGTGTCGCAAAACCGCTTTTTTGGGGTACGCAATGGCTCCCGTTCTTTTTCTTCGCTCTGATATTCGTTCGCAAAGAAGTATTTCAATCGTGGTGGAAATTCGGGGCGCTTTTCGCAATTCTCCCTCTCTTGCTCATTATCGTCTCTCCCCCTCTCGGTGAAATGTTTACCCCCGACCGCACACTCATCACAGAGCGCATGGTTCAGCTTTTTGTCATCGCAAGCGCCATCTTCATCGGCTGGAAATACTGGCGCATTTCGAAACGCTAAAGCACAGAGAACTGACCTACGTGCTTTTAGTACACGGATTCTGGAAATTTAATCCCCTTCACGGTAGGCTCGATGCGCCGGACTTGAATCCGGCGCGGCGAACCTACCTCAAAGGACGAGCTTCGCGCTCTCCTCTATCTCTATCCGTACTCACTTCACGCGAACCTCTGTCAGCCCTCTCCTCGCGATCTGGTCGCGCTGGTCGCTCCATAGCGGCTGAGATAACTGGTACAAGCATCAAAATTCCCATCGCACCTGCGATTATTTTTTTCATGCTGAATTGAGATTGGCTTATAAAGCCGACCTTTTCACTTACTACACTACATTATACGGGCCGAGTCACTCTCATTGCCGGCTGATTCATCCTCATGGGGATAAGGTGTTTGACTCCATGATGCAGAGATTTAACCTTCGGAGTCTAGATTTCAGCCTGATTCTGTAGGAACGGTTGTGTCGGCGAGGACGGGCTCGGAGAAAATTGCGTAGTCGGCGACGATGAAGAGCCCAGACATGAATACGAGGAGGCACGCGGCGGTGACAAAGGCCCTGCGGTGGTGCCAGCGCAATTCAAGCCCCGTCGTGACGAGAAGTGCCAAGATGATAAGGAGTCCGAGCGCGTAGTAGGCATAGCGGAGCGTCGTTTTGGGCGAGGTCGCGAGGAAGCCCCACGCGGGTGCATATTTCACAGTGTGCACGATGGCGCCGATGGGAGCTTCGGCAGATGGTGTGCGAATGTCTGCGATGGGCGCCGCGGCCTGCGGCCGCGGCGCCGGCTCTTCCGCGCTCGCCCCGCCTACGGCGGGGCGAGCGCCCAAAACGCTTGCGGTGGATTGTGTTGTTGCGAGCGCGGGCTCCGTCGCGTCTTGGGGAGTCGTAATTTCTTGAATTGGTTGCGCGACAGAAGAAGCTACGGCAGGCGCGGCAAACATCTGCACTACGAACGTCGTCGCGCGTCCCTCGAAGGTGCCCTGCGCGAGTGCAATACCTATCTCGGTAAAGTGCGGGTCGAGGAGATTCTCGCGATGCGAGGCGGACTGCATCCACGCGCGCTCCACATCGGCAGAGTCCGAAAAATCCAAGGCGAGATTCTCTCCTGCGTATGAAAATGTGTAGCCCGCCTCTTTGAACCAATGCCACGAGTCATAGCCTTCGGGTGAGTTGTGTGCGAAATAACTTTTCTCCGCCATGTCGTTGGCCTTTGCCTGCGCCGCTCTGACAAGTGTCTGATTTATGGCAAGAGTGCCGAGACTGTTCAATACACGGTCACCATTGGCAAGATCAACCAGCACGGCTGAAATTACTGCCGCCGACTGGCCGGAGCGCAAGATGAGCATTTGGAGCGCCGAGACGCAGAGCAGACCGACGATGAGGACGGCGATAATGCCAAGCGCCGCTCCTTCAAGAAGCCGCAGTTCGCGCTTCTGCATAGGTCGAGTCGTGCGCTTCAAGCGATTAGAATTAGGTTTTCGCACATCCTCATTTTCTCACACCTGCGCAAAACTCGAAACTCCTTAGTTCTACCTGCCGCGAACCATCAAGGCGTCGCCTTGATGGTTACAGGGTATCCGCGCGCAACACAGGTTCCAGATGTTTTAGTGAAGGGTCGGTATGCCCAGCGTCGAGAGGTTCTCCTATGCGGACGAGTGCGTCGCGTACATCGCTCCACGCCGCACCTGGATTTTTTGCAATATAAAGAGCCGCCGCACCCGCCACGTGCGGAGAAGCCATACTGGTTCCACTTATCGTATTGTAGCCGTTCTTAAGCCACGTGGAATATATCCAGACGCCCGGAGCCCCGATATCAACCACCGTGCCGTAATTGCTGAAAGAAGCGAATGTATCGTCGTCGCCGTATGATGTGGGAGCTCCCCCGCCTCCCGATATGCCGTTCGTGTCCACGAGCGCGGAAACGGTAATGACGGCGTCGTCGTAGGCGGCCGGCACAAAGCTACTTGCGTTCACGCCGCTATTCCCCGCCGCAACGACGATTGTGACGCCCGCAGCCCGCGCGCGACAAATCGCTTTGTGCAATGCGTCATTAGAGCCGGGTCCGGAGGTCGTCGTACCGCACTTATCATCGCTCGCGCCTCCCCCACCCAAGCTCATGTTGGCGACCTTAATCACGGAGGCATTGCTCGTCACGAAATCCAATCCGCAGATGACGGACGACCACGTGCCGTTGCCATTTCTATCAAGCACGCGCACAGACCAGAGCTTAGCACTAGGCGCAACGCCCACGACTCCTTGGGTATTATAGTTTGCGGCAATCGTCCCAGCGACGTGCGTTCCGTGTCCGTTCTGATCGGTGTATCCCCCGCTCGCACGCGTGCAATTCTTTCCGCCGACAACCTTTCCCGACAAATCGGGATGGCTTGCGAGAATTCCCGTATCAATGACCGCGACATTCACGCCCGCGCCGGTATTCGCCAATCCTACCGCACCGATTCGCTTGACGCCGGTGGGAATTGTTTGCGCTTTCGCGAGAACAGTATTATGGGACAAAGGCGCGGGACGATTTGCCAAGCTCCCTATTCGTGAAAAAACTTCCGGACCCGCCCGCACTCCTCGTATTTCATCTGCGATAGAGACTTCTCTGTCTTCGCTTACGAAAGCAACGCGCGGGTCGCTTTGTATGACCGCGAGATCGGACTTGGAAAACTGGGCGGAAAAACCGTGCAGAGCGGAGCGATACGAGTCGAGCCGCGAACCGCGGCTTCGTGAAAGAATGTCATTTTCAGCCGTATCAACATCCAAGACCGAGTCTTTAAATACGACGATGTACTGGCCGGGAATCCTCTCACCCCTCTCTCGAGCCACTCCGGAGAGGTTGTCATTCACTGACGCGGAAACTACCCAAAAAGCGAAGAAGCTCGCGACTATACCCGTTGCGACCAGCAAAAACGGCAGAGACTTGTGCCTCTTTATACCCATATGGCGATTATACGTCGCCCTTCGGAGAACGCAAGATTCATATTCGCATCTCTACTGCTGGGCCCGCAACACCTGCAGGCGTGCGAGAAGGCCGTGAAGCTGGGCGACAAGTCGCTGGAAAAGTGCGGTGCGCTCTTGTTGGGAGATCGTAGCTGCCGGATTTGCCAGGGCCGTTCCTTTGTTGAGAAGAGCACGGGTCAGAGGGCCGAGGATGCCGACGGGTTCGAGGCCGTGGGCTGATTGGAAGGCTTTGACTGCGGCTTCTGTCGCAGGACCGAAGGTGCCGTTGGGGACTTCAAGCTCGAGGAATCCCGCTTGGATAAGGAACTTCTGGAGTTCCATCACGGCCTCGCCGAAGGCACCGCGGCGCAGGGTCTCTCTGAAATTGTAGATAGATGCGCCCAAAACCTGTCCCACTGGTCCTATCTGTGGCGCTTGAGGGGCTTGGGGTGCCTGAACGTTGATAACGCCTATGAGGCTCGGGATGCCGCCACCTCCACCCCCTCCGTAGCCCACTTGGGCCGAGGAAACTGCGGGCACGGCAAGAAGCACTGCAAGCAACGTAAATGACGCAAATCGGGTGGAAAAGTCGCTAAAATATGGCATAAAATCGTGTTTTGGACTAAAAAACGACACAAAAGCGAGTGCGTTTCAAGTCGGCGTGAAGCTACCACAAAGTCCCAAATAACACAATAGCGGCGCGTGAGCGCTCGTCTTACACATCAAACACACCTGCTTGGCAAGTTTTGTGACCGTTCAAGCACCCTTACCGATTGAACAAGCGATTGAAGATCGCATTGATGCGCGTAAAGACGCGGTCGATGATGCCAGCGGTATCCGGCGGGGTCGGTGTACGCGGTCCTCCACCGTAGCCGAAGGGGAAATTGTCGCCAAAATCAATGTTGGGCCCCGACACACCGTTCGGGAAAAGCGAGGTGCTCTGAGCGTGCGCAGGCCGAGCCGCAAACAGTATTCCCAAAAACAATAGGGTGGCAAGGATAAGTGCCGCATATCCGCCGGCGAGCAAAGCATTTCTGGTTCTTTCTTGAGAGGTGGGGTGGGTCATAGTGTGACAACAAAAATGAGCTGTTAATCGAACAGCTGGTTTCCACCCCATATTGTATCAGAGTTTTATGAGGACAACGTGATGGCCGGCAACGATGTTATGTGTGCGTTACCTGTGTACAATACGCCGCCGACAGGTACTATAACGAGGATATATGAAGGATTTGGTGCGTATTTTCGACAATACTAGGGTCTTCTCAGTGATTGTCCTTGCCGTCCTCATTATTACCGGCGGGTATTTGCGAATACATGCACTCGGAAGTCAACCTTACTGGACGGATGAGGGCTTCACGATAAACGCAACGCTCTCCGTCCTTGAGCATGGCACTACGGTACTCGATTCCGGTAAACCTTACTCATGCGCCACCTACTGCTATCCCACGGCGGCGCTCACAAAAGTATTCGGAGAAAACGCCTTTTCTTACCGACTGCTCGCGGCGCTCGCAGGGACTGCGCTCATCGCGCTTATCTTTTTCATCGCGCGACAACTCTTCTCGTTCCCCGTCGCGCTTTTTGCATCCGCGTTCACCGCGCTCTCGTACTATCAAATAGCATGGTCGCGGCAGGCGCGTTGGTATACGCTCTTCGAACTTTTCTTCTGGCTCGCACTTTTTGCTTTCTACAAAGCACTCTACGAAGAAAAGAAGCGCACGCGTATCATATACGCCAGCCTGTGCGCGGGAGCTACTGCGCTCGCTATTCTTACACATGGGCTTGGTATCGGGCTCCTTCCCATCTTCCTCGCATGGATACTTATCGAGCTGCTTTTTATTCGTAAGGCCGTGCTCGCACTTCTTCCTGTGCTTCTCGCGCTTCTTGCCGGGAGTGCACTTCTGTTTTTCTCCGGCGCAGCCACTCTGCTTACCTCAAAAATAGATTTTTATTATGGCGTCCCCTACTACGTGGGCTTCTACCTCTTCACCTACTGGCTCTTCCTCGTGCTTGGGACTGTGGCACTGTGGCGATGTTGGGGGAAGACACATGCGCGTGCCGTCGGCTTACTCATACTTGCGATAGCCGCGTACGCCATTGTGCTCATGAGCATGACGCAGCTCATTCACTATCGCTACCTCTTCCATCTAACCCCCGCACTTTTCATTCTCGCGGGGCTCGGGCTCGAAGAGCTCCGCCAACGCTACTCGCGTCCTAAAGCGCGCGCGGCGCTCGTAGGACTCATCTTTGTCCTCTTTTTCACCATCGGCGGCGGCATCCTCATGCCGCAGTCATTTTATTTTCTGGAAGCCGACGATCCGGAATTGCTGCCCGGCTTAAGTTACTACGCCTACACTCCACAACCCGATTGGAATGCCGCCTACGCGTACATTGCCGAGAATCGCGCATCGAGCGACATTGTGATATCAAGCATGCCGCAGTTCAACAAAATATTTTTGCATGAGGCGGGCTATTGGTTCAAATACGATTACCTTGATGCAGGAGATCGAGAACGATACGTCGAGAACGACCGCGAATACTACGTGGGCGCCACGGTAGTAGACGACCTTGCAGAGCTCAAAGCGCTCGCTTCCTCCCGCCACGGCTTCTTCGTCTTGGACTACATGGCGACCGATGGGCGCATTCCCCAAGCGACGCTCGATTATATAGATAAGAACTTCGAACAAGTGTTCTATAATAGGATCAACTACTACTCCCAAGTGTGGGTGTATCGGTTCTAAGTACCCGGTTTCTTTCCTACAAGATTGAGAATGAGCCGGACGATCCGTTCCTTGTGAGCGGGATCGCTTTCTGCGACTAAGATGGTGAGGGCTGTCAGAGCCGAAGGCGTGAGCTTGCGCACATCCAGAATACTCGCGTGCTGGAGGAACCACACGAACGCGTATGCGCCACTGCGCTTGTTACCATCGGTGAAAGGGTGGTTCTTGACCATAAAATACAAGAGGTGCGCCGCTTTTTCTTCGGCGGTCGGGTACAACTCCTTGCCACCGAATGACTGCATGACGTTGCCGACAATACCGGCCACGGCTCCCGTGTGCCGCTCCGCACCAAAAAGCTCGCTTGCTTCTCCCCGACCAGCGAGCGCACGCTTGAGTTCGGCAAGGCCGGCTCCCATCTTGTCTGCGGTCAGCGCGACGCGCCTCTTCGTAAGCTTCCCCTTCGGGAGCATGTCTTTGTCGTATGCATCGAGTGAGAGCCACGTATCGGCAAAGAGCGACACAAGCTCCATCGCATCTGTCGCGCTCATCGCTGACCCTTCCGGCAAGAGTTTCTGTATATCGCGCACGACGCCCAAAAACTGCTCGTAATTCTGAGCAATCCGCTTTTTATTGACTGCATAGCCCTCAACGATGTAGCTCCGAAGTGTCTTCGTCGCCCATTGGCGAAACTCGATCGCCCGCTTTGAGTTGGTTCTGTACCCTACGGCGAGGATCACATCGAGATTGTAAAATTGCACTTGATAGACCTTGCCGTCGTCGGCAGTATGTGCAAATTTTGCACATACTGAATTAACATCCAATTCCTTGTCTTTGAGGATGTTTCGAATGTGCTTGGTCACAACCGAGCGCTCGGCCTTGAAAACATCGGCGATCTGGACCTGTGTCGCCCAAATCGTCTCCTTACTAAAATCCCCGCGTAGCTCAATAGCGCCAGACTTTGCCTGATAGATGACTACCGCTTTTCCCCGTGAGGCTTTTTTCACCATACGCAGCATCCTAACATGTGGCCCAGTACTGGGCTGGATGAGCTTGACCAAATGGCTCTCTGGTGGCATAGTTCCAGCCAATGGACGATATCAAGCCAATTGCGGGAGCCCCAAATCCCGTAGAGCTCCAGAAGCCGGAATACAGGCCTTGGGTTATTTGGGTATTGCGCTTTGCAGCATATGCGATTCCCCTCGCCTTTCTTCTATATGTCCTCTACTGGAACTTCCTCCCCTTCGGGTACGACAAGACCTTCACCATAGATGTGGGCGCTCCGGGCGACACCTCCGGCGAATTCTATTTGGAACCGAGCCGCGACCTTTCGGAACGAAAGGTCGCGGCCGACGGCTCGACCTACCGCGAATTGAACGGCATCGCCTACGCCGTCTTCAAGCCCAAAGCAGTATTAAAAAATGCGCAGATCACCGTGAGTGTCGAGGGAGACGGTGTATCAATAATTCCCCCGTACCTCGATTTCGATCCGGATTCGGTAGAGTGGGATTACTCGTGGGATTTTACGGCAGGCTCACTGCAACAAAACTCGGTGCAAACAAGCAGCAACCCGCTCGAATACCATGCGCCAACAAGCGACACCATAGCTACCAGTACTCAGGCAAGCTCTTCGCCAGAGCTTATCGGTAAGGCCTTCCCCTTCGACGAGTGCATGTACTTTGATGGCAAGAGCAAATTGGAAATGGCGAGCTCAAGCGACATGTTCGAGACTGGCCCCTTCACAGTGTATGCGGAATGGAAACCCGAAGATAATGAAAATGACGGTCAACAAATTATCGGACACTACAATTGGGAAATCACACAAAGCAAGAGTAATGTTACTTTCTGGGTACGAACAAACACTGGGATCAAATCTCTCTCGTATCCAATCAAGCAAGACTTCTTCAATGCGAAACATTCCCTTCTCGCCTTATATACTCCCTCTTTAACGAAAGGAACTATCGGCTTATATATAGATGGAATCAATGCAGGCAACGTTGCTTTCGCTTCTAGTACCATCGCAATAGGATACGGAAACAGGAACCTGACTTTCGGAAAAAATGGGTTCAGCAATGGTTCCTATTTGAAAGGTTGCCTTTACAGAACAGACTTCTCAAACGAAACAATACTCTCAAATCCGCAAGGTATTTCTTTCTCAACTTCGATAGACTCAGAACTGCTCTTCCCCCTAAGTAGCACTGCTACGACTTCGCTTCGTTCAGTAACGATCCATGCGATTGAAAAGTAATTTACTTGCTGTTGCTCGCCTTATGCGAGCCAGGTTTGTTACGTCATTCGGGATCGCTATTGCCGCGGTCGCAACGATAACTTATTTCAGTGAACTAAAAATCTGGTTCGTCAATCCGTACATCTTTCTACTCATTGGCATCGCGTTTGGTTATATGGCTTTTTTAAACTGGTTCACTCAAATAAAAGATACCGATCCACTAAAGCAGCCGCTACCGACGACCGCTTCTTACTTATTTCTAGCAAGCTTTGCGTATATCGTACTTTCTGGGCTGAATATTTTTCAAATCGAATTTCTAGAGCCATTCGACACCGCCATCGCCTTAGTCGCTTTTGCATCCAGCTTCTTCATTTTCTTTGCCAATAGAGAGAGATTGAATAATTTGGAACAAGAAAGTCTGCGCGAAAAGCAAAAAGAACAAGGAAGATCAGGGAATTTCGGAAACAAGTTTCCTAACATCAACCGAGTACCGATTCTCAGAAACATCGTCCGATGGTTCTATATCGAAGGGTGGTTCTATAGTATCGGACTTGTAATTTTGATTATTACTTCGATATTTGTACTGGGTTATCGCGTTGGTTCGCATGATTTGAGAGAGGATGAATTTCAGGTAGTTGGTGCAGCCGCTGGGTATTACTACACAGGTACGTTTTATGAGTGGGATTGGCTTCAGCAGAAATCTGGGCAGTATACCTCTTGTCTCGCCACAGATATTGACTGCAACTACACCCGCGCATGGCCACATACCTTACTAATTGCCCTTTCCTATAAAATTTTCGGGATCTCAGAATGGTCATCTCGCATTGTTTCGGTTCTGTTTGGTGTATTTTTCGCTTCTGTTGTTTATTTCGCCGCACGATACTTTACGGGCTTCAAGCACATAGCATTACTGGCTACAACTGCAGCTATCTTCAATCCTGCATTTATCAATCTATTCCGGTATACACGAATGTATGCAGTCTTACTTCCGATTTTTCTGTTGTTATTTTATATATTTTATAAACTCATCATCGAAAAATCGGAGATAAATCTCGGACTTACAACACTAAACACAGTTATCAATAAACATTTTAATTTCAATTATCTGCTATTGCCGTTTGTTGTCCTATTATTGATTGCGAACTATTTCATCCACGTTAATTCTCTTATTGTCTTCCCAATTATTCTCGCTTTTATTATTTACCTTGCGATAGCACGACAAGAAAATCGATACATCAATGTTTCCATCATCGGTGTATGCGCATGTCTTGGAGTATATCTGCTCTATAACCTTGGCATTATAAACGCGTTTGATGGCCTGCTTTCATTCTTCGGGAAATCAAATCATCAATATATAGGATACCTGATCACATACCCATTCTCCGAAACTGCCGGAGTTATTCTGCTCACTTCGGGATTACCTTTGATATACGCCCTTACAAGAACCTTTAGAGATAGATTCGTTTATCTCTATCTAGCGGTAGCTGTATCTCTCGTATTCTTCATTTGGGTAGCAGATAGGTACGCTGGATATGTGTATATTTCACATATTGTGCCTATAGCCGTAATTCTTATTACGGGCGTGTATGGTTACATAGTACTGCTCATCAAAAATAAAGCGGTAAAACTCTTAGCCCTCACTTCCTTTGTGTTGATCGTGCTGCTTAATTTTTACTCCAGCGCCGACGATATTTATACCACTAACAATGACTACGGCTCATTCAAAGAAGCGTACGTCGTAATCAAGAGAAATTTTAATCCGAGTAAAGATGTGCTGTTCGAACAGTATTTACGTTCCTATTACTTGAGAGAAATTGGTGGAGAGTACTTACGTACGGTTAGTATGTTGAGTAACAAGCAATATGAGTTTGATACTTTTCTAAATGATCTTTCTAAATACGATTCTGGTTGGATTACGTGGGAAACTAGAAAATCTTACCATATTCAACCAGCAATAATTGATTATATCGATGAAAACTTTGACAAGTATCATGGAGACGGTGTCGACCAGACAAACGTGGAGGTTTATCATTTTGATCAATCTATGGTGACTAAATCTTTTTCGCCAATTGACGAGGCAAATTAGCCTACTTGAACCTTCTCCGCGTATAACAAAATCTTGCGATAGGCATATATGAAAAGCAAATCTGACGGAACGCGCGTAAGCAATATAGAGTATATAATACCAAAAAATCCAAAATTAAGAATGAAAAAATAATTTAGCACGACATGTATTACCCCAAAACCAATCAGAAAATAGGCACTTAATTTTGCGTGTCCGGTATACACGGCAAAGCCGGAAGGAATGATGCTTACAAAAAGATAAGAGAAAAGTAAAATAGAATAGAGGGGAATGATACTTAGCATCGTCGCATCGTAATATTTTGGAAACGCAAATTCTATAAGATATTTGCCAAAAAGCAGGAAAAGAACGCTGCCAACCACAGCGATGCAGAAAGATAAGAGGATGTACTTATCCAATTTCTTTTTTAGACTATCGTGTTCGTTTTTGGCATAAAGTCCAGCAATCGTGGGACCTATGACACTTGCCAAAATGAGCGGAAAAGTACCTAACACACCGAATATCTTATTGAGAATCTCAATGTAGCCTATTTCCGGTATATACCCGAAAGAACCAAGAAAAATCGTATCTATCTTCCCGAAAAAGAAGAAGCCAACGCTTCCAATCCCTACTATGATCGAATATTTCAAGAGTCTCTTTATCGTCTCAGTATCAAATTGGAAAGTTATCTGTCGATAACCAATACATAGACCAACAAAAAGTAAAAGATAAAAAATATCTTGCGCTAATAAGGCACCTGAAATTCCGTGGAATTTGACCAAGTAGTAAGCGAGGGGCGCAAAGACGATGCTTATTCCGGATGAGATGGCGGTTAGATATCGAAATTGGCGCAGTCCTCGATAGATACCGTCATAAAGAGACACCAGCGGAGTAAGAAATACGAGCGGCAATAAATACAAAATGGTCTGAAAATGACTCCCCAGATACCGAGGACCAAACAGAAAGACGAGGGCAGAAATAACCACCCCAAAACCAACTATGGCGAGTCCCGCATTAAAAGGAATGCTGGCGATCTTTTCTCTATTAGTCGCGTTGTATTCGGCAACATATTTCGATGCCGCCAAAGAAATCCCGAAGTCTCCGAACATTACTAAGAATAAAACAATCGCTAGCGTGTAATTATAGATACCAAAATCATTGGGGGACAAAAATCGCCCGCATAAAATAAACAAGAACAGAACTATCCCCTGTTGGCTCGCAACTTGAAGCATTCTCCAAAAGACATCGTGAAGTGTCCGTTTGTGTTCAAGATAAAAGAAATGTGGCGTCATACAAATTTTCTTTTAAGCAGAAAGTAGCACGTGTAAAAAGCATGTAATGGTGTGTGACAACTAAGTACAAATCCTAAATAGCCATAGCGGAAACCCCCTTGCCTGATATACCCATAGAGAAAACTATATAGCGGCACAATGCAGAGAGCAATTAATGGATGATTCCGCATTAACATCAGTTTAGTTGATTGCTTGGTCTCGCTACTTGGAAAAGTACATTTAAATACCGAAATGTTTTCTATGGGTCCCCAAAGCAAAGAAGCACTAACGATTCCCCATTTTCGATCCTTAGTAATATACTTTCTCAATAAATTTGTTGGTGAATCAAATTCACTCGTATCATGGGTGAGGTCGAAATCAATATACTTTAGTACACCGCGCGTTTCTGCTATAATATGTGGTAATCCTATCGCATACATTTTCTCTTTTCTAAATAAAACTACTTTTTTAAGAGATTTTGATTTTTTATTATTAATCGTTGCAATCCAATTGAATGCATAGGCATCAATACTTGGATTGTTAACTAAAGTGCGAAGATTAGCTTGTAGTTCCGGGGAAAGCCTTTCATCGGCGTCAATTTGCAATACCCAATCAAATTGACACTGTTGAAGTGCAAAAGGCCTGTGTGGTTCTGCATCGCCTATATGATTTTTAATAAAAATCCGACAGTTATACTTTGTACATATGGATAAAGTAGAGTCGGCGCAGGGTCCGTCATGAACTACCACGATCTCATCGACAAACCCCTGCAAGCTTTTAAGACAAGCTTCTATTTTCTTCTCCTCGTTATATACAACAAGGCACGCGGAAATCCTATTTTGACTTTCTTTCATATTTTATTTAGAGACCTCGGTATATCCGCCTTACCTTCCAAAAAAACGACCGAGAGAAAAGTTCGATACAAAGTCTTCCCCGCGACGAGCACTTTGAGTGCCATTTTGATTTTATCGGCCATTTTTTGCTGGTATGCCAATAATTAGAGAGTCATCAGGAAAAGAATCAATTACTACAGAATTTGCACCTATTCTACAACCATGCCCTATCTCTATCGCCCCGAGTATCCTAGCGCCGACTCCAATCTTAACGTTGTCACGTAAAACGGGACAAGGGCCAGATTCGTAATCGGATGAACCGATAGAGACATTGTTGTAAATCAAGCAATTTTTACCTATCACTGTCTTTGGATTTATAAAAATCTGTCCAAAATGAATGACTTTGAGTCCACCTCCTATCTCCGTTTTGCCGTAAATCTCTACACCCGTTATGATACTTATCAATCTCCAAATTGGAAAATATATATAGTATAAAAAGCTAAAATAATTTAACCTCCAGAGAAAGGCGGCAATTCTAAAATTCAGAACCACCCACCAGCTCGGTTGAGTTAAGATATCAATAAGTCGATACCTTTTTGTATCGAGGATTAATTTTTGCAGTTCGTTCATACTCTCCCTTACACCCAGATGGCAGTTAATTTGGTAATGTAAGCGTCAAGAGAATAGGTGGGAATCTCCGATAGGCCATTTCTTACCATCTTACCGCTTGATTCGCTGTCTTCCTTCAGAAGACCTATTTTGTTAGAAAGCTCTTCACTATTTCCCGCTTCAAATAATAGTCCATTTTCTTGATCTGTGACAAGTTCTTCCAAGCCAGGAACATTCGAGGCAATGACTGGAACGGCCATGGATCGAGCTTCGAGAATAGCGATACCAAATGATTCCGTAGAGGAGGATGCCACAAAGCAATCCAGAATCGAATAAAACTTCCACATATCAGAAACATACCCCAAATACGCGACACGGTTGAGAATGCCATACTGTGCTATCTTCCGCAGCATCTTTTCTCGATCGGGTCCATCACCCGCCATAACAAATCTGACACTTTTGTCCTGCATTCCGATAATCCTTGCCGCTTCTATAAATTCACGCCACCCTTTCAGTTCGATGAGTCTTCCGGCAAACCCAACGACAAATGCGTCCGCCGGTATGCCCAGCTTCTTCCGCTCCTCCGCTATGTTCCATGTAATATTGTCTCGACTGAATTTCTTCGTGTCCACAAAATTATATAGAACGGTGATTTTTTCTTCAGGTATATGCAGCGTCACCAAAGCCCGTTTCATCGCCTGCGAAACAGCGATATATAAAATTACGGATTTACGAGATAACCTAAGAAAAATTCTGTAGAATATCCCATCAATCGCTATACTTCCATGTTCGTGAAAGATGAGTTTAATTTTCGGGAACCAAATGACTTTCAACAGCCAGCCGAATACATTTGAGCGAAACAAGTGGCAATGCAAGATATCGATCTTTTCCCTTTCTATAAGCTTTTTGAGGGCAAATAACGGAGCAAGTGAATACTTGCTGCTTGAATTGAAAATCGAAACATTCTCATGATTAATCTCCGTCGTGATTTCGCGCTTGCGCAAAGCAAAGAGAAAGATACTTTTGTTATCTTTCTGTGCCTCAAAAATCCCCTTCACGACACTCTGTGCGCCGCCGAGTCCCAACGAATCTATAATATGGAGGATTTTCATAAAACGTTGGCGTATTCTTTTGCGACTGTATTCCAAAGATACTTCGACTCTACTCGACGGACGGCCGACTGTTGAAACGTATTTATATTCGCACCACCATCAACAAGACTCTTTATTGCTCTTTGCAAATCAAGCGTATCCTTCGGATTCACAAGAAGCCCTGCCTCCCCCACAGTCTCTGCACATCCTCCGGTATTAGTCGTAATTACTGCGCAGCCTGCACTCATGGCTTCAAGAAGCGAATTACTGGCGTTCTCTTTTTCTGATGCGAGTACAAAAACAGCTGCTTGTTCGAGCAAGTCCTTGTATTCTTTACTATTATTGTCGAGCCACCCATGAAATACGATTCTTGTCTTTGATTTCTCGGCGAGCCGCTCTAGCCCCCCCCTCATCGGCCCATCCCCCGCAATATGCACTTCCCATCCAATATTCTCACCCGAAACTGCCTCAATAAGATACTGAAACCCTTTGCGGCGCAGCAAGCGGCCGCTTGAGAAGATATAGTTATTTTTGGGCTGTGGCTTAAACTTTTTCGTATCTATGCCGTTGGGGATCACAACTGTCTTTTCAGCAAGAGCGGGCGAAATATTGGCAAGAATAAGATTTTTTAGATAATTCGAAGGGGAAATTATCGTCTTTGCCTCGCGACCAATCTTCCGCAGAAGCGGACCGGTGAATTTGTGCAAGAGTTTGAATCTGTCGGTATTGAATCCGGGCACATCAGAGCCGTGACTCGTGATGACATACGGAACGCCAAATTGTTTTTTGAGAACGAGGGCAAGAACTCCTGTGGGAATAATAAAATGGCAATGAATGACATCAGCCGCGCGCGACGCGAGGAGGGCGCGGCATTTCAGGTATCCTGAAACCAAATACGTCAGCTGCTCCCACGGATGACAAATCTCTTTTTTGCTCCGCAAACACTTCACCCGATGGATTCGGAAATTCGGATTTACTTCCTCGTACGCGGGCAGATCCTTGTACCCCATCGTTACGACATCTATGTCGTATTCATTGGTCTCCGACAATCGTTTCGCCAATTCATAGCTCACGGGAGAAGCTCCCCCGCCAAGCGGCGGGAATTCGTAATTCAGAACGAGGACTCTTTGCATACAGGTTCTAGGTTCGAGGTATTAGGTTCTAGGTTTAGGGCCCAATGCTTGATGCGGTCGCATTAAATCATAAAAACTCCCACAAGTCTATAGGCCGATTTTCTCCGTTATTCGCTCTTCCAAGGTCTTCGCGATGTGTGACGAATGTGGACTATCGCTACCTCATCTCCGTCAATACGGTAAAACACCCGATACGGTCGCGGCGAGATCCAGAGGGTGTAGATATCTTTCCGGTCTGTCTTGTGCCCCGCGCGAGGCTCATCGGCCAGCTCTGCAATGCGGCGGGCGATCAGGCCAACGATGCCGCAAGCAGCTTGCGGACTTTTATTGTTGAGGTAATCGAATATCGCCTCGCGCTCAGCAAAGGCCCGCGGGGTGTACCGTACCCTCATAATCCCAGACGGGTATTGGCCTTTGCTACCACCTTGTCAGAAACAAATTTTCCCTGATCAGCCTGGGTAATTCCCTCCTGCATATCCGCCCATTCCCCATCGCTCACGTGATAGATGCCTGTGCCGCGCTCCTCTATGGTCAGAAGTGTTTGCACAGCTTCCGCCTGAACCTTTTCTGGCCATCTGCCTACACGCTCAAGTATTTCTTTCAGTGCCTTTGTCATACTAGCTATTATACTGTAATTCACTCAAAAATGGCAATAGTTAGTGAATTTGATGCGTATTTGCCTCAAATTCACTACGTATTGATGACTTCGCGCACGTAGTAACGTTGCTCGTTCTTGGACGTACTAAAACGAATTTGCATGAGAAGGTCTATCACAATACCAAAACTAAAGAAGATAACGCCCGCGAGCAGAAAGAAGAACGTGAGGAAGAACCATCCGTTGCGGTTCAGGGAGAGGCCCATAAAGAGTTTGCCATAGACTGCCCAAAGCCCTGCAATGGTGCCGAGCGCGAGCGCTGCCACGCTCATGTAGCCGAAAAGGTGCAGCGGGCGCTGCGAATACTTGTGAATGAACCAAATGTATATGAGATCGATGGTCCCGCGCAGAGCCTTGCTCGAACCATACTTGGAAACCCCAATGGTGCGCGGCCGGTGGTTCACAACCATTTCCCCTATCTTGAAACCTTTCCATTTGAGAAGCGCCAAGATGAAGCGATGCATTTCCCCGCCGATGTCGAGGCTCTTCACCGCCTCACGCCTGTAGACGCGCAGTGTGCAGCCCGAATCATGGACGATGTCGCCGATGAAGAGTCGGCGCAAAAGACGCGCCGCGATGGTTATCACACGGATGTTGCCGTTGTCGTTGCGCTTCTTGCGCCAGCCGGCGACGACATCTAACTTCTCGCCTTCCAACTTCTTGAGAAGCGCGGAAATATCGGCCGGATCGTTCTGCCCGT
This sequence comes from bacterium, assembly GCA_030647655.1. Taxonomy (GTDB): domain Bacteria; phylum Patescibacteriota; class Minisyncoccia; order Phycocordibacterales; family UBA2100; genus UBA10103. Next base: position 5,595 of record JAUSJH010000007.1, on the reverse strand, counting down.
CGGCATCGAGCGAGATGACTATGTCACCTTCTGCGGCCTTAAAGCCAGCGTCGAGGGCGGTAGCTTGCCCGTAATTGCGATTGAGCTCGATAATGGTGATACCGGAAAGGGCCTTCAATTCGCCCAGCGAATCGTCGGTCGAGCCGTCGTTCACATAGAGTATCTCGTAGGAGCGCCTGAGGCCCTGTAGGGCCGTTTTTAGCTCTTTATCGAGCACAGAGAGGTTGCCCTGCTCATTATATACAGGGATGACGACGCTGAGCTCTGGGACTATAGATTTTTGGGTTCCCATATCGGCTGCGTTATACCATATGTACGCCAATTAGTCCATGCCTCCCGTCCGCCCGTAGTCAACTCCGCAAAACAGTGGATTTGCTGTGGGTAAGGATGTGCATAAGATACTGCTGTAGGTTCATTATCGTCGCAGGTTAAACCTGCGGGTTACTGCCACTCGCAGTCCTGACTGCGGGCACGCGAAGACTTTGTTGGCGTTTATTACTTACCACTGCGAATGCGTGGGATCCCCAAATCCTTGCAAATTTTGTCTGCCAGAATGTCTACGATCTCTGAATGTCGCGGTACGCTCGTCGTGTGCTCGTTTTCAGGATTCCGATACAGAGAATGCCTGCTCCCCTCGCGGAAGAAGCGGCATCCATGCCCCTCAAGGTACTTGATCAGTTTCGTCCGCTTCATTTATGCGGCAACGATCGTGAGACGTTCACGATGTGCATCATAGTATTTATCTGCGGAAAGTCTCCGATTTTCTTCAATTATCAAAGCAAGTGCTTCGCGCAGATTCTCACGCGCTTCCTTCATGGTGCGGCCTTGCGTATTTACGCCGGGGATCTCCTCGATCCACGCAGCAATCCACTTTCCCCGCTTCTTAAACACCGCTGTATATTCATGCTTTGCCATGCATGTATCCTAGCATTACCCGTCTGCAGGCACAATGCAGGCGTTCCACCATATATCGCGGATCATGTACTTTCGTACTGCAATATGTATTTGTTGCGATGGTAGTTGATTACGTAGCGGCAGAGTGTCGTAATAACGATGAGAAGATAGGCGCCAGTGAGCGCAAGGAAGCACACCGCGATCCAGAAATTACCGGAATGCATGAGAAGGTAGCCCGCGTACATGCCAAGCGGAGTGAGTGACGTTCCTGATATTCCCGTGCCGCCGTTAAAATTCAACATACTTTTAATTCATCCGTGTCCCCCACGTCTTCGTGTAGCCGCACGCGGAAAACAGCGCCGCGCCTAAAGCGGCGAGACGCCGCACAAGCATTCTGCTTTGCTTGGTAACCGCGTGCGTCAGGATATTGAAAAGTAGGAAGAGATACGAGCCCATGAGTATTACGGTTAGCACATTTGTGTATACGAATTCGGGGACGATACTGATGCGTATGAGCCAATCATACCTATCCTTTTCCTTGTAGAGCCTCATGAGCCACAGCTGGAAACCGTACCAGAGGGCGAGCTGTAGCAAAGACATCATAATCACCCAATATGCGATTTGTGTCGGTATGCGGTCACTGCCTTTGAACACGAGCAGGAGGGTTATCGTCAGAACGGTGGCAAAGAAAACGCCATGTCCTATCAAATCCTGAAGCACCGCGGAGAAGTACTTGACCTTTGTAATGACGGTAATCCCGCCGTACGACCAGCGCGCTCTCTGCCGCCACAATCGGGAGAAGCTCTCTGGTACTACTGTCCGCGCAGGAGAGCCGACTGCCAATTTCACGCCCCACCTGTGTGTCTTGAGACGCGAAGTCATTTCGTAATCCTCGATAAGATGTCCTTCGGCAAACTTCCCCACTTCACGGAGAGCCGAAACGCGGAAGGCGGTCAACATGCCATGCATGACCAAGGGCCCCCAATAAAAGCCTTCATCCGCCAATCGGGTCGCGTTGAAGCCGAGGTACTCGAGCCCCTGTAAACGTGTCAGGAAATTCTTATTCTTGTTGAGAACGCCGCACTGCGAACATACAGCCCCCAAATGCGGGTAGCTCATGAGCTCGGTTACAAGATTCCGGATGGTCGAAGGCGCAATAACGATATCGTCGTCCAAACTCAAAATGACATCCGGCACGTATTCGTCTTTCCTCTCCCATATATGCTCCAGAGCGTGGTTCAGGGCCCCTGCTTTCAACTTATTGACGGGAGTGCGGAGCAGTGTGACCCGCTCCGAAATAGAGGAAATTTCCCCGAATATGCGCGTACTTTCTGCGCTCTGCGGAGTGCAATCATCAACGACGATGACACGTATGTGCGGATTCCACTTTGTGAGGTCTGCGACAAGCTTCACCGTGAGCTCCTCCGGTTTGTACGTAGGGATTATTGCGACCACGTGCGCTGTTTCAAAATCAAAAGACGCTCGTGGGTAACGCGTCGGAAGAACAAAATTCTTGAGATTCACCCCTTTCTTTGCCGGTTTTGCGGATACAAGAGATGCCATAGGGCTCATTTAAAAGAGCCGGAAGAAGCTGAAGAAACTTCTGAACAGAGAGAGGAAGGGCTCGAGTGTGAAGAATTTTTTCTCACTCACCTCCTTGACTGCGGTTGACGAACCCGATACCGGAACTTGCGCAGATGAACCGGTTGATGTCGCGAGCTTTACCTTCACTCCGGTCCCTTCAATATTCTTATTCACCGATTCTATGCGTACGACACCGTCGCGCTCGGTCTTCACTTTTACTTCGATGGTACTGGTAGTGCCCTGCGTCCCTATCACGTTGCGTACATGCGCCGATGCGCTTGCACTGCCCGACGTCGTAGTCGCACCCGAGACAGTTCCACCGGTCTCTGACGAGGATATGGTTATCGAGTTGATGCCCTCTGCATACGCACACAGCGGGAGAGATACAGCAAGTGCGACACTTATGACGAGTGTATTTCTCATAGTACTAGATGCCTCAAAATCTATGGTCCGGACACTGGAGTTTGTCCGGTAAACTTGGAGAACCAGCTCCCCACGGCGCTCAATACTTTGGTGCTCTGCGGAGCTACTGGCTTTTTAGGAGCGGCCGGCTTTGGCTTTTTCACTGGCGGCTTTACGGAAGGTACAGGAGAAGGAGAAGCGGTGGGTGCGGCCGCGAGCGCCGGTGCCGGTGCGGCCGCGGATGCAGGCGTTGCGCTCTTGATACCGATAGTGGGCCTTCCTACCGCACTTGGAGCACCTGCGGCCGGCGCAGAGAGGCCGCAGTTGAGACGATTTATCGTGCGCTGTGTCGAGCCGTACACGTTGCCCGTTGGCCTCGTAAGGCCAAGCGGTGTGAGAATTTCGTTCTTATATTTGAGCTGGAAAGCCTTGACGGCCGCTGTCGTCAGCGACCCGTAGAACCCAGTAGTGGGAAGCTTCGCGCCCTGTGAATTGAGAAATGTCTGCAACTTCATGACATCGGTTTTGTTGTTCAACGGCCCCTGTTTCATATAGCTCGCGAGAAGCGGCGTGCAGGAAGCCGGCGCAGAAGAGATGTTCGACGTCGCAAATTTAGGCGTCGACGTTGAGGTCCCGAGGACGAGGCCGCTCGACACCAATACAACATTCTGCCTCGCTTCGACGGGAGCCATAGGAGGAGCGATAGCCGACGTCGGATTGCCGCTCTTTCCCGTCACGCGTGCGAGGTTCTTATAGATGCCGGGAACAGTGCTCGTTCCGTACTCAACGCTGTAGGTGAGGGTAATTTGATCACCCGGCACTATCGTCTCGAGATCCCACGAGCGATTGTACATTATGGCGCCCTTGGGATCATAGAGAGTATCGGTGAGGAGTCCTTTGTATGCGGGCCCAGCATTTTTGTCGTTTACCACAACCACCTTGTAGTCAACTATTGTGGGCGCGGTTGTCGTGGAAACGCTCGCGGTCTTCGTCACTCGTATCGTGGGGGCCGCTGTCCAATCATTGGAGGAAACAGGCATCCACCCCGCTGCCGGTCCGCCTCCGCCTCCGCCACCACCACCGCTCGAAGATCCTGCCGCCGCACCCGCTGCTGCACCCGTACTACTGGCGTTGTTCGCTCCATTTGTATTGGTGCTTCCGTTGTTGGTGCCAGTGCCGGTGCCCGTACCTGTGCTATCTGTTCCGGTGCCACTGCCGGTACCTGTCCCTGTACCACCTCCGCCTCCTCCAGACGGCGGTGGGGTGCTACTACCTCCTCCGCCTCCTCCGCCTGAAGGCGGGGGCGGTGGTGGGGGTGGGGGTGGTGGAGCGCCCGATGATACAAGGACGCCGATTGTCGTCGTATTGTCGTTATCGTCTTGATCGTGCTGGCTACTCGTGACGCTTGCAACAAGTGGGATCTGGGTCGAGGAATTTGCAGACAACCGGACGTCGAGGCGCGCCGTTACTTCGATTGTGCGGAAGCCTCCTACTGGGATAGATCCAAGCGCGAAGCTCGTCCCCGTGACCGTATCCGTCTTGCTATATCCACTACTCCACTCTGTGTATGAGACCATACGCCTCTCATAGGCCGTGGTAAGCACGACGTTGTCGGCTGCGACATCGCCGTTGTTGCGTACCGTGAAGCGGTACGTAATCAGAGAACCTGGCGCCGCGGGGTTCGCTCCGGTGGCAGATGCCTGCACTGCAAGATTCGGGCTGTGGCCACCGAAATCAATGTCTCCGCTCCAGTCGCCCGTGATGTTGAAAACGGCGAACATGAAGTTCCTGTTGACGACGTTGGTGTTGACCATGTTGACGACGTTCGCAATCGCGTACGCGTCACCCGTCTTGATCGATCCGACGCCATTCTCGGTCAGTGTGCGGTTCTCGCCCGTCTCGGCCCAGACATTCACGTCGGTGTTGACTATCGCCTTGTTGGTCGAGGACGCGATGAAGTTGGCCGAATTGTAGATGCCTTGCTGGCCTCTGGTTGAGCCGACTGCGCCATTGGAGTAGACCTCGATGCCGTATTCCGTCTGACGCCACGACATTCCCTCGGGCAATCCTTTCACCTGCCCGCTCCACGCGCCGGAGACGTGAAAGACGAAGAGTACCGACGAGCCGCCGACGTGCGTTTGGTTGGCGGCGGTGAAGCTCGTCGACGAGGTGTACGCTTTGCCGGTCCTTACTTCTCCGTGACCGTCGCCGGGTGTGGTCGTGGTCGCGACGTTGCCGCCTGTCAGCGCGTGTGCAGTCGTGGTGCCCGTGAACGTCTCATCGTTGTCATTCGAAACGATATACGAACTCGAATTGAGATCAGGCAGAGTATTGCCATTCTTGAAGAATGTACTGAAGAAGCTTGCACTCGGCAGAACGATATCGCCCTGCATGTCGCCGAAGTTGTCGAACGTAGCGACGAGGTATTTCGAATTGATGAAATTGGTGTTGACCATGTTGAGGACGGCGGCGGAAGCGTACGCATTGCCCGTCTCTATATCGATATTGCCTTCCTTGGTCGTCGTCGCCGCGTTCTCACCTGTCGCAGCGCGGACGTATACGTCGTTGTCTACCGTGCCTTCGTTCTTGTTGAGGATCTGCAAAGTCGCGCTATTGAGACACGTAAGGATGGTGCAACCGAGGCCCGCGGGCGCGGCCCCTACCCCACCGTCGATGAAGTACGAGAGATTGGCGTCGCGCAAATCGAGGCTGTCG
>JAUSJH010000002.1 GCA_030647655.1 bacterium | reverse complement strand
AATGAGGATTCGGTAGACGAATTTGTCGAGGAGGCTAAGGCTCTGGAGGGCTTGAGTTTTGAGGAAAAAAGGGCGATAGTCCATAAGTTCGTAGCCGAAATCGTGGGGACACCAAGCCAACTACAAGTGCACGGACGTGTTACTGTATCAAGTCATGTCAAGCTCAAAACTAGCAATCGGAATCGTGGGGCTACCCAACGTAGGGAAGTCGACGCTTTTTAATGCGCTGACCAAAAAAGGCGTGCCGGCAGAGAACTATCCTTTCTGCACGATTGATCCATCCGTGGGTGTCGTCGCGGTGCCGGATTTTCGGCTCGATAAACTCGCCGAGATGTCGAAGTCCGAGAAGAAAGTTCCCGCCGCCGTTGAGTTCGTCGATATTGCGGGTCTTGTAAAAGGAGCTTCGGAGGGTGAGGGACTCGGCAATCAATTCCTGACGCACATTCGCGAAGTTGATGCGATAGCCGAGGTCGTGCGTATGTTTGATGACGAAGACGTGCATCATGTCGCGGGGCGGGTTGACCCTTTGAGCGACATTGAAACTATTGACCTCGAGCTTGTGCTCGCGGATATGCAGAGTGCGGAGAAGAGGCTTGAGCGCGTGGAGCGCGACGCGAAGGGTGGTGAAAAAGAGCTCATTGCGGAGCGCGATGTACTTCGCAAGATAGTGCCTGTCTTGAAGGCAGGTAAGGCTGCGCGAACGCTCGCACTGGACGCAAAAGAAAAAGAAAGTGCAAAAGGCCTGCACCTTCTCACCATGAAGCCGGTGCTCTACATCCTCAATAGAAAGAGCGGCACGGTAAATGTGGATGCGGAAGGAGGAGACAGGTGGCGCGCGCTGAAAGGTTTTCTGGATTCTTCAAGTTCACAATTTGTTGTCGTCGATGCGGGCGTTGAGAGCGACCTCTCCGACGTGCACGATGACGAGCGTGCGGATTTTCGCCGCGAGCTCGGTGTGCCGAACGACGGGCTTGATGACCTCATCAAAGCGGGATACAAGCTTCTGGACCTCATTTCGTTCCTCACGACAGGCGAGGATGAATCGCGTGCGTGGACTATCCGTCGCGGCTCAACAGCGCCTGAGGCAGGCGCCGCGATACACACAGATTTCCGCGATAGATTCATCCGCGCCGATGTCATTCACTGGGACAAGCTTCTCGAACTCGGCTCATGGGCCAAAGCCCGTGAAAAGGGGGCTGTGCGGACGGAAGGGAAGGAATATATCGTGGAAGACGGGGACGTGATGGAATTTAAGGTTTAGTGGTACAATATAACGGTATGGACAAACCAAAGGTAACCCCGAAGGATTTCTTCCTCTGGGCGGGCGCGATGATCGCACTGTATATCAGCATATTCTCACTTATCAGTCTTCTCTTCGATTACATTAACTACACATTTCCGGATGTGTTGAATTATTACGTGGACCCATACTCTTCGAGCATTCGCTACGAAATGGCCGCGCTCATCGTTCTGTTTCCGCTTTTTCTACTTCTCATGCGATTCATCCGAAAAGATATCGCACGAGTGCCGCAGAAACGCGACTTGTGGATTCGCCGATGGGTACTTTATTTGACGGTTTTTGTCGCTGGTGCCGCCGTTGCGGGTGCGCTCATAACGCTCATCAACTACTTCTTGGGCGGGGAGATTACCACGCGCTTCATTCTAAAAGTATTTGTTGTGGTCCTCGTAGCCGGAGCGGGACTTCTCCATTTTCTCGCCGACATTTGGGGGTATTGGGTGCAGTATCCGGAACGGGCGCGCATGATCGGATGGGGAGCGGGCGTCGTCGTGCTGGCGTCCATCGCGGCCGGGTTCTTCATCATGGGCTCACCCAATCAAATACGCCTGTATCGCTTTGACGACCAGAAAGTCAATGATCTCGCGAACGTCCAATCTCAGATCGTCAATTACTGGCGGTCGAAAGAAAAGCTTCCCGCAACGCTTGATGGCCTTCAGGACTCCATCAGAGGGAATCTCATTCCTCTCGACCCGCAGACGAAAACGCCGTACGTCTATCAGGTAACAGGGAAATATTCGTTTAAGCTCTGCGCGACATTCAACGCCGAGACGCAGCAGAATTCCCCAACTGTGACGCGCGCTATGATAGTTGAGCCAATGCCAGCTGCACCCATCGGCGTGACGTCTGATGTGAAAGGAGGTGGTCTGGAGCAGTCCACGTGGCAACATGGAGCAGGTGAGATTTGTTTCGATCGCACTATCGATCCGCAATTATATCCTCCGGTTCCCAAGCAGAAACCCTTATAAAGAGGGCAAAAAACCTATTGTCGAGGTCTGCAGCCATGTGGTAGGCTACTCCAATGGGTGGCTATGATCATAAAAAAATAGAAAAAAAGTGGCAAAAGCAGTGGCAAAAAGATGCTCTCTACAAGACTCTCGACACGGCAAAGGGGAAAGATAACTTCCACCTTTTGGTGGAGTTCCCGTACCCATCGGGGAACCTTCACGTGGGGCACTGGTATGCCTTCGCGGTGCCAGATATTCTCGCGCGTGCGTTGCGAATGCAGGGCAAGAATGTCCTGTATCCGATAGGGTTTGATGCTTTCGGGCTTCCGGCGGAAAATGCCGCCATCAAGAACAAACTCAACCCGCTCACGTGGACCTTGAGCAACATCGAGTACATGAAGAAACAAATTCGCTCGATGGGAACATCGTTCGACTGGTCGCGCGAAGTCGTCACCTGCGACCCTGCGTACTACAAGTGGACGCAATGGCTCTTCCTGCAATTTTTCAAAGCGGGATTGGTCTATCGAAAAGAAACGGCAGTGAATTGGTGCCCGAAGGATAAGACGGTGCTTGCCAACGAGCAGGTGGTGGACGGTAAGTGTGAACGTTGTGAAGCGGAAGTGGTGCAGAAACAAATGCTACAGTGGAACATCAAAATAACCGACTACGCGGACCGTCTCATCAGCGACTTGGAGCCACTTGATTGGCCGAAAGAGATAAAAGAATCACAGAAAAATTGGATAGGCCGAAGCGAGGGCGCGGAGATAGACTTTCCATTAAACATTGATACCAATGTTAAACGTTTCGTTATGATCCACGGGAAGGGCGAACAGGCGTCGTCACGCGGTGTATTTTGGCCATGGCTCAAGGCTGAACTCGAAAAGCGCGGATATATTGTTGAAGCACCGGACCTGCCGAATGCTGCTGAACCAGACGATGAGGAGCAGGCGGACTACGTACTCAAACACTGCACCCTGAATGAGCAGACAGCTATTATTGGGCATTCGTTTGGCGGTATAGTCGCACTTCGTCTTCTTGAGCGGGGAGCGAAAGTCCAGAGGGTAACGCTGGTCGCAACACCCTTCTCGGGGAAGTTTCTTGACGGTGAGAAACGTCCGACTGTTGTAGCAGCAACGCGCAAGGGTTTCAATTTTGAGAAAATCAAAAAGAATTGCCACGGTTTCGTGACCCTGTATGATACGAATGATTACGTTGTCCCTATTTCAGACGGGGAGGCTTTCGCCAAACATCTCGGGTGTTTGCTTATCCAGAAAAAATCGCAAAAGAGCCACTTTACAGATCTTAAAGAGCCCAATGTTCTTCGTGCGAGCGTCCCAACTATTACAGTTTTTACGACCCGCGCCGACACGCTTTTTGGCGGCACATATCTCGTGCTCGCGCCGGAGCACGAAAAAGTATCAAGTCTCAAGCATCAGGTATCAAACAAGGATGAAGTAGAGAAGTACATAGACGCGGCGAAGAAAAAGACGGAGCTTGAGCGACTCGCGGAGCAAAAAGAAAAGACCGGTGTAGAGCTCAAGGGTGTAAAAGCCATCAACCCTGCGACCGGTAAGGAGATTCCGGTATATGTCGCAGATTACGTACTCGGGCACTACGGTACGGGAGCCATCATGGCGGTGCCTGCGCACGACGAGCGCGATTATGAGTTCGCGAAGAAGTACGGAATTGTCATCAAAGAAACTCTGGAGCCGCTCATACTGGTTACTAAAGGTGGCGATGCCGCAAAGAAAGGTCAGCCGTTCATCGATCGGAACTCCATTCTCACTGTCGTTAAACACTGGTCCGAAGATAAGTATCTCGCGGTGCGGTATCTGCCGACGGACGTGAGAGGATGTGTTTCGGGCGGCATTGAGCAAAATGAAGACGTCGTAGGGGCCGGAAAGCGAGAGATTCGCGAAGAAACGGGCTACATGCATGCGAAATTCGTTCGCAAGCTCGGCGGAACCATCCACAGCAAGTACTTTAGTGACAACTATCAAAAAAATCTATTAGTGCACTTTACGCCTCTTCTCTTCCAACTAGAAGACGATGCGCTAGGTGGCATAGATCCTCATGAAGCGTCGCGCCATACGGTGACCTGGATGACCGCGAAAGAAATGGGCGCGTTCATCAATAGGGAAGACATGCGTATCGCCTGGCAACGAGCCAATGGGAATTTCTTTTACGACGGCGACGGGATTGTTATTAATTCAGGAACTTTCGACGGAATGACAGTGCACGAGGCCGAGAATGCGATGGGACAAACTTTCGGTCGCAAGAAGGTGACGTACAAGCTCCGTGATTGGATAGTCTCGCGTCAACGCTACTGGGGTGTACCGATTCCTATAATTCACTGCCCAAAATGCGGTACTGTCGCGGTGGCTGATAAAGACTTGCCGGTGGAGTTGCCGGAGGTCAAAGATTATCTTCCCGAAGGGAGTGGTAAATCGCCGTTGGCGAAAGCAAAGAAATGGGTCGCGGTGAAATGTCCACAGTGCAAAGGTAGAGCGGAGCGCGAGACGGACACGCTCGACACATTCGTGGATTCATCGTGGTATTTTTTGCGTTACACCGACCCAAAAAACAAAAAGAAATTCGCGGATGCAAAGAAAATGGGCAAGTGGATGCCTGTGGACCTTTATTCAGGTGGAGCGGAGCACACAACCATGCACCTTCTCTATAGCCGCTTTTGGCACAAAGCGCTTTTTGACCTCGGTCTTGTCAAGGACGCAGAGCCGTACAAACGGCGCATGAACCGGAGTATTATTCTCGGCCCCGATGGCCAAAAAATGAGCAAATCGCACGGCAACGTAGTGGATCCTGACGAAGTGGTGGAACGCCTCGGTGCGGACACTGTGCGCATGTATTTGGCCTTCGTCGGCCCCTACAACGAAGTCTCGAGCTTTCCATGGAATCCAGATGGAGTGGTGGGCGTAAGGCGGTTCTTAGAACGAGTTTGCCGTGCCCAAGATATGGTTGGTAAAGCTGAAAATACCGCACTAGTGAATCTTCTTCACAAAACGATCAAAAAAGTCGGAGAAGATATCAATGCAATGAAATTCAATACTGCCATCAGTTCTCTGATGATATTTCTCAACGCTCTGGAGAAGGAGAAAAAGATAGGTAAAAGCCAGTGGGAACGGTTCCTGAAGCTTCTTGCCCCGTTTGCTCCCCACATGGCGGAAGAGTTGTGGGGATTGGGCGAACACAAAAGATCGGTACATAAGGAACCGTGGCCAATCTATGACGAGGCTCTCCTGAAAGACGAGAGCGTTACAATAGCCGTTCAAATTAATGGCAAGATGCGTGGAACGGTTGAAGTTGCCGCTGGTACCGATAAAACAGCTCTCGAGACAGCTGCGCGCGAGGCTGTAGTTGCGCGTTTGGAAGGGAAGAAGATATCACGCACTATTGTAGTGCCCGGCAGACTGGTTAACTTCGTCGTTGAAGAGTAATCAAAGTTTGAAGACGCGCGAGGAAGCCCCGGTATCTTCGAGTGAGTAGCCTTCGCTTTCTATCTTGTTGCGTAGTTCGTCCGCCCGTTGCCAATTCTTTGCGGCACGGGCTTCCTCGCGCTCTTTCAGAAGGGCGGCAACGTTTTCCGGCAGACTCTCGCTCACCACTTCTTCTTTTTGCTCGCCAGCAACAAGCTTGCGTGCCGATTCGTCGGGTTCGGCAAGATTCAAGCCGAGTACTCTGTCGGCATCCAAGAGCAATGCCAAACGTTCGGCAGGGGGGAGTGATTCGTCTTTTGTCATTTCCCAAAGAGCAGCAAGTGCCTTGGGCGTGTCGAGGTCATCATTAACGCACTCGGTAAACTTTTGCTTCCACGTTGGGCGAGGGGAGACAGCTTCAACATCTTTGAGCGAGAGGCGTAGCGCGACGAGTTTCGCAAATGCCGTCTGCGACGCACCCAATGCTTCCCACGTGAAGTTTGATGGTGTGCGGTAATGGGCGGTCAAGAAAAGATAGCGGAGCGCGAGAGGATGGAATCCGCGCTCAACCACGTCGGAAAGATAGACAACGTTGCCTCCGGATTTGGCTATTTTTGCGCCCTCGAGCTGTATGTGTGCGCGGTGGAGCCAGAATCGGGCAAGAGGTTTCTTGCCGGTCGCGGACTCGGATTGGGCTATCTCATTATTGTGGTGAATAGGTATGTGCTCGATACCTCCAGTATGGATGTCTATCTGGGGCCCCAGAATGGCCCGTATCATGGCGGAGCACTCGATGTGCCACCCTGGGAAACCTTTGCCCCAAGGGCTGTCCCAGCCGAGTTTCTTACTTGATTTCCAGAGGAGAAAATCAGTCGGGCTTCTCTTGTCAGTGTTTACCTTCACCCGTGCACCCTCCTTGAGTCCGGCAAGATTGATGTCACCCAGCTTTCCATAATCAGGAAAACGAGAGGTGTCAAAGTATATACCGCTTTTAACCGTGTAGGTGTAGCCTTTTTCTTCAAGAGCATGGACCATGGCAATCTGTGCGGGAATGTAGTCGCTCGCACGGGGGAAAGTGATGCGATCGGGGTTGATGTTCAATGCACGAATATCTTCGAGAAAGAAATTTGCAAATTTCTCTCCGAGCGCGCGCATGTTGTCTATGGTGGGGGAGAGCCCTTCGCGCTTCAGTCCTTTCATCATCTTGTCCTCTCCCTCATCGCTGTCGGACGTTAGGTGTCCAAAATCGGTGAAATTGATGACCTGCCTTACATTAAAGTTGTTGTAGTCCAAGGTGCGCCGGAGTATGTCTGTAAAGACAAACATCGATAGATTGCCTATGTGCTGGCGGCCGTAGACGGTCGGACCGCAGTTATACATGCGCACCTCTTTGGCATGCGGAGATTTCTTGAACTCCTGTTTTTCCTTTCCGAGCGTGTTGTAGAGATAGAGTGGTACCGATGTTTGCACATCGCCTCGCTTTTTAGCGAAAAAATCCATCCACTTCATATCAGAGCCATTTTTTGTGCCTGAAGTACAAAAGCATTGCAGTAGCTATGCCGGAGACAATACCTACGATTATCCAGAAATCATAGGGGAGCCCGATGATGGGGTTGGAGGTCGCGTTGATGTCGAATATTGCGACGAAGAGCGAGAGTGGGAATGTGAGGAGCGCCATTATGGTCAAGACACGCATCGTCTCGTTCTGTTTGGTCGAGAGCAGAGAATTGTTGGTCTCGCGGAGCTCGTGGAGAGATTCTGTCTGTCGCATGATGTGGTTGTGTACGCGATAGTATTCGTTGGAAAGTGCCCGCAAGTGGGAACTGAAATCCGCACCAAAGAGCTGTACCCCAACCTCTTCGAGGGAGTGTAATATGTCGCGGTGCGGCTCGATCTGCTGCCGCAGACTCATCAGGTCACGCGCGCTTCTCGATAGCGCGTTAACCATCGCGACCTCGTGACCCGAGAAAATATGCTCCTCGACCGTGAGAAGATCCTGTCGCACGTATTCCACCTCGTGCTCTACTGCCTTGTAGAGCTTTTTCAGCATGTAAAAAAAGAGATATCCGGCATGGTCTCCGATGTTGCTTTTGTCGAGCATGGAGTTGACCTCGAACACTTTGGAGAAATTATGCAGTGGGTCGATGGTGTCGTAGTGGGTCGTTATGATGAACTTGTGTCCCAGCACGAAATCGATCTCCTGTTCGCGCGCCTTGTGTGAGTGCCGGAGAGCGGGGAAATGGAAGACAAGATAGATACAACTGCCGTAATATTCGGCGCGGGGCTTGCTTGAAGGCAGGAGTAATTCTTCGCCTACAAGCGGCGCGAGCTTGAATTGTTCTACGATGTCACGAACCTCGTCGCTGGTGGGGGACTCGAGATCAATCCACACGAGACCGTTGTGCTCATAGCGAGAATGCATGAGCATAATTATACCTCATCAGACAGCATACTTGATGCTATAATCCTCCGATGTTCGAAGAAAAAAAGAGTATCGCGCTTCCGTTCGCCCCGCGACACCCAAGGCGAGTAACGATTGTGCTCGGCGGTATACTTCTTGCGGCGCTCGCATTCGCAGGCGGGTTCGTCGTGGGAGGGCAGGGAAGACTTGCTTCAGGCGGAGTATCGGTAAGTGCCGGACCCCCGCCCAATGTGGATTTTTCACCCGTGTGGAAAGCGTGGGGCGTTATCAATGATAAATTCGTGCCGGCCGCGGTCGCGACCTCGACGCCCGTGGCCACATCAACCGAGGCGGAAAATCAAAAGCGCGTGTGGGGGATGATACAGGGACTCGCGGGCTCTCTGGACGATCCATATACTTTTTTCCTGCCGCCTTCAGAAAGCCAGCAATTCAACGATGACATGAGCGGTAGCTTTGAAGGTGTCGGAATGGAAATTGCGGTCAAGGACAAGGTGCTTACGGTCGTTTCTCCACTCAAGGGTACACCAGCCGATAAGGCCGGTCTCAAGAGCGGCGACCGCATCGCGAAAATTGATGATGCTTCGACGGAGGGGATGGATGTCGGAGCGGCAGTGAGAAAAATACGCGGTCCCAAGGGAACCACTGTGACATTCACTATCTATCGTGATGGCTCGAGTGGCCCGCGTGAGATAAAGGTTGTGCGCGACGTCATTAATGTACCGATAGTTACGACGACGAAAAGACCCGATGGCATATTCGTCATCGAGCTCGCTACCTTCACGGCCAACTCCTCGGATTTGTTCCGCAATGCGCTTCGTGAGTTTGTCCAATCAGGTGATACCAAGCTCATACTCGATCTTCGCGGGAATCCGGGAGGGTATTTGGAAGCATCCGTCGAAATGGCGAGCTGGTTTTTGCCGAGCGGTAAGATAGTTGTTACCGAGGATTATGCAGGTCATGCGCGCAACATAATACACCGCTCGCTCGGCTTCAACATATTCAACAAAAACCTCAAAATGGTCGTCTTGGTGGATCGCGGCTCGGCGTCTGCTTCAGAGATCCTCGCTGATGCACTGCATTACTATGGGATAGCCACGCTTGTCGGTACCAATACGTTCGGGAAAGGCTCGGTACAAGAGCTCGTGGACATCACTCCGGATACGGCTCTCAAAATAACGGTCGCCCGCTGGCTCGGCCCCGACGGCATCCATATCCCGCATGATGGAATAACGCCGGACGTAAAAGTCGATATTAGTGACGATGACGCAAAGGCGGGTAAAGACCCTCAGCTCGATAAGGCTGTCGAGATTTTGAAGGGTAAATAAAAAAAGACCGTCGGTCTGCGCGCTGCAGGCCGACGGGGAGGGGAAATGAGCAGGGTAGTTTATCTGACCCCGTCAGCCACGATGTGACGGTTGGGATCCAGATATGACAGCCTTCCTTTCGAAGACGCCGAATTCCGGTCTGAGCGACGCTTTGAGCACTATCGTGACCAAGCCTTGATAGGGATTGTCCCAGTCTTGAGCGTATTCGAGAGCACCCTCTATGATCCGAGGCACGTCAGCCTTGCGCTGACCTTCCACGCACGCGATTGTTGCAGTGTTGGATGCCTCATCGATATTTTCCAGGGACCAGCGGGAGTTTCCGTTGACTTCAAGATGCCCGATAAAGGACCGAGCAGCTTGATCGATTTGTGCGATTCGAATCGCCTTGTTGATGAGTGCACCTTCGGCAGCTTCCGAGAACGTGTTACCGACGACGAGGTTGATGTTGGCCGCACGCACGATTGACGCCGGAGAAACGAGAATTTGCTTTCTGACGAGACCGATCGCGATAGAGTCAAAGATACTCTCGCCGAAGTTCCACGTCCTGATATCGTTGAGCGTAATCAAGGAACTTGCCAACCGCTCAAGCGAGCAGTTCGCACATGCCCTGTTAATCGCCGAACGTGTGATATCGCTTACCTCTTTCATTGTAGAGTTGAGGTAGAAGTCTGCGATTTTTTTTAGCAACTTTTGTGCCTCATCTTCATTCGGTTCGGTGCTCCATTGTGATGCAGCTTCGCCGAGCAACTTCGCCATTGATTTTGGAATCTTGGCTGCGGATTCATTGCGCATGTACCATCGCGCAAGTTCCATCGCCTTTTCAAATCGGAGAACGCGCTCCGTTTCCGAAATCTCGGACATATCATCGATTGCGTCGAAGATAAATCCGATATGGCGTTCGATTTCCAGGTCGATACGCTCGTCAGTGAGGCCTTCCACGCAGGGGAGACCCTTCGTAATTGTGAGCACATGCGCCAAACGATTGGCTGGTAGCATGTTGGCCAGTGCGACCGAAAGGGACGGCACAGCACTAACACTTGCGAACAACTTCTTATTGAGTGACATCGAGATTCTCCATCTCTTGGGCCGAAGCCCTGTTGGCCTTTCCGAAGAAAGGTGGAGGGATATAAGGAATGCCGAAGCACTCCCGGTTTCAAGGAGCAAGAGCCGAAGCTCAAGCCGGACGCATAGTACAACTGAAGCTGGTTATGTCAATGCAACCAATTGTTGAACCGATTTGATTTACAATGTTTCAATGAAAGTCATTTTGCTCAAGGATGTGGCGAATGTGGGGTAGTATGGACGCGTGTTTGCAAAACTCCTTTGTGCTATAGTGACTCAATGATTCAGGATTTTATAGATACTTTTCTGTCCCAGGCATGGGACGAAATGATTGACGGCGGAAAGCGTTTTTACGCCGAGATCAAGGCTCTTCGGGGGGTCTGGGCGACCGGCCGAACGCTTGAAGAGTGCCGAGCCAACCTGCTGTCTGCACTGGAAGGATGGCTTATCTTCCGCTTGCGCAATCAGTTGCCGGTCCCGCAATAAGATGGTTGCTCGACGACGAATTTCTTTCTCAAAATATGATGCTGTTCACTTATACGAACTTGCATTGGAACATTTTTGCGTTTCAAAAAAAAGAAGGGGTGTGCACCGTTTGTCTTGTTTTGAAAAAGCGGTTCGAAAAGTTCATAGGAGAGAAAGAAGTTAAACATATACGACGACAGATCAAAAAACACGGTTATTGCAAATAATCTTGTTTCAATACTTCCATGAAAGTCATTTTGCTCAAGGATGTGGCGAAGGTGGGGCAACACGGGGCGGTGAAAGAAGTTTCCGATGGATACGGCTTGAATTTTCTCATTGCGCGCGGGCTTGCAGTCCAAGCAACGCCAGAAAAAATTGCGGCGCATGCCACAGCACAAAAGAGGGAAGAGGAGGCGCGGGAAGAGGCCACGAAGGCGCTCAGAGTGGCGATTCAGAGTCTCGAAGGTGCTCGTATCGAGATATCAGCCCGCGCCACGGAAAAAGGTGGCCTTTTTAAATCGATAGTTGCGCGCGATGTCGCTAATGCGATATCAGAGAAGAAAGGCGTGCACCTTCTTATCGAGGCTATTCAACTAGAGAAGCCCATTAAAGAAACAGGGGAGCATGCTATTGACATCGTCTCGGGAGACGCAAAAGCGCGTATAAATCTCGCTATTACCGCGAGCTCTTAGAGTACGTCGACTATGCTACGGCGATTCGAGCGCCCGTCAAAATTCGTTTTTCTCTTGGTGCGAAATCGTACGGTCCCCGCGCTCCGCGCAAAGAGGGTATGGTCCACGCCGACCCCGATGTTCTTACCGGCAAGTATCAGCGTCCCGCGTTGGCGCACGATTATCTCGCCGATGCCGACTTTTTGCCCGTCGGCGCGTTTGACGCCGAGATACTTCGGATTTGAATCGTTTAGATTTTTAGCTGTTCCGCCTGCTTTTGTTGTTGCCATGAAATGAGCTTGTAGCCTGTAGCTTGTAGCTAGTAGAATACAAGAGTGTCTACTATAGCCGAATGGCGTCTAAAAATCAAGAACTTTTCCGAAGACGTGATCGCGGAATGGGGGCTTGTGGCCATTCTTTTCCTCGTGGCGCTCGCGTCCTTTGGATTGGGACGGCTCTCTGCCTTTGAAGACGTGAGGCCGCCAGTTTCCATTACGCGGGCGCCTGAGGACCAAAAAGTGCGTGCGATGACGTTCGGCGGCCAATTTGTGGCATCGAAAACGGGTAGCGCCTATTACTATCCGTGGTGCGCCGGTGCCACCAAGATTTTGCCGCAGAATCAGCGATGGTTCCAAAGCGAGGATGCCGCACGCAAAGCAGGATATACGCCCGCCAAGAATTGCAAGGGTTTATCAGCGCAGTGATTCAGGCTACAATGGAAGCATGCTTGTTGTTGATGTTGAAGCCTCGGGCACAGAGCCCAAAAAACACTCCATCGTGAGCCTCGGCGCTCTCGATTTTTCCAATCCCTCCAATCGTTTTTATGAGGAGTGTCGGATTTGGGACGGCGCGCATGTGATGGATGAAGCGCTCGCGGTCAATGGATTTACGAATGAGCAGATTGTCGACACAAAAAAACAGAGCGAATCAGACCTAATTCACGCATTCTTGCATTGGAGCGATGGGGTGAAGGAGAAGACACTCGCCGGCCAGAATGTGTCATTCGACAGAGATTTCCTCAAAGCCGCCGCCGAGCGCGCGGGCCACACAGACTGGCAATTCGCATACCGCACTATTGATACGCACACGCTCTGCTATATGCACATGATAAATCGAGGACTGCAGCCGCCTGTCAAACATCAGCGCTCGGCGCTCGACCTCGACGCCGTACTCAACTACTGCGGCATCCCCGAAGAGCCCTCTCCGCACAATGCACTGACCGGTGCACTTTCACACGCAGAAGTTATCTCGCGTCTTTTGTACGGACGAAAACTTTTGCCTGAATTCACGCAGTTTGAGATCCCGTGGAAAAAAGCATAGAGCTACTGTGTTAGGGGATAGGGGGCCCTACAGACGAGAGACATTTCGACTCGTATCAGGGGAGGATGCTGGCAGAAAATGATTTTTATTTTCTATCGAACAAAAAATGCACAAAACATTTTCTGGGTTGTATAGAGCCTTTGAAAAAACAGGGTGCCAACTCTTGACAGGGTAGTGGTCTAATGTGGTCTGTGGCCTAATATGAGCACGTCGCACAATGTTTCTTTTCCGACGTATATACATCGGAAAAGATAGCGGCCATTGTGCAACCGAGCAAGCGCAGTCGCACAATGGCCTTCAGTACAGTCTTGAGGAAGACAGCTATGCTATCTAAATATGTACTCTGAGGCTCTGAAATCCATTTTGACTCCCCCAGAGCATACATTGCTCAAAAATTCTTTCTCTTAAAGATAATTCATCGGGTTTAGATATCCAGACAATGGAGCGACCGGCATGATGGCGTTGCTACACGAGCTTGTTTTGTTGGTCGCTTGCGAAAGCTTCACTATCTGTGTTGCTGACGTCACATAGACTCCGAAGTGCAGGTGCGGGCCTGTGGCGTATCCCGTTTCTCCGCTGTAGCCGATGAGGGCACCTGTCGCCACAGATTGTCCTGTGGCTACACTGACCTGCGAAAGATGCGAATACATGGTGTTTAGACCGTTCGCATGTTTGAGCATGATCCATCTGCCGAACGAATAGCATCCGCGTACGCTATCCGTGTTGCCAGTGCCGAGGACTGTGCCCGTGAGCGCCGCTTTGATGGGCGTCCCTATCGGGGCGGCAAGGTCTACTCCATTATGCCCTTTGCCGTTGTAGGCACCCGATTGCGCAAACGCAGTGTTCCCGAAATTCTGCGTGATGCGTACGTTATCGAGCGGCCAGCGCAGAATCCCCTTTCCGGCCGTAAGAATTTCCGATGGATTGACCGCGTGCTGGAATTGCGCTTTCAAATCGGTAAGGGCGGCCTCGAAACTTGCCTTGGCCGATTGTTTTTGGGCAAGTATTGCCTGATATGTCGATTCCTGTGATTTGGTCTGTACGAGTAGCTCGCTTTGGGCTTTTTTCTGGGCGTTCAAGGAGCCCTGCTGGGCCACCAAGGTATTCTGCTGCTTCACGAGCTCGGCTTTTTTCGCTTCCGTCGCGACCTTTGTGTCGGTAAGCGATTGTTTTTCAGACGCAAGCTCCCCTATCTGTTCGTTTAAAGCTTTTTGCAAAGTTTGATTCGCATCCACGTCGGTCCAGACGTCGGTGAAATCCGCAGACGAGAGCATCTGCACGATAAGCGGCTCCGTATCGTACTCGTGCAACTGTCGGATAGATTCACCAATGCCGGCTTCGCCTGTGTTTATCGAAGCCTGTTTCCCAGCGATACCGCGCGCAAGCTGT
The DNA here is from genome assembly GCA_030647655.1 of bacterium. Classification (GTDB taxonomy): domain Bacteria; phylum Patescibacteriota; class Minisyncoccia; order Phycocordibacterales; family UBA2100; genus UBA10103. Next base: position 183,464 of record JAUSJH010000002.1, on the reverse strand, counting down.
TGTATCTCAAGTTGTGTCGCACTTATCTTATTTTTCGTCGCATTGATGGAAGCGGTCGCTTTCTTTATGGATAGATCTAATTGCGAGAGCGTATTTTGCAGGGTTTTCTTTTTGCTCCCGACGGCGTCGAGCTGCACCTGATATTGCGCGATCTCTTTGTCGAGAGCCGTAATCTGCGCATTGTGAGCGTCTATTTGCCGCTGTATCTCGCTCGGCGCGTCGCTTTGCCCCCACCCGAGCGCGGGAAGGAGCATGACCGCGAGCAAAACGAGCGCGGCCGGTACCGCGGTAACTCTCGTCATACGGTCTGGAGGATTTTTAGAGCGTTATCAATGCGCCTTAGTGCGGCCGTTTTACCTAGTACCGAGGCGACCTCAAAAGGGTCCGGACTCTTATCTTTCCCAGTAAGAGCGTACCGAAGCGGCCAAAGAACCGCGCCACGGCCCGCACTTGTCGCATATTCCCACACGGCGCCCTTTATACGCTCTGCGTCGCTCCACGCCTCATTTTCGAGCTTATAGAGCAGGTTTTTCGCCGATTCCAGATGAGCAATTGTGTCCGAAACGCTCCCACCCTTTTGCGGGATATGAGAAAGATCAGGCATCGGGTCTGCAAAGAAGAAATCGAACTCCCCTGCCATAGCGGATTCTGATATGTCTGCGGCAACAGAAATGCGTTCTTTCAAGTCCTGCACCAGTTTTTTTGCCGTATTTTCATCCCAAGAAACACCCCTTTCTTTCAAAGCGTTCTCGAGTGGCGGCAGTGCATACGCGGCGAATTCAACGTCATCCTTTTTCAGTAGATACTGTCTGTTATACCAGCGAAGTTTATCCATATCGAATACTGCTCCGCTTTTATGCAGGTCTTTGATGTCAAACTCCTGCACCATTTCTCCGAGGGACAAGATTTCCTTTCCAGACGGCGGCGTCCATCCCAAGATGCCGACGAAGTTGAGCATCGCCTCCGGTAAAAAACCATCCTCGCGATAATCGCGTACCGCGACGTCCCCTTTCCGTTTTGAAAGCTTGGATTTGTCGGCGCCAAGAAAGAGCGGATAGTGCGCGTATATGGGCCGCGCGTACCCGAGAGCTTCCTGAATGAGTATCTGGCGCGGAGTGTTGGAAATGTGTTCTTCGCCGCGGATGACATGTGTAATGCCCATATCAGCATCGTCTACGACAACGGACAAGTGGTAGAGTGGATCGTCTATCGCACGTGCGACGACGAAATCCTTGAGTTCGGTGGTGTCAAAGGATATTTCTCCGCGGATAGCGTCTTGGAATTTTACGACTTTGTTGGGATTTTTGAGTCGAACGACTTTGACTATTTGCCCGGCTTCTTTTTTGCTCTCCTCTTCGGAAACGTATGCCGCGTCTTTGTCTATCAGCGTCTGGAGCGCATGCACATACACAGAAGTTCGTTCCGATTGCCGATAGAACTCGTCCCAGTCGAGGCCAAGCCACTTAACGCTCTCCATAATATCCTCTTCATACTCTTTAGTGCTGCGCTCTTTATCCGTGTCTTCGCTCCGGAAAATTATGTGACCGTCGTTCTTGCGGGCAAAAAGATAATTCAATACCGCCATACGCGCTGTACCCACGTGGCAATATCCGGTAGGACTTGGTGGAAATCTCACTCGAACACCGTTTTGTTTATTTGGGTTCATGTTCTATCACGGTTTCCAAGAGCACCATGGCTATCTTTTTTGCCGCGTCCGGCCGCGCAAAAGAATGCGCCGCTGCTGACATTTTTGCCTGGAGGGCGGGGTCTCCCGCGATGCGCTGTATCTCGGCCACAAGAAGGTGCGGCGAAAGGTTGCGCTGTTCGATTACTGTCGCCGCTCCCGCCCGAGCGAAGGCGAAGGCGTTCTCGGTTTGGTCGTGTGAGACATCAAGTGGAATAGGCACGAGAATAGAGGGCAGACCCCAGCTTGCGACTTCGAATATCGTGCCGGAGCCCGCGCGCGCGACGACGAGGGTAGAAATGCCGGCGGCCATGCGCAATGCGAATGTGTTGAGGAGGCCGAATATCTTGTAGCGCTCCTTGAACCGCGAATTCTTCAGAACGACGGAGCTGATGTTGCCGGTCTCAACGAGGTTTGCGGTCCCCACCTGATGAACCACGTTGAATTCAGCGGTAAGGTCGGCGAGTGCGTCCAAGACGACCTCGTTGATGGCACGAGCCCCTTGCGAGCCGCCCATGATAAAAATGGTGGGAACCGCCTTATCGAGTTTGAGGAATTCATGCCCGCCTTCCTTTGCCGGCCCAACGATTTCTTTGCGAATAGGATGTCCGACGGATGCAATGCGGTCGCGCACGCGCGGCGCGAATTTACCTGCCGCGCCTTGATGCGCGAGCGCTATCCATTTGGCAAATTTTGCCGACCACAGAGATACGCGCCCCGGGGTCGCATCGGCATCATAGATGACGACAGGTATGCGTAAAAGCCGCGCCGCGTAGAGGGTGGGGAAAGCGGCGTATCCTCCGGTCGAAAATACAACGTCGGGATAGAGATTGAAAAGTTGGAATGTCGAACGGATAACCCCTATGGCGTTGACGAAGACACTCAAGAAATTGAGAATACTGGGATATCGCCGCACCTTGCCGGCGGAGCTCGGGACATAGATTATGTCGTGCTCAAGCAGGGCCTCGGCATCGAATGGGGGCGGACCCACATAGTAGAGCTCGGGCTCGATGAGCGTCCGCTCCTTGCAGAGGTCTTCTATCGCTTCCGCAACGGCAATGAGAGGATAAAAGTGTCCCCCCGTTCCCCCGCCCACGAGCACGATACGCATACGTCTTAGGATTTTAACATGATTTTAGGTCGATACACGGGTTTTATTGACAAAACACTCTTCTCGTGATTAAATCGAACCAGTTTGAAAGTATCTCGGTTGTCGTAAGCAGCATCTGAAGACATTCAGCCATTGCTGCGGCAACTAAGAGAGGGACGTACGTCATGCCAGGCGATACCATTACTCTTCCCGGAAATAACACCAGGAGCGACTTCAAGCACAGCATCGAGCTGGCAGCTCAGATAATCGAGAATCCGTCGGCATTCAAGGATTCCGACAAGAAGTCATTAGCCATAGTCTTGCACGCGTGGGCTAAAAGCGTCTGAAAGCACGCGAATCAAGCCGCAGGACACTCATTGAGGCCTCCTCCGCGGGGCCTCATTTTTTTTGGTGCCGCGAGATGTTGAGCAGTATGCCGGCGCTGGCGAGTGAGACGAGCATCGCAGTGCCGCCTTGGGAGATGAACGTAAGCGGGATGCCGGTCAGGGGGAAAACGCCGAGCATCGCGGCGATATTAATGAAAGCTTCGCTCACAAGGTATGTCGAGATGCCGACGGCCAAAAGGCCGCCGAAAGAATCAGCGGTGCGCGCGGCGACCGCGAATCCGCGAAGAGCGACAAAAAGAAATAAGAGAACGATACCGACGGTACCCACAAAGCCGAGCTCTTCACCAGCGACAGCGAATATTGAATCCCCCATCGGCTCCGGAAGATATTTGAATTTTTGGACACCTTGCCCAAGTCCGCGCCCAAGAATTTGCCCCGAGCCGATGGCGATAAGCGATTGGCGGATCTGGTAGCCTTGCGCCTGCTGGTTTTGCGCGGGATTGAGGAAGGTCATCACGCGGTCGCGCGCATGCGGCTTCGCGTAGAGAATGGCACCGAGGCACACGATGGCGATGATGATTGCTACGCCGATGTCACGCGCGCGGGCACCGGCGGCAGCATAGACAGCGAAGACCGATATACAGATGATAAAGAGGGTTCCGATGTCAGGTTGAAGTACGAGGAGCACGGTCGGTAGCGCGATAATGGCAAGAAATCCGCCCAAGCCCCACACGAGAGACCCGACATGGGTGCGGATAGCCGCGAAGTAGAGGGCGGCCACCATGATCGTTGCCAACTTCAAACCTTCCGAAGGTTGGACAGAGACCCCGAATATGTCGAGCCAACGCGTCCCTCCGCCGTGCGAGAGGCCTACCTGCGGAATAAATACGAGAGCTGTTGCAATAAGGGCGAGCCCGAAACAATAGGGCGCGAAAAGGCGCCATTTGCGATAATCAAAGAATGACAGCGCAAAAAGTCCCACAAGCCCGAGTCCGATGCCAAGAACTAAGTGATTGAAGACTACAGAGGTCATGCTCACCTGCCCGCGTGCCAGAAGACCAAACGCGGCAGACGCAAAAATCAAAGTGCCGCCGAACACGAGCGCGAGTATGAGCAAAAGCAAAGTCTTGTCCATCCGTCCTTTCCGCATTGACCTATAGTATCACCCGGAAAATCAGGGTAGTGCGGCAAGGGCGATGATGACCCCAGCAAATGAAAACACTACAGAAAGTATCCAATATCGCATTACGACCTTAGGTCCCGACCAGCCGATTGCCTCGAAATGGTGATGCAGTGGCGCGATACGCAGGAGCTTGCGCCCTAAAAATCTCTTCGAGAACACTTGCGCGATGTCGGAAAGTACGGTCACAACGAGCAAGGCGCCGATAATGGGTAAGACGGATATCCCGACTCCCCCGCCCAAATCATCGGTCATGAAGGCAATCGTGCCGATAGCAAGCGTGAGGCCCATCGTACCGGTGTCAGACATGTAAAAACGCGCGGGCGGGACGTTGAACCACAGAAATGCGAGAAGTCCCCCGACGACGCACGCCGTGAAGGCCGCAAGGTCGATTTGATTCTGCGTAAACGCGATAATCGTATAGGAAGCGAATATGGAAGCAAATACGCCGCCCGAGAGTCCGTCTATGCCGTCTATGACGCCGGAGGCGTAAAGCGAAAGTGAGACAAGGACGAAGAGCGGAATGATAAGCCAGCCGAGCTCGAGCGGCGCGGCAAACGGGATATTGACGGCCGTTACGTCGAGTTTGTCGAAAAACCACCAGCCGACGAAAGAGGAGAGCAGTACCACGATGAGAAGGCGAAAGCGCAGTCGGAGGCCCTCACCACTTTGCCTGATGACCATAAGATCGTCGATGAGGCCGATGAATGCGCCGACGAGGAGAGCGGCTAGCGGAAGCCACGTCTGGTTGCGGCTCAAGAAGTTAAGGTCCTTCAAAGCAGGAATTGGAATTATCTGCGCGAATATAGCGATGCCGAGAATGGTGAGGACGACACTTCCCCACACGACGATGCCGCCCATGCGCGGCGCACGCACCTCGTTCTCGTGATGAAGACGATAGAATTCGTGCGCTATGGCACCATCGAGAGTTTGCTTGCCGGGGCGTTTCTTCCATGCTTTGTAGGCATAAAGGTAGTGCGTAAGGAGTGGGGTTGCCGCTACGCCTACGACGAAAGCTATCGCGGCTGGGAGGAGAATACGTACAAGATCAGGGAGCATAACGTATATCAATGCGCTTCTGTTATGGCCGCTTGCGCCGCTGTGACGAGCTTTCGCATATCAGAAAAGCGGCCCTCGTCGGTAGAGTGTAGGACGACAGCGACCACGGGGTGCGCCGGCCCAACATCGAAGATTACGCCAAGATTTCCTCCAGCAAGGTCAGTAGCACCGGTTTTCCCCATCACGAGCCCCGGTATCTCGCCCAAAATCTTGTCGGTGTTGACGACCGTCGCTTTGGCGCCGTCGAGCGACCTGAAAACCTCTCCTCCGCGTGCTGTGGCTTCGAAACGCGCGGGTGATGTCGAGGCGGCATAGGCGAAGAGAAGTGCGATATCGCGCGCGGAGCCAAATGCACCGGCTTGTGTCTCACTCAAATCAAGCCCACTTTCGTTGAGAAAATACGTGTGCGTGAGTCCGAGGTTCAGCGCGAGGTCGTTCATGCGCCAGAGTGTCGCCCCTCCCCTTTTCGCCTCCTTGTATATGCGGGACAATACGGAATCCGCCGCTTCTGCGAGTACGCTCGCGCCTTCATTTGAGGAAGCCACAAGCGTGAAATCAATGAGGTCTTGCGCATGCCATTGTGTGCCGTCGGGGAGACGCTTCGGTGCGCCGTCGGGGGTCGAATGCGGCGGGACGGTGACTATCGCGTCCGGCGCAAGAGCTTCTGAGACGGCGAGTGCCAACATCACCTTTGCGAGGGACGCGAGCGGGAGTTGTACATCTTCGTTCTTTGCATACAGCACTTTGCCGGTCGCGAGATCGGCTACGTATACCGCTTTTGCATCGAGAGATAGTGGCGCGAACGGGTCTATCACAGTTGATGCAGAGGCCATCTGTGCCTGCGCACCAGCTTGAATGTTGGAAAGATAGGCGGCAGTCAAGCTCGCGCTTGCAAAAAACATAAGGACAAGCGTAGCCGCCCCCAAAAAACGTTGTGGAGATGGTGGTGCCACCATCTCGACGGCCGCCGGTCCTTCAATTGGTCGTGTTTCTTCCGCCATACATTATTATTCCGCATCACTTCGCGCTTCGTTGATGTCTTGTGGCGTGTTCGCCGACTCGAAAGCTGCCAACTCCGTACGAACGGTTTGGTAGTCCGGCAATTCCTCGGCCGTGCGCACTCCGAGATGCGCCAGAAGTTCGACTGTCGGGTAGTAGAGATATTCGCGGCCATCCTCCGGATTACCTGTGCGCATAAGTAGCCCACGTGCAAGAAGTGTTCGCATGGTGGAGCTCGTGTTGACGCCGCGGATGTAATCTATCTGTGCCCGTGTCGAAGGTCCACGATAAAGGACGATTGAAAGGACTTCGAGACCCGCGTCTCCTATTTCTTTTTCCAACTCGCGCTCGAAAGCGGAGCGCACCGCACTGGATTCTTCCGAAGTAACGACAAGCGAAGCTTCGGTTGCGGTCTCTACGAGCGCAAGCCCGCTTCCCTCCCGCCTTATACGGAGCTCCGCGAGTATCTCGCGCAGTTGCGGCGTTTTCACGCCAAGCAATTGCTCGAGCTTCCGCAGGGTCAAAGACCCGCCTTCGCTGAATAGAAATGCCTCTGCACGTTTTGCGAGGTCCGGAATGTTCATACGCCGAATTTTGGGGCGCCGGTTATGTTTTCTATCTCTATTGTGATGTCGTCAAAAAGCCGCTCTTGGGAAACGCTCGCGGACCCCGTGCGCACAAGCTCGAGAATGCCTAGGAAGTACACGATGACCTCGTGCCGGTCGCGCGAGCGTGTGAGTTCGGAGAAACGGGCTTTGAACGTGGTTGAGAGGCGTTTTTTGAGGTGCGCAATGACATCTTCGAGCGCAAGTACGGGAGCAACCGCAACGCGGGCCATTTCTTCGGGCTTCGGCAATATGCTCAAGAGGCCCTTTGCCGCGCGCACAAGTGTGGAAATCGTTGCATCGGCGGGACTGAAAGTGACCGCGCGCTTGGGCGCGCGGCGCGCGAGAAGAAACGGTGCCCTCCCCCACTCTTTGCGTAAAGTCTTCGCTATTTTCCGGATAAGTCGCAGACGCTCGAGCCGTCGTTCAAGCTCCTCCACCGACTCTCGTTCGTCTTCCGAAAGTTCGAGTGTGGGCAAAAGTGCGCGTGATTTGATGAGAAGCAGTGTAGAAGCGACAAGGATAAATTGCGCAGTTTCTCCGAGTGGAAGCTCCGGCAATTTCTCGACGTACGCCAGATACGCATCGGTGACCTCGGAGAGTGAAATGTCCGAAATCGACATTTTCCGCTCCTCTATCATGTTGAGGAGCGTTTCGAGTGGGCCTGCGAAGGCAGGTGTCGCTATTGTGAATCGTTCATTTATCATGCCGCTTTTCCGGTTTAATTTGGATACCGAGCTCGTCAAGTTGTTCTTTTGTTAGTTGCTTGGGAGCTTTCATAACGGAAGTCTGGCCGCTGCGCGTCATCGGGAATGCCTGCACTTCGCGCAGTTGCGTCTCATCAGTGAGACTCATGATGAGGCGCTCGACGCCGAGCGCTATGCCGCCATGCGGAGGAACGCCGAACTCAAAGGCTTTGAGCATGTGCCCGATGCGCTCCTCTATCTCATCTGCGGAGTACCCCATGACCTCATACGCGGCTTTTAGGATTTCGTGTTTGTGGGCGCGTATACTGCCACCGCCCGTTTCAGACCCGTTGCACACGAGGTCGTATTGTGTAGTCAGTATTTCACCGATATTCTTTTTTTGCATAAGCTGCTCGACATGTTCTGCGAGGGGCATCGAGAAGGGGTTGTGAGTGAACGTCCATTTCCCTTCCGGCGTCTTTTCGAAGAATGGGAATTTGTAGACCCATGCGTAGGCGAGAATGTTCCTCTGCTTTTCCTCCTCGGTACGCAGATCGAATTTATCAGAGCCGAATTTTTCGATGGCCTCGGCATAGGTAAAACGCGGAAACGGTTTTTCTTTCACCGTGAACCCGAGACCCTCCACGACGGTCGTTATCATACGCTCTACAGTACTCATCACATCTTCTTGGCTCACGAACGACATCTCAATATCAATTTGTGTGTGCTCGAATCCGCGGTCCGCGCGTAGGTCCTCGTCGCGTACCGCACGTGCGAGCTGGAAGTAGCGCTCGAAGCCGCCGACCATAAGGAGCTGTTTGTACTGTTGGGGAGATTGCGGAAGGGCGTAGAATTTGCCGTGGTGCAGTCGTGACGGCACGACGAAATCGCGCGAGCCTTCGGGTGTGGATTCAGTGAGGAGTGGTGTTTCTATCTCGGTAAAATGCTCGGCAAAAAGGAAATCACGGCATCGGCGCACGAATTCGCTTCGCAGGCGGATATTACGTTGCATGCGCTCGCTCCGAAGGTCGAGATAGCGGTACGCGAGCCTGCTCTCCTCATTGATTGCCGCTGTGTCCTCATTTATCTCGAATGGAAGCGTGGCAGACGGACTCTCGACAACCAAATCTTTGACCACGAGCTCGATGTCGCCATTTTGTTTCTCCGCCTGCGCATTTTTCTCGGGACGCTTTTTCACTTCGGCAGTGATGGCAACGACGCTCTCACGGCTAGTATTTTTTGCTGTCTCTATCGCAGGGCTTCCCGCAAGCACAACGCCCTGCACCTCTCCGGTCATGTCGCGGAAATCAAAAAAGACCATTTTGCCTTGATCCCGCCGCACCGATACCCAGCCTTTTATAAGCACAGTCTCGCCCACGTGATTCTTCAAATCGTTTATGAAAGTTCTTATCATATTCTTTCTATTGCAGTCTTTTGCAAAATACTAGTATAGCGTTAGAGGGTCACACCCACTTTGGCTCGTACATCGGCCATTTTCTTTTCTGCTCTCTCCCGTGCCCGCTCGCCACCGTCTTCAAGAATGCGCTTAACGTCCGCATCGGTAACACTCGCGCGCCTTTCTCGCATCGGCCCGACCAAAGTCTCTATATCTTCGATGAGCGCATCTTTGAGCGCCTTGTACTTGCCTTTATTCTCTTTGTAGAGCGCGGCGAGGCTCTCGCCGCTTCGGAAAAGCTTGTGGATGTTGTAGACGTTCTCTGGACTTTCTGCCTTCGAATCCGTAACAATACTCATGACCGCCTTTTGTATCTCGTCTTTCGTACCGAATAATGGAATGGTGTTGCCGTAGCTTTTGCTCATTTTTTTGCCGTCGGTGCCGGGGACGACCGCGACAGAATCTAGTATTTTTTCTTTTGGCTCCTTGAACGTCTCGCCGAACGCCGCGTTGAATTTCATTGCGGCTTCGCGTGCGTATTCCACGTGTTGCTTCTGATCGGCGCCCACTGGGACGATATCGGTGTCATAGAGCAAGATGTCGGCGGCCATGAGCATCGGGTAGGTGAAAAGTCCCGCGTTGGCTTCGAGGCCTTTTGCTACCTTATCTTTGTATGCGTGCGCCTGCATGAGAAAGGGCACCGTAACGAGACAATCGAATATCCACGCGAGCTCGGTATGCGCCGGATTTGAGGATTGCTGGAAGATAATAGACTTCTTCGGATCCACGCCAACCGCGACATAATCGCGCACGACACCTGCTATGTTCTCCCGCAATTGTGCGGGTTCCTTGAGTGTGGTGAGCGCATGATAATCGGCTATCATCACTAATCCATCAGAATTTTTCAGCAATTCGGCGGTCTGTTTAAGCGCCCCAAAGTAGTTGCCGATGTGGAGCGTTCCCGAAGGCTGGAGACCCGTAAAAAGCCGTTGCATAGCCACAAATATAGCATAAGCATAGAAAAAGAATAACGCCGCGCGGGAATGACCGCGCGGCGCCATTGTCGAAGTTGCTCAGGCAGCAGTGCCCTGAGCTTCGCGAAGTAGCCGCTCCTCGGCATGTTGGTCATAGGGTCCCCATCCATTGGGGTCCGCAAGGCCGAAGCCGATGAAGAGGTCGTAGAGGCGGGAAAACTCGTCCCGCTCGCGCTCGCTTTCCTTGGTGGGCTTGCCGTTGATCTTGAAGCCGATGTACTTGGCGAGATTAGCCTTCTCGGCTTTTTTCAGCTTGTACGCTTGCTCGTCGAGGATCTGCGTGGCCTTGTCGATGAAAACCTGACGCCACTCCGGGTTCTCTTCCTGGACGATCTGCATGACCTCGAGGTCCTTGAGCAAATCGTAGACATAGCCGAAGTCGTGGCCGAAGTTGCCTTCTTTATATTGGAAGTTGAAAGCTTTTCGTCCGCTTTCAGAGACTCCAGAAAGTCCGATCACGCCGATGATTATCCCTACGGCCAAACACAGCAACGAGTAGCTGAACATCGCATCGCCGCTGTCAGCAGCGGCTTTGCCCGTGACGTACAGCTCTTCTGCTTTGTCCGCTTCAGCCATGAACACGAAGCTGGCGACGACGAGAGCGATACCGGCAATCATGGTCGGCCAACTCCACATTCGTTGGAATCGCCGACTGCGGATGCAGCCATGACCGGTGGCAACCGGTTCTTCGCCGTTTTTCTCGAACCACAGTTGACGCAGCGCGTCGATCCGCGGTTTCGGCGAACCGCCGGACAGGTAGATCACCTGCTCGGGCGATAACCTGAGATCATTATTAGTCACGTGCAGTCTCCAATACCTTGATGCTCGGCCTTCCGGGGCCAAGAGTAGTGAGGGCTTCAGGGCCCCCGCAAAACAGGCTTCCGGGCCTGTCGCGGTTTTTGCACAGTCTCTTTTTCCTGCCAAGGCAAACAGGACTCTCCAAACTATGTCATTTTAGGTTGATGTGGGCAACTAGACTGTGAATTCGACAATAAATCGCGCACCTTTACCTCCGTCGTCGGATTCTACCCAGAAATGCTGTCTTACCGTGGCCGTGAGTGTTCGAGGCGAATGATGCGGCGCTCGTGGTCAATGACTTTTACCGCATCTTTATCAACTGCCCGAGATATGCCATGGACTGCCGAATCGAGCTCGTCGAAGCGTTTATCGTGTAGGAGTTGTCCTTGGCGTAAGTCTCGCATATCTTCGGAACCTTTTTCCAGAATGTCTTGGTGCAGTGAAAGCACACTCTCAACGCGGTCGAGTTGCTTTTCCTGCCGCTCAAATTGTTTCTTCACAAATGCCATCAACTCCGACAGCAGACCATTGGTATCCTTTTCTTTCTTCGCCATAGTCGGTCAGTATACCATTTCGCCTCTTTGTATGACATTTCCGCATTGCTGTGGGCAAAGCTTTTTGCGATATGTTTAGAGCGCAGGAAGCTCGACAATGAATCGAGAGCCCTTGCCCTGCCCCTTGGATTCTGCCCAGATTTTGCCGCCGTGGGCGTCCACGATTTCCTTTGCGATGAAGAGACCATAGCCCGTCGAGTGGGAATTCACCTTGATGGAATCCTTTCCGTGGCCGCCTTCCGTAAAGAGCTTCGCCATGTCCTCGGGCGTGATGCCCACCCCGCTGTCTTTGACCACAAAACGGATTTTGTTTACCCCGAGCGAAGTCGAGGGGCTGTTCGAGCTCCCAAGCTCGACGCTGATGCTCCCCTCTGGTGTGTATTTGATGGCGTTGTCTATGAGGTTGCGCAATACGTGCTGACGAATCTTCTCCTCATCGCCATTCATGATAAAGCGCCCTTGCGTATCTATCGTCGTCTTGATGTCTATGTGCTTCGCTTCGGCGGCGGGCTTGAGGTGGTTGACGACGTCAACAACGGCGGCTTTGAGGTCGAAGGTCTGCATTTTGTAACTCACCGTACCTTTTTTCAAATTCGAGGCGTCGAGTATTTCCATCACGGTTCTCACTCCTTTACGCATCTCGGCCAAGGCGCCGCTCGCGAGCGTTTTTACACCAGCCGGAATGGCGCCGTAGTCCCCATCGGCAATTTCAGAAAATGCACTCTCCCCTTTTGTCAGGTAGCCCTTGATCTCGTGACTGATGAAGTGCAAGAGGGTCTCCTGTTGCTTATTCACCACCTCGAGCTCCTGCTCCTGCTTCTGAATAAGTTCTCGTTGCTGCACTTCTTTCCGCACACTTCGAACCAAAATAATCCCAAGTATAAGCACGAATATGAGCGTGATGGACGTAACAACTCGTACATTTTCAATATGCCGCACAAATAAGAGGGTGAGTACCAGAAGCCATAAAGCCGTGACAAGCGCCTGCGCACCGATGAGCTTGAGATTGAAGGCCTTAAATCTGACTATGAGATAGGCAAGGAATGCTACGAAGATTGGAGCGCCGAATAGCCCATACTGCCCAATGTACCAATTCTCCGTGAAGATTTCGAGAATATTTCCCAAGGAAAAACTCAATAAGAAAGCGATAATACCAGTTGCAAGTAGTGTTGTTTGTTTTTTTTGTTCCCAAGACGATGCGTTTTTCCACGCGTATCCCGCGAAGCCGGCTATAAGGGCGGCGAAGAGGAATTCCATCGAAAAATCCCATACCGACAGTATTCCTTCAAAGGCATTTCTGTCGCAGTCCGAAAGATTGTATCCTAAAAGCATGTAGGGTGTGGAAGCGAGAGCGAGCGTAGGCAGCAGCGGCAAACTGAAGATTATTTTCTGTCGCAGAGTCAAATCCTTCTTAAATACGAAGACGTAGAAGAAGTAGAAGGCAAGAAAGTATACGAAAGCTTCTGCCAAATTGATGAGTGTCCAGAAAAACATCGTATAGGAGGGAAATTCGGTAGCCCACGTAACCATGGCACCGAAGACCCAAATCCCGAAGCATAGAGACATAAGGAACAGGAGCCTGTTCGCCAGTTCTTTTGCGCCGTTGATCAGCACGTATCCTGCAATGAGAAGGGTCGGTATCAGAGAGCCGAGATATGAGTAATATAGTAGAGGCGTGTAAACGTTCTCCGATAAAATGAGATAGTACGAGGGGAACCATTCGCACGCTTCGATGAGGGCTTCTAGTTCTCCGGTCATAGTGCGGACGTGTAGGATGACATCTCGAACCGATCGGGGATATCACTTTCGGTTACAAAATATTGGAATTCGTGGAGGACCATGTATCGATAGTACGATATTGCAACGGCCGTCAGAAACAATCCTAATAATATGGCGAGAAAATAGGCGCTTTCCTTTGTTGTTTTCATATTTCCTGCGTACTGTCGAACTCTCGGTAGTTGTTGGTAATTTCCTCGTTGGCCTGAATGTCTCTCGTAGCGAAGCATTCGAGCGCGTTCTCGATACGAGTTTCGCGCGGAACTATGCATGTGATGTTCGAATTATCGTCATGGTTGAAAAAACGAGCATCGTCAGTACACAAAACGTATTTCCTGCTTTCCTTACTGAGATATGCGTAATGGAAGAACTGTTCTCTAGCCGCTTCGGAAAGACGGCTAACTTGCTCCTTGTCCAAAACAACCTCAAACCCAGGCGTAAATTCCCACACCTTTGTGCCTTTGGCGATCGGCTCCGCTGCGAACAGGCCGATTCCGTGGATATTGCTTTGACCGATTTTTGTCTTGACCAGTATCATACGCTCTTCCTATTACTTCTAGCTTTTGAATAGAGTTTCTGGAAGTATGCCGGAATGTACGGCAGATACCTCTTATACGTAGTATATGGCAAAAATTGGATAGAGCGGATGACTTTTCGACAGTTCCTGCTTCTGCAGGAACACTTCATATGCCAGCGCGTGTCCTCTTCTATGGTGGAATAGTCGAGTGTAACTTCGTCTCCTGCCTTCAGATTCCGTTGCGCAATCATCGTCACTTTGCCTTTGATACCCGCAGAGGGATTACACGAGTGGTTGATGAATTTATATGGAGGACTCGGATCGAGCCACGTATTTTCCCCGATGCCAATCCAATCGGGATGGGAAGAAGCGTCTCTCCCGTTCCTGCTTACTCTTACGTTCTTGCGGAGTTTACCCCGCAGGATGCCGACGACAGCTCCTTTTTTGGTAGGTTTCACAACAAAAAAACCCTTGCCGTGTATTTTGCTCCGAAGTACGGCTACTTTCTTCATCGTCGTCAGATTATAGGTTGCGAACGCATCCAATGCCACAAGCCGACTCTGATGGCGATGGATCCATGGATGATCATGTTTATGAAGGGATAGAGTATGAGCTCGTTGAATATACCCGTCTCGATTACGGTGGCGAGTACAAGTACGCTATACGCGCCTGTCCAGACGATCCACGGCATCGCGTGCTCGGTGTGCGGATGCCGATAAACTTGCCGTAGGAGTGGGAAGAACGCCGAGATGTCAATATTCCACGACACGAGGATAATAATATCAGCTAAGTTTTTTTGGGTTTCTACAATGAATCCATTCACCAGTAGGAACCAAGTAAATAGATAGACGAGGGTGAGCAGGATGTCGAAGGCGAAAGAAAAACGGTCGAATGGGTGTTCCGGCAGCCACGAGCGGGCGCCGCGTAGCGCGTAGAGCGCGACCACGATGCTCGAAATGGCGCACGTAGCCGGGAGTATCAAGAGGGCGAGGCTCGCATCGCGGTCCCATTCGAGAATGAGGATTAAGGTCGTGCCATAGGCGAACATGAGCCATGAGGTGGGATTAGGCAAAATATCTCTCCTCAACATGCGAGCGCCGTAGAAAAAGTACCCAGCGGCCTGAAGAGAAGCCGCGATGATCCCAAGTTCTACGATGACCATCGTCGGATTATATCCCCATTTGCGCTACACACAGCACCTCCATAGTTCCTATTGCGCGGGTATATAATGGAGCCACATGAAAAGCGTGCCTCTTGCCTTTCCTTTTCTTCTTCTCATTACGCTCTTCGCTGCGCCGATGGTACATGCCGAAGGTCCCCCGGACGTCTGCCCATATTCGTGGCTACGACCGCTTAAGGTAGGTGCTACGGGTCAGGACGTGATGAAACTGCAGCAATTCTTGAACGCGAGCGCCGAGACCGCGGTCGCACTTTCGGGCGCGGGCTCATCAGGAATGGAGTCCACCACATTCGGCCCACGCACAGCCAAGGCCGTCGTTAAGTTCCAAGAGAAATATGCAGACGACATTTTGACGCCGAACGGTCTCTCCGCCGGCACAGGTATCGTCGGACCTTCGACGCGTGCGATGCTGAACTCGCTCTGCGTCGCTCCGAATGCATCGCAGAACACATTCACCTCCCCGATGACACAGCTCGCATCGGCCGCAGCCGCGGTCCCAGTCTCCGATACACTTACCGTGAGCGACCCCGGCCAGCCGGAGCCTTCTCTCGCACCGCAAGGTGCTGGCGTTCTTTTCTTAAGCTTTACTCTGGAGGCTGGGAGCACGGATGTCGTCGTGCGAGAGGTCGTTATCGAACGTACGGGGATAGGTGCCGACGGGGCGTTCGCGAACTTCGGCCTCTGGGACGAGCAAGGTTTGCAAATCGGCAATGTCGTGTCGCTGAACTCTACTCATCGAGCGACGTTCAGAAGGTCATTCACCGTTCCAGCCGGCTCCAAGCAGACGCTCGAGGTCTACGCCAACATGAACGCCGATCTCTCGAGCTATGACGGCCAAACTCCGGTCATCCAGCTCGCGAGTATCAGTGCTTCGTCCCCTGTGGAAGGCACCCTGCCGCTTAAGGGTACGCCGCAGACGCTCAATAGTTCACTCGCCATCGGCGGCGCGACCGCGATACGCTCATCCTACGACCCTGGGACTGCGCTCACACGCTATATCAACGAGACAGGTGTGAAGTTTTCGGGCATCAGGGTTACCGCGAATTCGCAAGAAGACATCACCTTTACTTCCATCATCTGGACACAATCGGGTACGGCGGGTCGATACGACATCGATAATGTGCAAACCGTCGTGGATGGTGCTATGTACCCGACCTTCGTGAGCCCGTACTCCGAAAAAGAGTATGTAACCCTTTTAGATCCGGGTATCGTTGTCAAAAAAGGCGACAGTATTGATGTGTATGTGCAAGGAGATATCAAAACGACAGGCTCAAATCGCACCGTCCAATTCGACATCCGAGATATAAACGACGAGCTCGGTTTTGATGGAAATCTGTATGGATTCGGCCTCGGCGTCTCTCCGTCTGGTAATACCGACGTCGAGGGTGCGCACTCGGCATTCATCACAAGCGACGGCACGACGGACGGAGACACCGGTTCGCCGTTCTACGCTGGCTCAATCATTACAATAAGTGGAGGCGCCTTTACAACGATTGGAAAGTAGAATGGTTTAGTTTCTTAACTACGGACGAACGCGAGGGCGCTGTAGGCGCCCACGAGCCACCAGAAGCGGTAGGCTTCGCCGAACACCATCTGCACGCTTCCTCCCACGTGCCATAGCGATTGCAGTGCGGGAATTTGTAGGAAGACGACCACGAGGACGATTGTCGCCGCGAGACCAGCGATGAGGGCTTGCACCACGCTCGCGCCGTCGGAATAGGTAAATATGGCGCGATGCGCGACGACGTAGAGCGCGGCGAAGATAACCGCGAAAATGGCGAGTTGTGCAAGCGGTGCCGTGAATTGGGCGGACGCTGGCCCGATGAGCGCGGCCTTGGGGAGTACGCCGACGAGAAAGAGCGTCGCGGGAAGAGAGAGCATAAGAGCGGCCGCGCGTGCGGTTCCGCTCCTCATTGTGTCGAGTGCGGCGAATGCCGCGAACGCACCGATGATTATCCAATCAGTCGGCCAATGTGAAAACGCCACTCCCCACGCGTTAAAATCCATCCGCCTATTTTACTACACTATTATCGCGCGCGAACAGTTTCAGAGTCCTTCGGTGCGTAATTTTTCTATCAATTCACGGGCGTTCTTGGAAAGTTTCTTCGGAAATTCGATATCGATGCGAACCAGCAAGTCACCGCGGTTGCCGCGGCCGTGCGGAACTCCTTTTCCCCGCACACGTATAACCTCTCCGTGAGCAACGCCGCTCGGCACAGAGACAGTTTCTTCACCATCGAGTGTCGCAATGCGGTATTCGCCGCCCAAAAGCGCGTCTGTGAGCTTGATGGGGAGCGACGTGATGAGATTGTTGCCCTCGCGTGAGAATTTGGCATCGCGCTTGATGTGAAGCTTGACATAGAGATCTCCGGCGCTCGCCCCTGTCGCCGCTTCGCCGCGACCGGGCATACGTATCATCTCGCCATCTTCTACTCCCGCGGGCACCACCACATGTATCTCCTCCTCACGCTTGCGAATGCCCTCGCCTCGGCACGATTCACACGGAGTCTCTGGTATCTCTCCGCGCCCGCTACACCTTGGGCAGGCGCGTGAGGATGTGAACGTGCCGAAAAAAGAATTACGCGACTCGCGTATCTCACCCTTGCCGTTGCAGCTTGTGCATGTGACCATCTTCGCGCCTTTCTTGGCACCCGTGCCACTGCAGACGTCGCACGTGCTCATCTTTGAGAGAAGAACCCTGCGCTCCGCACCAAATATGCTTTCGCGGAATGAAAGCTCGATATCTATCGAAATGTCGCGACCTCTCTTCGCGCGGCTCTGGCCTCCGCCGAACACATCGCCAAAGATATCGCCGAGGTCGAATTCGAATGCCTGTCCTCCTTGTCCGCCAAAAGCCGATCCGCCTCCGGCGGAAAAGTTTGAGAAGTCGAAACCGCCGAATCCACCTTGCTGTGGGCCGCCGCCGGCGAAGGTCTTGCCGTAGGTGTCGTACTCGGCGCGTTTCTTTTTATCGGAAAGCACGGCATACGCCTCACTCACCTCTTTAAATTTCGCCTCATTCCCGCCTTTCTTGTCCGGATGATACTTGTGAGCCAGTTTTCTGAACGCGCTCTTTATCTCCTCATCATTCGCCGCCTTGGCTATGCCCAACAGGTCATAGTAATTCTTCATATGATTCATTCATACTACTCGAAAAAGACTTGCAAAGCAAAAGGGTGCCGGCGCTAGCCGGCACCCTTCGATGATACGCTCATCTCGACTGCGATTCAGCCGGACAGCTCGGTCACCTCGTCGGTTGCGCCTGCGACACGACAAAAACGGCTGGCACGCCGAATATGTTCTTCAGAATAGTCGCAAGTACCCATCCCGATATTCCGACGATCATCGAAAACATTAGGACGGGGAAGTTCATCGTGATGAGCATGTTGAGAGCGATCAACGCGATGCAAATCAATAATAACCCTTGCGATTCTGAGTCTTGATTCTTGTAGTGCAAACCCGCGGATGCGAACGACGTGAGAAAGATCGCAATGCACACGCAGGCAGCGACGAGCGTAGTCAGTTGGACTATTCCGGTCATCATGGCCCTCCTGTGGCAGTGTTTGCCAACTATATACCTGCTCGCCAATTCTTCAAGCAGTATTTTCCGGTGGCTTCTGGTCATCTTTCGGCGGTTCAGGAGGTGGAGTCTGCTGTTGATTCTTGGACATGGCCTCACCTATGGTGCTCATGGCGGTAGAGAGGGCGTCGGCGGCACTCTTGATTGTTGCGGCGTCGTTGCTTCCGCGCGCGGCTTTAACTGCGTCTATTTTTTCTTGCACGTTCTTCTTGATATCATCGCTCACCTTGTCTCCGTGCTCCTTCAGCGCCTTCTCGCCGGCATACATTACCTGATCGGCGGCATTTTGCGCTTCGACAAGTTCGTGTTTCTTTTTGTCCGTATCGGCATTTACTTCGGCGTCTTTGCGCATCTTCTCGATGTCGGCTTCCGAAAGACCGGACGAGCCTTCGATGCGGATAGATTGCTCCTTGCTCGTGGATTTGTCCTTGGCTTTTACGGTGAGAATACCGTTGGCATCAATATCGAAAGACACCTCTACCTGCGGCATGCCGCGGGGGGCCGGCGCGATGCCATCGAGATTAAATTTGCCCAGCGATTTGTTGTCTCCCGCCATCGGCCGCTCGCCTTGCACCACGTGTATCTCCACTGAAGGCTGGTTGTCCGAAGCGGTCGAAAATGTTTGTGAGCGCGAGGTAGGGATGGTCGTATTGCGCTCTATAAGCTTCGTCGCCACTCCGCCCATAGTCTCGATGCCGAGAGAAAGCGGGATGACATCAAGTAGAAGCACGTCCTTCACATCTCCCTGCAAAATACCGCCCTGAATAGCCGCGCCTATCGCAACGACTTCGTCGGGATTTACCGTCATGTTGGGCTTCCTGCCGAAGAATTTCTCTACGGCCTGTTGCATGGCTGGCATGCGCGTCTGGCCTCCGACCAGTATCACTTCCTGTAAGTCGCCTACCTTGAAAGGAGACGCTTCCATCGCGCGCTTGGTAATGGCCATCGCGCGCTCCACAAATTCGTTCGAGAGTTCTTCCAGCTTCGCACGACTCATTTTGATGAGGAGGTGCTGGGGCCCCGCATCGGTCGAGGTTATAAAAGGGATGTTTACTTCTGTGTCCACAGCGCTCGAAAGCTCGATTTTCGCTTTTTCCGCCGCCTCATCGAGGCGTTGGCGCGCCAATGGATCGTTGCGTACATCGACACCGGATTCTTTCTTGAACTGGTCCGCAAGCCAGTCCATTATTTTCTGGTCGATATCCTTACCGCCCAAGTGCGCGTCACCGTCGGTCGAGCGTACCTCGATGACGTCGTCTCCCACTTCAAGCACGGAAATATCAAATGTGCCGCCGCCGAAGTCGAAGACGGCTATTTTCTCGTTCTTCTTCTTATTGAAGCCATAGGCAAGTGCGGCCGCTGTCGGCTCGTTGATAATGCGCTTAACGTCCAAGCCCGCGATTTTGCCTGCGTCTTTGGTCGCCTGCCGCTGGGCGTCGTTGAAGTATGCCGGCACGGTTATGACGGCCTCCGTTATCTTTTCACCCAGACGTACTTCGGCGTCCTGTTTCAATTTTTGCAGTACCATCGCCGAAAGCTCCTCCGGTCGGTACCATTTATCTCCCATCTTCACCTCCAGCCCCCCATTTGCCGACTTTTTCGTTTCGAAAGGCACGGCCGCACGGTCTTTTGCTACAAGCGGCTCGTCAAAATTGTGCCCGATGAAACGCTTCATTTGGTAGACGGTATTCTTTGGATTGGTGACCGCTTGTCGTTTGGCCAAAAGGCCCACCAATCGCTCGCCTGTTTTCGAGAGTGCGACGACCGAAGGGGTTGTGCGTGCGCCCTCTGCATTCTCTATAATTTCCGGCTCACCGCCCTTAACCACCGCCACTGCGGAGTTCGTCGTACCCAAATCTATTCCGAGTATTTTTGCCATAGGTAATGATTCTAGTTTTATGGAGACGCTTGTCAATCTTTTTCGATTACGACTTTACGATGACCTGCGCGGGGCGCAAAATTCGTTTTCCAGCTTTGTAGCCATACCGCAGAATTCGCGCGACGGTTCCCGCTTCTCCCGCGACATCGTCACGCTCCTCTACCGCCTCATAGAGCGCGTGGTCGAATGTGTCACCGACTTTCCCGAACCGCTCGACGCCGTGACGCCTGAGGGCCTCGATGAGCTGGTCGCGGACGAGCTCCATGCCACTTTTCCAACCATCGGAGATCTCCACCCACGCCTCGCTTCCCGCTGCCATATCGAAGCTATCGAGCGCGGGAATAATGTCGTGTACTAGAGCCTCACGCAGAAGCTCGGCAGTACGACCCGAGCGCATTTCCGAATCTTTTTTGGCGTTGATACTATCGGCTTTGCACCTCTGCCAGCCGTCCAAGTATTCCTGCTTCTCCTGCTTCACCTTCGTAAGCTCATCCTTGAGTTTTTTGAACTTCGCCTGTACCGCGGCAACATCCCCGAGTTCTTCCTCGGGTTCAAAATTCACATCGTTGTTGTCGGAGTGTTTCTTCATGAGACGAGTATAGCAAATTGCTTCGCGCTGCTCTATGTGATAGTTTCTACGCGGGAACGAGTTGCCCGCTGCGTTGCGGGTATGTCCGAGGGTGATTCTCTCATCCGACGACGGAGGAGGTGCTGCGCTTCAACTCGCGGCACCTCCTTTCCCTTTTAACGTTTACTCCACTGCGGTGCTCTGCGAGCGCCTTTGAGACCGAACTTCTTGCGCTCTCTAGAGCGTGGGTCCCGCTTGAGGAAGCCGCGGACTTTGAGGTCCTTGCGTTGTTCGGGGACAATTTCAGTCATTGCGCGGGAAATGCCAAGGCGTATGGACTCCGCTTGGGCCTTTTTGCCGCCGCCGGAAACCTTTGCGGTTACCGTGTACGTCGCCCCAAGGAGCGCAAGCGGCTCGTAGGCTGTCTTCATCATGATATTGAGAGGAAAATAATCCTTTGCGTCCATGCCGTTGACAACCATGGTCGTGTTCTTAGACGGTGTGATTCGTACGCGCGCGGTGGCGGTCTTCCTGCGCCCCACTGCCTCCGTGTATCTCGCTGTAGCCATATATTATTCGGTGATCGTGAGGCTCTTCATGCGTGCGGTGTGCATTGTGTTGCGCGGGAGCATTCGGGAGACCGCACGTCGGATCGCTTCTCCGTAACCCTTGCGGGCATTCAGATTTGCGAGACTCTCGCGCTTCAGACCGCCCGGATATCCGGAATACGTGGTGTAGGTCTTTTGTGTGCGCTTGCGCTCACGCGTGTAGAGTTTGCTCGCATTGGTAACCGAGACTTTGACGCCGGAACTTTTGTTGGGCGTGTAATCCGCACGCATTTTGCCCATAAGAGCTTTGGCCGCTTCAGAAGCGACGCGGCCGATCGCTCGCCCCGCGGCATCAATGGTATGTGTCGGGATGTCCATATGCTATTTTTTTCCGCCGGAGGCGGCGCCTTCGGCTGGTATGAACTCGATGCGCGCTGACTCCATGACACGCTTTCCGACCCTGCCCAATCGCACAATGCGCGTGTAGCCTCCGGCGCGCTTGGCGTATCGTTCTGCAAAAATATCATGCAATTTCTTGACCACGCTTTCGTCACCTCCCAAACGGGACGCTATAAGACGACGCGATGCGAGCGAATTCTTCTTACTTGTGGAAACAAGGCGCTCGATAAAGGGCCGAAGTTCTTTGGCTTTCGCGACCGTGGTCGTAATACCCTCTTCCAAGACGAGTGAGCGAGCGAGCGAGCGCAAAAGCGCCGTACGTTGCCGCTTCACACGCCCGAATTTCCTGTTTTTTTGATGATGTCTCATGTTATTTATCGCTCCGGAGCGTGAGGCCCATGTTGGAGAGTGCGCGTTTGATGTCCTGCAAACCTTTCTGACCCAAGCCCTCGATAGCGAGAAGGTCGTCTTCTCGTTTGCGTACGAGGCCACCCACGGTGCGGATGGATGCGTTGTCGAGTGCCGTCTCGACACGCTCGGGAAGAGAAAGCTCGGTGATGCGCGTCTTCAGAACTTCGGCATCGAGTGCGGTCGCTTTTTCCTCACGGCCGCTCCGCGCGTTCTCTGGCGTGCCCGTCATCGCATCCGGCGTCTCATCCTCCTTGAATCCGACGACTGATTTGAGCTGGTGGATCATGGTCTCTATGGAGCGTTCGAGCGCTTCGCGCGGCGGAATCGTACCATCGGTTTCGATAGTGATGCGCAGACGATTGAAATCAGTACGGTCGCCGACGCGCATGTTCTCCACTTCGTAATTGACGCGGCGAATAGGGCTAAAGATCGCGTCGAGTGCGATCGTGCCGATCTCGACGCGATCTTTCTGGTGCGCCTCTTTGGAGATGTAGCCCAGTCCGCGTTCCGCGCGCAACTCGATTTCGAGAGTGGCCTTTCCTGTGATGTCCGCGATGCGCTGTTCTGGGTTCAGTATTTCCACTTGTCCTGGCAATTTGAGGTCCGCCGCCGTGACTTCCTTGGGGCCTTTGACGGAGAGTTGGATGGTCTGTGTCTCGTCGGTCAAAAGCTTGAGCCGGATTTTGCGGATATTGAGAAGGATAGTAACGACGTCCTCCTTCACGCCTTCGATGGTCGAAAATTCATGAGCGACACCGGGGATTTTCACGTGTGTCACGGCAGCACCAGGGAGCGAGGATAGGATGATGCGACGGAGAGAATTGCCTAATGTGTAGCCGTAGCCCGGGTACAATCCGTCTATTTCATAAACACCACCGCGCTCTGATTCGGAGACGACGCGCGGCTTGCTCGGCAATGCGATATGGTAATCCGACATAAAAAAATAATAGTGTCAAGCTATGAGTAAAAATCGCCAACAATTATACACCTATCTGCTGTAAAACTCAAACACGGTGGAATAATCAAGTCCGGCCTCTATGTGGTTGTACGTCGGCTCGCCGACCACTTCCGCTTTCAGGAGATTGATATCGACCGTAAGCCATTGCGGAACAGCTCGCGTAGTATTCTCTTTGTTCTCCGCAAGTCCCGCAAAGAGTGGGCTACCCTTGCTTCCCTCACGCACGGAAATGATGTCGCCTTTTTTGACGCGGTAAGAAGGCGTCGTGATGCGCTTTCCATTAATGGTGAAGTGGCCGTGGGACACTGCCTGACGTGCCGCGCGTCGTGTGGAAGCGAATCCTGCGCGATAGACCGCGCCGTCCGCGCGCATCTCAAGAGAGCGATGGAGGCTCGCAGAAGGATCTGGCTCCGCGAAAGCGGCTTGTGCGTAGTTAGAGAGTTGGCGCTCGGAGAGTCCGTACGTATAGCGCACGCGCTGCTTTTCCAAAAGCTGGCGGCCGTAATCACTCCCGCCGCGACCGCGAGTTTTCTTGCTAGCGGCAGAGCGGGCCTCGGAGAGCGCGAACTTCTGGGTCTGCGTCTTTTCGAACACGGCTGCGCCGAGCCGTTTCGCTATCTTGAATTTTGATTTAATGAGCAACATGGTTTTTATTGATACTTAAACTCTGCGGGGTTTTGGAGCGCGCGGTCCATTGTGCGGGATGGGCGTGTCGTCGGCAATACGCGTAACCTCGATGCCTTTGCCGGAAAAACCGCGCAACGCGGATTCGCGGCCGGCGCCGACCCCGCGAATGACAACGTCGACCTCTTTGACTCCTACTATCGCAGCTTTATCGCCCACAAGCTCACCCACTTTCGCGGCTGCAAATGGCGTTCCTTTCTTGGCGCCTGAAAAACCGAGCGTACCGGAAGAAGACCAGGCGATGGTATTTCCCTCTTTGTCGGAAAGAAGTACTTTCGTGTTGTTGTATGTAGCGTGGATATGAAGCGTTCCCGACGCGATATTCTTTTTTGCCATGCGCGCGAGAGAACGGGATTTAAGTCCCTGATCAACCGTCCCTCCACTTTTTCGAATTATTCGTTTTTTTCCCATGATTTCACTATGTCTTTTCCAGTTTACGGCGTCCGGAGGTCATAGTCTTTCGCACGTTGCCGCGCACCGTGCGCGAATTAGTCTTCGAGCGCTGGCCACGAGCGGGTAGGTGTTTCGCATGACGACTGCCTCGGTATGATTTGATATCTTTGAGTCGGCGGATGTTGCTGGAAATTTCGCGGCGCAATTCACCTTCGAGCGTGAATTTCTCTATCGCCTCGCGTAGCGCCGTTTCCTCTTTTGCCGAAAGATCCTTCGGTCGTTTGCCGCCTTCGATACCGACAGCAGATAAAACTATTTGTGCGCGCGGGCGTCCGACACCATAAATAGAAGTCAGCCCGATCTCGAGCCGTTTATTATCCGGAACTGTGGTGCCTGCTATTCGGAGCATATTATCCTTGTCTTTGTTTGTGCCGCGGATTGGTGCAAATGACCCAGACGCGCCTTCGGCGCTTGACGGTGCGGCAATGCGCGCAGATCTTTTTTACGGAAGATTTTACTTTCATGCTGGTGGTCTTATGAGCGCCGGGTAATCCGCGCCCGCCCGCCGTAAGGGTCCAAGCGTACTTCAACACGATCACCGACAAGCACTTTAATTCTGTGCAGACGCATCTTGCCGGCGAGGTACGCAAGTACTATCTCGCCGCCTTCGAGTTTTACGCGAAAAAGGGTGTTGGGAAGCGCCTCATCGACAATTCCCGTGACAACCTCTGGTTCGGACATATCTGCGCGAAGAAATATAGCACCCTAGACCGGTTAGGTCAAACCTCAATCGACGTTCGGTTCGACTACCTTCACCTTGATATCCTCGGCATTGGCTGGAAAGCTATTTTTCCAAAAAGGCTCGATCCTAGCGTTGGCTTCCTGAATGCTCGAAAAACCATTCACGATGGTCTGGAATGCGCCCTGGTCTCGACCCGCGAGTGCGGCCGCGAGCGCCCCTGCATCCACTTTCCAAACCAAGAGTGCTGTGCCGGAAACAGAGAGATGCAGGGAATCCGTGCCGAGAATGCTCGAGGTAGCGCTCATATTATTGATGACGAAATCCTCGTTTGTCTTCAGTGTCATCGAACCATTTTCAATGTTGGCAGAAGATGATTGCGCAACCGCTTGAGCAAACGCGTCTACAGATAGAAGAATAATCTCAACATGAGCCTTTTCATGAATGCGCACACTTCCGCCCGCCTCCGTAGTGTTGGGTAGACTTTGATACGATAGTGCGGCAGGAAGCGCAAAGACGTCGGATGTTGCTTTTGCGGCCGCGGCTTCGTTTGCCTTGTCTTGAAAACGGCTCCGGATTGCCGCTCTCCCTTTGTCGAGTGCTCCGGGCTCTGTGCCCGGTTGTTCGCCCACGAATCCACCGGTCATTGCGACACTCGATTTCGCGTATATTTTGGCGTACATATCAGGACTAGATTTCAGTCCGGGCAAAGTGAAGCGTGCGATTGCGCCAATGTTGTACTTCTCGCCTGCCTGATCGGCAATGATCGTGACATTGACCTGCCCGGGCACAGTCCCTCTTTTCCCCGGCACGACGATGTCCGCCGGCGTGCGGAATACGAGACCATCAGGAGTTTCGAAGCGTGTATTTTTTATCAAACGTTGGCTCGCGGTAGAATAATCGTTGTACACCGTTATGGAGCCGGATGCTTTATCCTCTACGTGAGTGGAGCCTTTCGCCGGCACGACTTCCGAGTCCTCGAGATCAGAGCCCTGCACTGTATATAAAAGCATGCCGGAAGTGGCGCTCTCTGCGGGAAAAGCGGTGATGACGGTATTATTGAGAGTGAGAGTTTGTGATTTTGGTGTTACGGTGACGGTCGTCGAACGGAAGGCGAAAAGCAAAAGACCGGCAAGGACAAGAAATGAGAGTATGGCGAGAGCCCATATCCAAAGGTTTGAGAAACTACGCGGCGCCTTAGGTGGCGGGTTCACGAATGCGGATTCGCGCATATCACCACCCACCATCCCCGCGCGCGCCGATCGCTGGCGTATGGGCCCCGAGATATTGCGTATACTGCGTGGTGTCTGCGGCTCGCCGACGTGTATGGGGACGGCATTCACGTCTTCTCCGGCGCCTTGTTCTGGCATAAGCGGCTCTTCTATAGGTAGTGACGCTTGAGGAGCCAACCGCGATGGAAGCGGGCGAGGATTCGAATCTCCCGCAGGAGGGATTATGTCCTGAAAATAATCTTTCGCCATTGTCTCTGCAGTATAACAAAAGATTAGGCCCGATTCTCTTCCATGTTGACAAGTGCACACCCGAGCGCAAGTGCGCTATCTCTGGCGACGCCATTGTGGGGTTTTACAAGATGCGCGAGATCGGGAATGTCTATGGTCCCTACGATGAAGGGTTGTGTCGTCATGGTGAATTGCGCAAAATCGATGCGTGAGAAGAACTTGGAAAGCCACGGAGACACATCTGGATGCGCGATAAGAAGAAGCGCGTTGGGCAGGCGCATCTCTTTGGCGCATGTGCTCATAGCTTCCCCGAATACCCGTACGAGCTCGGGTTCGAGGAGCCCCAAAGAACGTTGGATGGTTTCGCATGCAGTCGTACTGCACTCTTCACGAGCGAGCATCCGTATGAGGCTCAATGTTTCTTCAGGGAGTCCAGTATCAGAGATGCGATTCAATATAGTGCGTACGCCTTCGGAAATAGAGATGTGTTCAGCAGGGACGCCATCCCGAACTGCGATGAGCGAAGTGCCTTCGCTTGCCATATCCACAATGAAATAATCCCGCTCTCTCTGGGGAAGCTCACGCAAGACCGAGACAAGTGCGCGTGTGGAGGAGCGGAATACCGGAGAGAGGTGGGGAAACACGCTCTGAAGCGAGCTTTCGACTTCCGCGCGTATGCGCGGATTGCAATCACTCACCAAGGTAGAGATGCGTATCTCGCGAGCGCGCTTTCCTATCGGCTCTCCTGTAGGATACCCGTTCAACTCGACGCGAGTAACACTTGTTTCAAAAAAGTTCTGCGGGTCCAATTCTTTTACGGTCGCAATCGCCTGTTGGGCAAGCCCACTCACCATTTGCTCGGTAATGGTCGTTTCTTCTTTGAAGGCTGTGCCCGAAAGCGCCGTTTGCGATCGACTCCATGGCGCACGAATGATGCAGTATAGCGCTCTGACAGGCTTAACACCTTTTGGGTTCATAGCCGCGTACTGTTTCTGGGCCTCGCCCGCCGCTTTTACCAACTGTTCACCAATCCCCGCAATGAGCGCTTCCTGTGTACGCTCTTCAATAGGAAGTATCGCGCGCGTGGCCGCTAAGACTGTCGCCGGCGCTCTCGGATGCAGTGCAAGTATCGCGACAGCCGCGCTTCCGCTTCCTATATCAGCGACGGCGACTATTTTCCCGCGCCCTCGCCCGAGGTGTGTACCGAACATGACTCCTAGTATATCAGCTTGCAATAGCTAGGCGCGAAAATATTCCACGCCCACTGGACAATGCCAGGGGCGTGGGGAATTCGTCTGAGCACCGCGCTCAATCTTAGTAGGTCTGGTATTGCAGTTCATTGTTGACACCGTCGGGAACGAGGGCATATTTGATGCCTCCGCCCCACGAATACGGCGTTGCAACCTCGTCCGGTGTCATAGCGCCAAATTGCGCCAGAAACGCAGCCTGCAAGCGCTTGCGATTTGCCCGCACTTTCCGGTTGTAGCGGTTCATCGGCAAGACGGTGCCGAGAATCACAATCCCAGCTACCGCCATGCTCGCCAGCACGATGCCCAGAAGCATGTGTTGGTATTGATCAAGACGTGCTTCCGGTAACAACCCCAGACCAATGCCGAATGTGATACCGAAGGCGAGAACGGTCGCGAGTGTAGCCAACGGATAGCCCGCGTTCCACTCCTTACCAAATTTTCCGAGGCGGTGCCATTCGCTGTCCTGCTTGTCGCTGACGCGGATGACCTGATACATGGGTCCGATTTTCTGCCCGCAACAACCGCATTTGGCGAAGATCTCCTCACCAACGGCTGAGTTAACGATCCACCAGCCAGGCCCTCTTGCCTCGGCTGGGGCATTTCCACCTTGTGCGGCCATGGCCGTTCTCCTTGGGGCGGGATGCCCACTGGTGGACACTATGAACTCACGAATCTAATCGGTCAAGACAGCCTTTATGCGCCTGATGCCTGCGGCGACGGCTTCTTCTTTTTGTATTTTGAATGTGCCTCCTTCACCGATCTCCTTCGTGTTCGAGACGTGCGGGCCGCCGCAAAATTCTATAGAGAATGCTTTGTCGAGTTGAGGATTCGCTTTGGTTGCGCCTTTCGGCCCAAGCGCGTAGACCGAGACCATGTCGGGATACTTCGCACCGAATTCATGCTCGGCGCCAAGTTTTTCCGCCTCTTCTTTTGGAAGTGTCGAGTGTATCATCGGGAGCGCTTCAGCGATCTTTTCATTCACGATGCGCTCCACCTCTTTGAGTTGCTCGAGTGTCATCTTCGCGCCGTACGAAAAATCGATGCGCAGGCGCTCTTGTGTGATGTTGGAGCCGCGCTGTTTGACGGTCGGTCCGAGCACTATCTGAAGCGCCTTCAACAAGAGATGGTGCGCGGTGTGGAGGCGCGTTGTTTTCTCTGATGTGTCTGCTAATCCGCCTTTGAATTTTTGCTCGCTTCCGGCGCGACTCAATTCACGGTGCTTCTTCATCGCGGTCGCAAAGCCGTCTTCGTCTACATCAATCCCACGCTCATGCGCAAGCTCGAGCGTCATCTCGAATGGAAATCCGTAGGTGGTGAAGAGTACAAAAGCGTCGTCGCTCGAGATGTGCCCTGCCTGCGCAACCTTCTCGAACTCCCGCATGCCGCTTTCGAGCGTATGAGCGAACTGTTTTTCCTCTTTCCATATTTCGTCGCTAATTATCTGATATACCTCCTCACTTACTAGTTCCGGATACGCCTGCTTATACTTCTCTATAAAATTCACCGCACATTTGACGAGCATGCTCTCTTTGCCCTCTCCGTGTTCGACACCGAGTTTCTGTGCGTGTTGAGCCGCACGACGTAGCAAGCGTCGCAACACATAGCCTCGTTCGGTGTTGGCGGGTCGCACTCCCGCTCCCAACATAAAGGTGGCGGCGCGCATGTGGTCTGCGACGATACGGAATGAGCGCGTGTAGCGGCTGTCGGTATATTCTTTGCCGGAAAAATGAATGAGGAGGCCGATTGTGTCGGCGAAGACATCGATGGCAAACACGTCAGGGTTGTTCTGTGCTGCCGCCGCGATACGCTCGAGCCCGCCGCCGAAGTCTACGTTCTGTTTTGGAAGAAGCTCGAAGGAACCATCGGGCTGCTTGAGATACTGCATAAAAACCGAGTTTCCTATCTCAAGAAATCGCCCACAGTCGCAATTGGGGTGACATTCGGGGCCGAATTTGGGGTCGTGTGGCGTGCCGAAATCGTAGAATACCTCCGAATCCGGTCCTCCCGGCTCTCCTGCGGGCATATTCTCCGGCACGCCTGCCCTACTCCACCAATTTTTACTCGCGTCGTAGAAAAAGATGCGACCTTCTTGCATACCGAGCCGGTAGCCATCAGCTTCGGAACCAACTTCGACGACTTTCGCCTCTATATCTTTGTCCGCGAACAATTTTTGCCAGATTTCAGCAGATTCCGTATCACGTGGCACGTTGTTTTTCTCATCGCCGATGAATACTGTTACGTACAATTTTTGTGTGTCAAGCCCGATTTCCTTCGTGAGAAACTCGAAGAACCATGGCAACTGCTCTTTTTTGAAATAATCGCCCAACGACCAGTTGCCGAGCATTTCGAAGAATGTCGTGTGTCTGTTGTCCCCCACCTCTTCGATGTCTTCTGCGCGAAAACTTTTTTGGCTGTTGACCAAACGATTGCCTTGCGGGTGCGGTGCACCCAATAAATAGGTGATGAGGGGCTGCATACCGGAGCCCGTAAAAAGCGTTGTCGGGTCGTTCTGCGGCACGATGGGCGCACTCGGGATTATGGTATGCCTGCGCGCCTCGAAAAACTTGAGGTACTTTGTGCGTATCTCGTTTATGGTCATTCAAGTTAAAGTAACGTGTTTGCTTGGTTTGTGCAACAGATGGAAAGGTACTATGCTCTTCGCAATGAAGTACGGACTACACACTTTGCGGAATGGTCTGCGGGTCGTACTCGCTCCCATGCCGGAGACGGCGACCGCGACCGTCGTCGTGATGAGCGGCACGGGCTCGCGGTATGAAAATATGCACGAGAACGGGCTCGCGCACTTCTTGGAGCACATGTTCTTCAAGGGCACCAAGAAACGCCCGAGCGCACGGGCTATCAGCGAGGAACTCGACACAATCGGCAGTGTCTACAACGCCTTCACCGCAAAAGACCGCACCGCCTACTATGCCAAGGTGAGCGGCCGATATCTGGATACCGCACTCGATGTGATAAGCGACATATTTCTCAATTCCACACTCCCGAGCAAAGAGATAACAAAAGAGCGCGGCGCCATCATCCAAGAGATAGATATGTATGAGGACATGCCGATGCGCACGATAGACAATGTCTTCGATGCGCTCATTTTCGGAAGCGAGCACCCGCTCGGCCGGACCATTCTCGGCCCGAAGGAAAATATCCGCGCGTTCAAACGTTCCGATTTTTCCCACTACCTCCAGACACACTACACGCCTGCCAACACAGTCGTCTGCGTCGCAGGAGCGTTTTCGACGAAAAAAGTTCTCGCAAAGATAGCGCGTGATTTCGGGCGCCTGAAGAAGCGCGGCGAGCAAAAACCCATTCCCTTCGCCTCGGTACAAGAGGCTCCGTGCATCGCGATTAAGGAAAAGAAGACCGATCAGACCCAGCTGATGCTCGGCGTACCTTCGTATCCATACCTGCACAAAGACGAGTACGCGCTCACAGTCCTCGCCACAATTCTCGGCGGAGGCATGAGCAGCCGCCTTTTCACCGAAGTACGCGAGAAGCGCGGACTCGCCTATTCCGTGCACGCATCGGTGGAAAAATATCCAGACACAGGCTATTTCGTGGTGCAAGCCGGCGTGGAGCACGGAAAGTTGGAAAAAACGGTTCAGACCATCCTCGCGGAGTTCAAGAAGATAAAGCGGACAAAAGTTTCCGCACGAGAACTTGAAAAGGCAAAGTCTTACATCAAAGGCACGATGACACTGGCACTCGAAACGAGCGACGAGGTCGCGGGACATGCGGCGACATCTCTCATCAACCTCGGGAGAGTCCGCACGTTGGAAGAGGTCATCAAAGGTGTTGATAAAGTAAGTGCGAATGACATTCAGCGCGTCGCACAGGACATCCTAAAAACCAACGGCCTCAACCTCGCCATCATCGGCCCGCATTTGCGTAAAGAATCTCTCCATACTCTTCTCCGTGTCTAAACAAGGAGGGCGCGACAACGGCCGCGCCCTCTATGCAATTTGTGCTAGGCCTTAAAGGTCGATACCCTATTCGGTCTTGATGACGCTCAAGCACTTTGCTTTTTGAATGTCGAGCGTTGATGCTTTGATGGTGACGACGGGTCGCCCGGTTGCCAGATTAAACGAAAGCCAGGCGTACGGCACCGTCTGCGCATCGTCCGCAATCAGGGTGATATTGCGCTTTGACATCACAAAAACAGGACGCACCGTCTCACCCTCGATCGAGCGGCGCGTGAGGCTGAAAAACGCGTGACTGCCGGCATCATTGAAGTATGGACCGCAGGTGCCCATTTCTTTCAGCTGCACGAGCTCGCCAGACCAGTTATGCGATAAGGTGGTGGTTTGTGCGCTGGCCGTCGTAGCTCCCAGAAAGCACGCCAACACTGCGATGGCAACGGACCGAAGAACGTGTGTCATGTCTCGCTCCCAGTTGATGTTACGGGTGGCCTGACTGACCTTCCCGCTCATGAAAATACAATAATCCGAACTAAGCGTCAACTCACAACCAATCAATCGGTTTTTTGTTGTGTTCGACCAGATATTCGTTCGTTTTGCTGAAAGGTTTGGAGCCGAAGAAGCCGTTGGCCGCTGAAAAGGGCGAAGGATGTGCGGATTCGAGCACGAGATGCTTGGCGCGGTCTACCGCGGATACTTTCTGTTTGGCGTAGTTGCCCCAGAGGATGAAAACCAGATTCTCGCGCTCTTCGGAGAGCTTGCGGATGACAGCGTCGGTGAATTCTTCCCACCCCTTCCCCTGATGCGAGCCGGCCGTGCGTGCGTGCACCGTCAAGGTCGCGTTCAAGAGCAACACACCCTGCTTGGCCCAGCGTTCCAAGTCCCCCGTTTTGTTTTTCACGGGCCCGATGTCGGTCGCCAGCTCTTTAAAAATATTTTGGAGCGACGGCGGCAAGGGCACGCCCTCACTGACCGCAAAGCAGAGGCCGTTGGCTTGGCTTGCACCGTGGTACGGGTCTTGCCCGAGGATTACGACTTCGACTTTATCAAAAGGGCACAGCTCAAAAGCGCGGAAAATATTTTTTGGCGCGGGGTAAACGATGGCGTGCTGATATTCCCCTTTCACAAACTCGCGTAAAGTCTTGAAATACTCTTGCCCAAACTCGTCTTTCAGCGCCTCTTTCCACGAGGCTTCAATTTTTACGTCCTCCTCTTTATCTCCCATGCCGCAAGTATACCCCGTGAGATAAAATCAATTGTTTTTTGTTATAGACGTAGACCGTTTCTATCTCACGGGGTATAGACTTTTTTATATATCAAGGTACTATCAAAACAATGGCGAAGAGGAATAAAAAACGACAATCGCGGAAGCCTCCGTATCCTGTCTATGTGCGATTTCCCGGAAAGTTACTGATAATCGGATTTGGAAGCATCGGTCAGGGGGTACTCCCTTTGATACTACGGCACATCGGAATTGATAGAAAGAATATCAGTATTATCACTGCGGATCCTACCGGACGCGGTGTTGCGCGTAAAGAAGGTATTCGATTCCGCATCAAAGCTGTCACGAGCGAAAATTATGAAAAAGTACTCCGCTCGCGCATTGGTCCGGGAGATTTTCTCTTGAACCTTTCGGTGGACGTTTCATCGCTTGACCTCATACAATTCTGCCACAAGCACGATATTCTCTACCTTGATACCTGTATCGAACCGTGGTTCGGCGGATACAGCGACCCATCGCTCACCATATCCCAGCGCTCCAACTATGGATTGCGCGAGAATGCACTTGCGCTCAAGAAAACTTCAATGGGGAAAGCGACTTCGGTCGTGGCGCACGGAGCAAATCCCGGTATCGTCTCCCACTTCGTAAAACAAGCGCTTCTTAATATCGCAAAAAAGATCGGCTACAAAGTGAAAAAACCCCAGAATCGCAAAGAGTGGGCGGCTTTGATGCGCAAACTTTCTGTCCGGACCATCCATATTGCCGAATATGATTCACAAGTCGCGTCCACGCCGAAGAAAATCGGTAGATTTGAGAACACGTGGTCCGTGAACGGCTTTCATTCGGAAGGGATCAACCAGCCGAGCGAGATGGGCTGGGGTACGCACGAGAAACATTGGCCGAAAGGTGCGCGTCGGCACGATTTCGGATGCGGCGCGGCCATCTACCTCGAACGCCCCGGTGCGAAAGTGCTCGTACGCACATGGACGCCTCAGCACGGGCATTTCCTTGGACGAGCAGTGACGCACAACGAATCCATATCCATCGCTGATTACTTTTCCCTCAAACAAAAGGACGAGACGGTCTACCGACCGACGGTACACTACGCATACCGCTCTTGCGACGCGTCGCTCCTCTCCCTAGAAGAATGTCTCGGCAACAATAATGTCCTTCAGCCCGAACAGCGCATTCTTCTTGAAGAAATAGAATCCGGCATGGACGAGCTCGGAGTGCTTCTGATGGGACACAAAAAAGGCGCGTATTGGTATGGCTCGCAATTGACCATTGAGGAGACGCGGAAGCTCGCGCCCTACCAAAACGCGACCGGACTGCAAGTGACGGCTGGAGTGCTCGGCGGAATGGTGTGGGCGATTGAACATCCGCGGGAAGGAATCGTGGAAGCCGACGAGATAGATTTTGAGCGCATCATGAAGATAATCACCCCGTACATGGGTAAGATGACCGGCGCATTCACTGATTGGACGCCGCTCAAAAGGGACGGCGCGCTCTTTGGCGACGACGCCGACGTGGGCGACCCGTGGCAATTCAAGAACTTCCTCTACTCTTGAACTCAAAGGCCCCTTCTCTCGTCAAAATTTCGCGCTTTCGCAATGTTCCGCCCCTGTTGTAATTCCCTAGTGAGCCGTCGGAGCGAACGACGCGGTGGCACGGGATATCGCGATTGTAATTGGAGCGCATGATGGCGCCAACGGCTCGCGCCGCTTTTGAATTCCCCGCCTTTGCGGCAACCTCTTTGTATGTCATTGACTTACCCCTAGGTATTTTCCGCACGATGTCGCGCACCTCTTCTGTGAACGATTTCATAGCCCGAGAGATTTCTGTCCGCCCTCCTTTTTTGGCTTCACCCGTGCCTGCAATTCCTTTCCAGCCGCTTCGCGGTAGCCGCAGTATTCACATGTCTCATTCGGCGCTGGCACAACATCACCCTTTAAGCATTCCGCGAGTTTGATAACGAGAGGCTCTATCCACGATGTGTCGCCTTCGTGCGGGATTATCTTCACTTCAAACTCAAGCCTGCCGTCGAATGCTTTGGCGTCGCTTTTGCCGTTCACATACACGAAGTAGGCCGTCGGCGATACCTTTTCACCGATACCGCGCAAAAGCCACTGATAAATTTCTACTTGTCGCTTGTATCCTTGTTGCCAGTAACCTTCGATATTCACTTCCTCTTTCTTGCTCGTCGCCTTGTAATCAACAACTATGAGCTCACCTTTAGAGTTTATCCAGATATCATCAACGCCTCCGCGAAAAATGAGGCCCGTTGGCTTGTGATGGTATTGGATGCCGCGGCGCAAGGCATCGCGCCACTCTTCCATACGCACATCATTCAGGGGTACGGCGTCTATTTTATAGGTCTTCATCAGAGGGTGCGCCTCATCTTTTGCCCGATGGATATCGAACTCGCGCTTCATGAGCTCATCAACGGCATTGTTCAGAGTGAATGCGGGGAACGACGTGCGTGGCACACCGAGGCGTACATCGAGATAGAAACAACGAGGGCATTCGTGAAAGAGATCTATCTTGGTACGGCTCACGCGGAATGACTCCGAAGCATTCGGGTCATACAAATTACGCGTCCGCTTCTGGTACCCTTTCGGCATGCGGGGAGTATACCACCATGCGCTATGTGTCCTGCGAATTGTTTCCCTGCACATCCGACCGGCGCTCTTCAAACCAATGCTTGAAACGATTCTCGACGTACCACATTCCGGTAAACATGAGGAGCGAGAGGATGGTTGAGAAGATTGCTATAGAGTAGAGGCCGAATCCGGTCGCAATACCAACACCGGCGGCGATCCAGAGACCTGCGGCAGTCGTGGTGCCGTGTACCGCGTCCCCGCGGAACACGATAATGCCACCGCCGAGAAATCCAATGCCCATAATGATGCCCGCAGCGACGCGCATTGGATCGAAATTAAGCACTCCGAGGTATGCAGTATCGACGTAATTCCCCGTAATGACAAAAAGACATGCACCCAAAGACACGAGACCGAAGGTGCGCGTGCCGGCGGATTGTCTCGCGAGCACAGCGCGCTCTGTCCCTATGATGCCGCCGAGGAGCATCGCCAATAAAAGTTTCCCAAACATCACGACCGTTGGATCCATGAATATCGCAGCGGAGCGCATACCGCGATTATATCACCCAGTAGGTGAGCCCCTAGGGTGATTCTGCTGAATCATGTGCTCAATCAAATGCCGCAGAGCTGTCGCGCTTCGTCCAGCACCTTCGGGATACGATCCGGTTTTATCCCGAATTCCTGAAGCAGATGCGTAGTCTGCACGTGTTTACAAAGCACGATTCTTTGATCGAGAAGACGGTGTTTTTCGCTCTCCGAGAGCGTCGTGAGGCACGTGAGCGGGTGCACGCGCGCCTCCTCGATGAGTGTGAGAAGGCCACGGTCATGTGGATAATCCCACCCGATAAGCGAGAGACCCGAGCATTGCGCATAGCGAATAGCATTCCTCGTAAAGCGCGTGTTGGTTACGAGCCACCCTTCGTCCACGCGCGAAGAAACGTCGGGTGTCGCGCGAAGATCTTCATAGCGTGCGTGCACATAGAGCGCGTCTTTGATATCTGTCTTTCCCGCGGCGTCGTTGTGAAATTTTGCTTCAATTCCGATGCGTCTTCCGTCCTTCTCGGCGAATACATCCACTTCGTGCGGCGCACAGCGCCCGTTTAATGCAACTCCTGTCTGCGCTTTCCACCCATGCGCGCGTAAAACTTCCGCTAGAAATTGTTCGAAAGGGAAACCTGAAGGGCCGAGCGCAAAGACCGCTCGTTTAATGGAATAGCGTGCCGCGACAGGAGCCGCCTCTTCCTTCCGTAATATCTCAAAAGCATGATGATATATCTCTTCCGTCATCATGTTCGGACGCAATTCCTGCATCACGTGCGCCAAGATACGCGCTCGCATCGTCGAGCTTGCGCCCGAAAGCTGCAAAGAATGTTCGAGTTTCGCAGGATCAAATGCCTCTTGTTCGCCGTCTGCTTTTGTAACGAGAATATGTGGATGGTGTAGCATCGCGCGCGGCGCGAGAGATGGAGCTTTTTGTTGAGTGGTTGTCATAGCCTTTGTTTGATAGAGCAATCAATGCCCCGCAATACTCGGTAAAACCTGAATTGGAAGCGCTACACCATCGAGTGTCGCGATGAACTCGACGCCTGTCGATGGCGCAAATAGTACGGCGCGAAAAGGTCGCGGTATTTCCTCCTCATCACAATCCACCGAAGGTTCATGCCATGTTCGGAAGAGGAGCTCGTACGTCGCCGCCGAGAGTGCCTCGGTGCGAAGCGTTAACTCGTGACATGGTGTCGGCACCATGATCATTCCCGAAAGGTGATGGGAGCCGGGGCCAAGCACGTCGCGTATCATAACCGGCTTGTAGGCGCCGCGTGCCTGCGCGTTGACGATGCTTCCGGCTGTTATATACGTCGCGTATGAAATCGCAACCGCTACAATAACAAACCACACCATGCGGGAGAGCATCTCACTCATACAGACAGTTTACAGGCAACAGCGAGCAGGCAACGGTGAATTCGTAGAATTCTGTGTACTGGTGCCTGCCCGCTGTTAACTGATAGTTCCTCCGCCGAGGCACGTGTTTCCATCGTAGAGCACGAGAGACTGTCCGGGTGAAGCGATGTGCGGATGTTCGAATTCCACACTGAATTGCGGGTCGTTTTTTGAGAGCGTCGCGCTGAATTCCTGTTCGTGATATCGCGCTTGCACCTGCACAGCGAGTGGCAAGGTCGGCTCGCGATATACCCAGTGGACATCTTCAATGATGGTCTCGGTTCGCGCCGCATCTTCGCGCCGCACCGACACATGAAGTGTATTTGTCGGAACATCTATTCTCACCAAATAGTATGGGCCTTCGGCATTTTCGGCAGTGAATCCGTGTCGCTGACCTATCGTATAGAGCGCGGCGCCATCATGTTCGCCGACAATCGTACCCC
This sequence comes from bacterium, assembly GCA_030647655.1. Taxonomy (GTDB): domain Bacteria; phylum Patescibacteriota; class Minisyncoccia; order Phycocordibacterales; family UBA2100; genus UBA10103. The sequence goes on along the minus strand of JAUSJH010000002.1, from coordinate 145,561 downwards.
CCGCAACGACGGGACCGCGTTGAAGCGCAATGAATCGTGCGAGAAAATCCGCCATCGAGACTTCCCCTACGAAACAGAGCCCCTGACTATCGGGCTTGTCGGCAACTGGCAGGTGGAAACGCCTTGCCTCCGCGCGTACTTCGGATTTGAGCATGCCGCCGATCGGGAAAAGCGTATGCGCAAGATCAGACTGGTCGAGCCGATATAGAAAATAGGACTGGTCCTTTGCCGCATCTTTGGCGCGGAGAAGTTCAAAACGATTATCACGTTCTTTTATTTGGACGTAATGCCCCGTCGCTAGCATGTCTGCCCCCTCGCTCTTCGCCCACGCGGCGAAAGCACCGAATTTGATAGCACGATTGCAGAGCACATCGGGGTTCGGTGTGATGCCGCGCGCATAGTCGGCAACCATTTTCTCGACCACCTCTTTCTTGTACTCTTCCGAGAGGTCGACCTCCCGAAATGGTATTTCGAGTGCTGCGGCGACGCGCATCGCATCGAGCCTGTCCTCCTTCCACGTACACTCTAAGAATTCCGCCTGCCAGATTTTTATGAAAACACCAACAACGTTGTGGCCTTGGCTCTTTAAAAGCGTAGCCGAAACCGCGCTATCAACACCTCCCGACAAACCAACGAATACCGTCTGCGCCATGCCGCTCAAAAATACCGCGCTTTGTTGGCGATGTGGCAACTATATGTCTTGCAATAGTGCGTAACGCCGCGGCGGTCGGCAAGAAAATATATGTAATCACTCTTTATCGGTTGCGCCGCGGCGAGCAGTGAATCGAGTGATGGACTTCCAATGGGCGTGGGCGGTAGGCCCTCACTGTTGTAGGTATTGTAAGGTGAATCGCTCGTGAGGTCTTTCACTGTCAGCTGGAAGGTTCCCCTCCCGATTGTATAGAGGAATGTGACATCAACCTGCAATGGCATACCGCGCTCGAGCCTATTCCACAAAACGCCGGCGATGGTGCGGCGATCCTTGGTGTTGCGCGCTTCCAGCTCGAGTATAGAGGCCATCTTCACAATGTCGGAAAGAGAATGTGTCGAGCTCGCGATCTGTGGGGTGATGGTCGCGATGTGCGTATCGAAATTCTGTCGCATTGCCTGTATCACCGTATCTTCAGTTGCGTTGGGAAGGAAGAAATAGGTGTCGGGAAAAAAATAACCTTCTTGCGGTTGCGCTTGCGCAAGAAAATTGGCAGTGTCGAATCGCTCGAGCTGTCGGCCAAATACAAGTGCCATATCTTTCATCATCGCCCCTTCGGGGACACGGATACGCATGGGCTCGAGCCCGTAAGCTCCCAGTGCAAGCGCGCGCGCGACGCGGAAGATATCGCGCGGCTCCTTAAATAGGTAATCGCCCGCGTGTGCCGTCCGCTCGTCGCCGGAGAGCTTGAGAAGCATCCGGAGCATAAGGCCCGAGCGCACGACGCCCTGAGCCTCGAGAGTCTTTGCTATATCTTTGAGCGACGCGCCCGCCGGCACTTCCACAAGCTTGTCGACCGGGAAATTTTCCGGTGGCTCTATCGCGAAAATATAGAGTGACGCTAGAGAAAAGCCGGCGACAATAAGAATGATGATGGTGCGGCGATTGGTATGCAGGCGCCAGCTTTCTGATAAATGTTGTAGGGCGCGATGTCCCACATCGAACATTTTTTCGAGAGCGTGTTCAAGAGGTTGCATATCAGGCAATAATGGGCAATGGACAATGGACAATGGTCATATGTGAGAATGGGTGTCTGGATTTTGTACTGGTGCCTGGTGCTTGCCCGCTGTTTTACTACTTCGGCAAATTGGGTGGTGGTTCGGCTTTCTTGGCGGGGATGCGTTGGAGGCCTGGCGCGGTAGCAGATGCGCTTGGCGGGTGCCACAGGGTCGCGATTACTTCTGTCGACATCATATTGTGCGGAATGATCCACGGAGAATAAAAATACGAGCGTCGTCGGTACGCGTCAAAAAAGCGGCGCAACATGAGCGTCCACCGGATGTCCCCCCAATCCTGCCAAGGATAGTCGAACGGGTTCGACCAGCGACGCGGACGAAGCTGATTCAGGTATTGCACATTACCGAATGGGCGCCAGATCCAACGTACACCGGTATATCCGCCGGCACTGAATTTTGCCGGGTCGCAGATATATACGCCCCGCACACCGACGTTGAATATGTGTTTGCCCATATTGCGTTCAATAGTTTTGACACTCTCTGTGGCCCGATATAGTGGCACGCGAGCATAGGTCTTCCATGCATCCGGTGCACTTCGGTCGTCTATGTGCAAAGGGGCGGTATCTCTGCGGATTTTCTCAACCTCCTCTTTCACGAGACCTTCATAGCGGCTTTCGGTTTCCCACCAGAGTCCGCCTTTTTTACGACGCTTATCTTTTGACTGTGTGATGATTATCTGAAGCCAACCTTGTTCATCGGGGCGAAGGTTGCTCAAACGTTCGAGTACCTGTGCGATAGGATCGACGCGGTACTCCTCCTTTGGATCTTTGTCGAGTTCGAAATCAACATAGGTCTTTATAGGGTAGGCGTCGTTGCGGGGCTCGTAGCGCCAGTCCGTGGCGAAACATTCGTGCTTCTCTGCATCGTATTTGAATTTCGACGCATAGTCTTCTACCTCGACGATCTCAAGCTCTGGGTAATATCCGTACAGCGCCGATTCTACTGCAGCCCTCCATCCGGACCACGTCCAGACGTAAAAATGAATATCACCTCCGAAGGATGCGATCTCAAAAGAAAAATAAGGCCGCACATGACCCTGCCACGCGGTGTTGAAAAATGTCGTCTCACCGGAATCAACCCAGAGCTTTGAGAGCGCGTTTTCCATCGCCCGCGGCGAACGCGTGATGTCGCGAGGAATCTTTACTTCGAGGAGGATTGCTTTTCTTTCGAAGAGATACACTCCCCGGGCATACCATATCCACACTTTCCATGCGATGACGAGTGTGACAATGGGTAACCAGAGGGGCGCGGTCCCTAGTAACCATTCAAACGCGAAGAGTGGAAGATTGGGTATTTGGAGCCACAAGACGCTCAAAAGGCCGGTAAAGAGAACGCTGAGGAAAAGGCACCGCGAGATACCCCAGCCGTCGCCGATGAACGCGTCTGTTAGCTTGTGTAGATCGAAGCTTAAGAGCGGAGAAAGAAACTGTGCGCGAAACCGCGACCCTGTTGCAAAATCATGCTGTTCATATTCATCGATCATGCGCCAATTGTAACAGTTCCCCGCCAGTATGGAGGCGGGCTATCAACATCTGAGAAAATTACTTCGCCAACGAATATTTGCCGTCCGAATTTCGAACAAACATATTGTTTTGCAAGTTTACAGAGATGGTCGCGTCTTTCACGTAACGCTCGCGCTTCACGCGTTCGATGATCTCCTCACGCGTGAGAGGTCCTTCGCGCTTTAGTATTCCTGAAATAACATCGCGCACTACCCCCGGTTCGTATCCCCATTCTTTGAGTGCATAGAGTCCGCGGCCGACGAGCACGAAGCGGTTGTCTTTGATGAGCTCGTTGTGTGTCGTCGCGGGATGAGTCTTCCTGCTGAAAAGTTTCTCAATGCTTTTTGCGACCTCGATGAAATGCATGGGCGAGCCGTGCCGCTTCAGTGTGAGGTATGCAAAATCCCTCGTGTTCTTGATGCGTACATGCGGAGAATCCTGCCTCCCCCACTCGCCGAGCGGGTTTCTACCAATGCGCTTGGAAATAAGGAGCCAGCGCGGAAGCGCATCGGCCGGACGATTCTTCACGCCCTCCTGCTTGAGATGACGCGCGAAAAGCTCGAGGAATTCCTCTTCCGGTGTGAGCTTGTTGGGCTCGATCGATTGGTACAGACTCGATAGAGCGGCTTCTACGGATTCTGCAAGCGCCTCGTCGATATGCCAGCGGGCTTTGAAATCGTTGTCCTCGCGGCGGTCGTCGAATTGGTGCCCGACCGTAAGAAGGAAAAGAAGATGATTGCGCTCTGTTTCGTTCTTTGCGAGCTCATTGAGGATAGTCTCTTCGGAAAGTACTCCGCCGAGTGCTAGGACAGCGGCTTTGAGATCCTCCCAGCTCTGCGCAAGGGTAGAATAGGCTTCGGAATCGCGTACTGCAGTAATGCTGTGGTTTTCTATCTGGCGAATGCGTTCGCGGGTAATGCCATATTCTTGTCCTATCGCATCGAGCGTGCGACGTTCGCCCTTCTGCGAGAGGCCAAAGCGGTCCGTAAGCACACGGCGCGAGCGCTCTGGAAGGCCAGCAAGGAGGTCTTTTGTGGCTGTTTTAGGTGAAAAGGAAAGCATACGGTGTTGATAAATAAGGCTTATTTAGGCGGATTTGACTATTTTTGTTCCTGTGGTTTACGTTGTATCAAATATAGGGGACCCAGTCAAGCTCGCATCATTTGTCCACACGAAAGGCACACCTTGCCTCGCCGGAGCTCGAAGAGCGAAGGCGGGTTAAATGTTAGGATGCATTCATGGTAAACAGTTCCGTACGGGTCCCTCCGCAAGATATAGAAATGGAGCGCGCGCTCCTCGGCGCTCTTCTTCTCAATCAGAATGGCATGTACGAAGTCGCCGACCTTATCGGCGTTGATTCTTTCTATGCCGGCAAACACCGGACCATCTTTGATGCCATGCTCGCGCTCTTTGGAAAGGGCGAACCTATCGATGTGGTGACCGTATCGAGCAAACTAAAGGAGCGAAAGCTCCTCGCCGAGACCGGCGGAGCCGGATATTTGTCCGAGCTTGTGGGCGCGGCCGCAAGTCCCGGAAGCGCGCGCCACTACGCACAAGGTGTGCAGACCAAGTTTATTCTCCGCAGTCTCATCGATGCCGCCTCCAAAATAGGCGAACTGGGGTTTCAGGAGGATCGTGATGTGGAGATAATCCTTGATGAAGCACAGCAGGCCGTCTTCTCGGTGACACAAACGCCGATGCTCCGTTCGTTTACGGAGATAAAAGATGAGCTCGCGGAAGCGTGGGAGAGACTCGAGAGTTTGCAAAAGCACAGTGGCACCATTCGCGGTGTCCCCACGGGCTTCCCCCAGCTCGACAATCTTCTCGCCGGTCTCCAGAAATCAGACCTCGTCATCCTTGCCGCCCGTCCGAGTATGGGCAAAACGGCGCTCGCCCTCGACATCGCGCGACAGACTGCGACAAAGTACGGCACGCCGGTCGGCATCTTCTCTCTCGAAATGAGCTCGCAGCAGCTTGTCGACCGCATGCTCTCCGCGCAATCCGGCGTAGATTCATGGCGCTTGCGCACGGGCAAGAAATTCAAGAACGAGAGCGACTACGGACACCTGCAGGATGCCATGTCGGCTTTGAGTGAAGCGCCAATCTACATCGACGACAAACCCTCAACAACAGTCCTTGCAATGCGTAGCGTCGCGCGGCGCCTCAAGATGGAAAAGGACCTCAAGCTTGTCATCGTGGATTACCTCCAGCTCATCACTCCCTCATACGCACGCGGCAACGACAACCTCGTACAACAAGTGACCGAAATATCACGCTCGCTCAAAGCGATGGCGCGCGAGCTCGAAGTCCCTGTGCTAGCGCTCTCCCAGCTCTCGCGTGCGGTCGAGACTCGTCGCGGGCGCCCGCGCCTCTCCGACCTCCGCGACTCCGGCTCCATCGAGCAGGACGCCGACGTGGTTATGTTCATCCATCGTGACGACAAAATGAACGAAAATTCCGACAAGCCGGGTATCGCGGAAATATTGATAGAAAAACACCGCAACGGGCCCGTGGGAAAGATAGAATTGCAATTCGACGAAAAGAGCACGCGCTTCTTGAGTATCGACAAGAGCAACTTCGGCGATTTCACCCCCGAAGCTGAAGTCGAAGAAGAAGCCGCTGCGTTTTAGAATACTTGCCCCGTTAGAAATACGCCCTACACTTCAGGTTCATATGGCAGAAAGAGAACGAAGTATTTCTACTGGGGTGGCCGATTCGATTGAGCGCCTTGTCGCCTTGTTCGAGCGCTTCCCCGGTATCGGCCAGAGGCAAGCACAGCGCTTCGTGCAATTCCTGCTTCGCGCCTCTCCCACACTCCGTCGGGAGTTTATCGACGCGCTCGGAAGTCTTTCCGATTCTGTCTATCAGTGTCCTTCATGTATGCGTTTCCACGCAGGTGACAAAAAGAAGTGCAGCATGTGCTCGAATCCCGAACGAGACACGAAACTTCTCGCGGTTGTCGCATCCGACGCCGACCTTGCCGCACTTGAGCGAAGCGGCACATTCCGCGGATATTATTTCGTTCTCGGTGGCACCATCTCACTCGCATCGGAAAAAACGAGCGGTCTGCGTATCTCACAATTGTTAAAATCTATTCCCGAACGGAGAGGCCTGAAAGAAGTTATACTCGCCTTCCCCGCAAATCCCGAAGGCGACGTTACGGCGGTCCATGTGCGCGAGAAGCTAGCCCCTCTCGCAAAAGAGCACGACTTCATCATTACAACGCTTGGCCGCGGATTATCAACCGGTAGTGAACTGGAGTATGCCGATCCCGAGACCATAAAAAGCGCTTTGGATTCCCGACGATGAGCAGTATATTGAGCCTACATGTTCTTTCGGAGGGTTTCCAGATGGCTGAAGACAGACTGACGATGGAGGAGCTAGTCGACAACACCTCGTGTGCTCTGTGCGGATGGCATATTGCCGCTCACAAATTCGGTAAACGATTCGCTAACCGTAACACAAAAGAAGAGGTCAAAAAGGGTTATCGTCTATCCCTCAGGGCCTGCACGGGTTTCCAGCAGCCAACTTCCCCGCAAGGCAAGGTTCTCAACTTTCCTAAAGAGAAGACCTGAATAAGCTGCCGGAGATTCAAACAAAAATGTAGTGCCCCGCTCGCGCGAGGGCACATTTTTTAATACAATAAACGTTTACGGGAGTGCGGTGATGCGCACTTTTGCGTACGGCTGGCGATGGCCCTTTTTCTTGAAATAGCGGCTTTTCTGGCGATAACGGATAACCGTTACTTTGGCATCGCGACCTTCCTCCACCAATTCGGCAAACACTTTGGCGCCAGAGACGTACGGCGCGCCGACTTTGACTTCCTTACCGTCGTCGGTGAGAAGCACTTTATCAAAGATGATCTTAGCCCCAGCTCCGCTTACTCCCGTGATTTTCTCAACATCAAAAACACTGTCCTTCACGACAACGTATTGCTTCCCCCCCGTCTCGATGATAGCTATCTTGGCCATAAGTTCGAGTAATATAATTGAAAAAAACATAAAAGGCAAGCCGCATCCCGAGCTTGGGACACGGCCAGCGAGCCTTTACTTCGAAAGCAACAGATGCAATCCGATGAGCGCAACCATCGCCCCAAAGACGACGTAGACCCAGCGCCATTGCTGCATGTTACGTTCGAGCCAAGACGGTGGCAGATCGGTACCGTGCATTTGCGCCAGATGGGTCGCTTGCGATCCCAAAAAAGCGCCTGCAATAATCAACGCTGCACCGATTGCCGCACGTAACGTGCCGGTCATTAACCCAGCCGCAACAGCCAACAAAATGGCAAGCCACAGGTCATGAGCCCGTGCATGCCCAGGGATTTGTTTGAACATGGTTCACCACCTCCGCGGGGCAAGATACGCTCTTTACTCATCTGCCGCAAGAGACGGCCTTTCCAGTGCGGGAACATCTAATCCGCTGGACGTGCCTGTGATTTTCAGTATATCTTTGTCGATCTTTTTCCATTCACCGCGACTAATGTTGTATTTATTTACGGCAGTTGAAAGGGCGTTTCCAAGGCCTTCGTAGTGTTGCTCATAGGCGCCCATATGCCTCATTAACTGTTCAACAAACTTCGCAATGTCTTTTGCGGTCTCCTCTATCTTAAACGCCTTGAATCCGTAGAGGACTGACTGGAGATAGGCGGCGAAGGTCGTGGGGCTAACGATAATGACCTTTTTCTCGTTGTACGCATAGTCGATGAGATTGCGCGTATTGACCTTGACCGAGCCGACTTCGTTGATGAGAAGGTCGTAGTAGATGGCTTCGGCGGGAATATACATGAATGCAAATGGCAGGGTGCCGTCTTTAGGGCGCACGTACTTCGAGGTCTCATCGATGCGCATCTTGAGGTCGTTCTTGAATTGTTTCTCCAGTTCGGCACGCTGGGTATCGTCGATCGCGTCGACGAGGCGCTGATAGTTGTCGAGCGAGAATTTGGCATCAATCGGAATGACGCCCTCCTTTGTTACAACAACGGCGTCTACCGTTTCTCCTCCGGGGAATTCGTACTGCATTTTGTAGGAGCCGGGCGGCAGGATGTTGGAGAGGATGAGTTCGAGTGATGCTTCGCCGAGATTCCCGCGCTGCTTTTGATGCTTGAGTACTTTTTCAAGATTCGCGAGCTGTTCGGCAATCACCATGAAGCGGGTCGTCGATTCGTTGGTCTTTGTTTGCTCGACGCGTACCTCCGTGAGCTGTTTGGCCACCAAGTCACGAATGTCCGAGGCAAGTCTCTGCGACTCGCCGAATTGCGTCTTCATGCTCTCGAACATACGTGCCGTCCCTTCTCCGAGCTTTGTCTCCATGCTCCGCTCGAGCTCCTGAATGCGTTGCTGAAGCAGGACCATCCCCTGTGTTTCCTGCGGCGTCCGACGAAACCACAGGAGATATGTGAGTAGCGCCAAAATAGCGACGAGCAGACCGACAACGAGCCATTCCATGAACACATTCTATCACGCGGTGTTGCTTTCAAAATGCCGTCGAATATACTCATTCGTGGAGGTATTATCATGATGTATGAACTCGCGGTTACCATACTGTTCTTCGCATCAGCGGAGCCGTTCCAACCACCTTTCGCAGCCGAAATCGTCCTGATTGAGACCAACGACAGGTTCCACGGTTCACAAGAAAAATGCATCGAGAAGGGACGGGAATACGTTGGAAGAATCCTGTCGGGGTTCACAAAGAAAACAACGCCCGAGGGAACGGTACGTGTGGCAGGGGCGCTAGCGTGCGCAGAAATTCCCGGAGTTCGCTCATAAGGTGGGTCTTCGAAGAACCGAGAACGTTTTAAGCTGCATGTGCTCTTGCGCGCATGCAGCCTTTTGTTATCCTGTTCAGATGCTCACTCAAAAGATTCGGACTGACATGACCGCCGCCATGAAGGCGCGGGATGCTTTGCGCGTGCAGACTCTGCGCGGGGCGCTCGCCGCTTTTACGAATGAGCTTGTGGCAAAGGGTCGCAAGCCGACTGAAGAGCTTACAGAGGCAGACGCGATAACGGTACTCAAACGGCTTGCAAAACAGCGTAAGGATTCAGCCGAACAATTTACCAAGGGCAACAGACCCGAGCTCGCCGAAAAGGAATCGAATGAGCTAAAAATTATCGAGGCATACCTCCCGCAGACTGCAAATCGCGAAGAAATCGAGAAGGTTGCACGAGCGAAAATGACAGAACTCGGCATTACCGATGCGTCCGGCGCTGGCAAGCTCACGGGCGCTGTTATGAAAGAGTTCGCAGGCAACGCTGATGGCGCAGACGTAAAGGCGGTTATCTCGTCGCTCTTCGCCTAAGAAAGCTCAAGAGTGGCCATCGCCGAAGCAATAGCGGCGATGATAAAGACCACAATGAACGCTACTGGGAGCGATACCATAAGTGCGATACCCGCCCCGAGAAAACACATGGCTATCCTGCCAAGCGCGAGCGCCATTTCTTTGAGTGCCGTGTATTCGTCTACATATGAGCCGCCGTCGGCAGATTGTTCAAAAGTGAAGGGGTCAATCCCACTTCGGCGTGGTACGGTCGTATAGAAATACGAATCCACCAATACCGCCTGCAGGGGTGTCCCGACGGTAAGGCGGAACAGCCACGGCGTAACGGAAAAGAGAGTGTTCAAGAGCGCCGAATCGTGAAGCCGTACCGAGCGCAGTCTTTTGCGCACGAATGAGCGCCCGAAGACAGCGACAAGGAATGTGAGCGAGAGCGTGATACCGAGCATGCTGTACGACCATCCCATCATCAAAAACATCGTAAGCGGCCAAAAAAGAAGAAGAGCCGCGCCCGACATCCCTTCAAGAAGTCCTACGACGACGAGTGCTCGATTTCTCTGCTCCGAGAGCTCGGTGAAAGTCTCGCGAAAGCGCCACGAGAATCTTTCGTGGACGTTGCGAAAGTATAGGATGGGAATGGCCGAAAGCGCGACAGCGCCTGCACCGATAAAGAGAACCAAAAGAGGCCCGGAAGCTGTGCCAGCGATTAGCAATCCTGCAACTGCCGGAAGCAGAGCGATGAGTATCTCGCCCCAAACTGTGGCACGTGTCCGAGACACTGCACGTGCTTCCACTGCGTACGGGATCCAGTAGAGAGCTCTATAGATGCCTAGCAAGAATGCAAAAGCCACTATTCCTGACGATGCATATGTGCTACCCCAAAATCCGACTAGCGCCCCTCCGAGAATTACGAATGCGCTTGCGAGAAAGAAGGTGGCGATGAGTAGCATGCGGCGCACACCTTTGCGCAAAGAGCGCGCGGCATATGGAGTGACAAGGCACGTAATCGTCTGCGAGAGCGCATAGAGGAGCAAAGTGCGCGCGAATGCGTGGACGATGTCATGTTCGACTAGATAAAAATATTGAAATACGAATATCCACGCAAATATGGAGGCGATGGCGAGTGCGGCGCGCAGAAGGAACCGATGCAGGCTGAGTGCATGCATACCCCTACACACACAATGGCATTGTTTCTACAATGCCATACGCCGCGTGCGCGGCATCTATGGTAATCTCAAAACGTTCCACGTTACGGCAGTGTCTTCTGCAACCGTTGTGATGCCATTGTGTGTGTCGGGGCATATCAGACCTCGTGAGAGGCCGGGAGCGCGCGCGTCTTCGGCGCGAGCAGGGGCACGAGAATCACAAGCGTATAGCCTACCCAAAGATTCCAATCGCTATAGATTCCCCACCCACCAAACGGTACGCTGTACACGGAATCCAAAAGCCCCATCATTATTGCCCAGAGAATAGAGTATGGAAGAATATCCTTCCATGAATGGAACTTGAGCGCGCGGGCGGCGATCGTTGTGACGATTACCAAAACCAAAAGTTGCAAGAGGCGACCAGTCAGCGTCCCCGACAATCCGTAGATGACAAAGCCTGACCACGCAAGCGCCATGACCGAATAAATGACAATCCCCCACCCAAGCAGTGAGCTGTACTTCATCCCCTCATTATGAGCGATAACGGCACAAATGACCTTGTCGCATGTGGATATGTCACGCGACAGTAAAAAATATTAAAAGATGTCGAGAAATTGTTCGCATGGTTTAAAGTGGCAACAGGTGCCCAGTAATCGGAAACTAATACACACGCGTATCGGGAATAGGAATCGATGGATCAACGGTAATTGTCAGAGTTCCGAGCATTTGATTCAAAACAGGCAGACAAGGTCCTCCAGGATTTCGCATGCAACCTGAGAAATCTTTTATGAGTTTTGCCGCATAGACGCCAATCACTGTATATTCGTGCGATACATACACCGACGCAACTGGTCCACCGGTACATGAATAATCTTCCGGGATACACGATGCATGATTTCGAATCATTTTCGCGTTGGTCCCATCGCCGAAATCAACAAAGTATGCGTCCGGTGATTCAGACAGCGGGAGATTGGCTCTGAATATCGCATAGAACGGCGGCTTGCTAGATGTTGGATGTACAGAGAAATTTACTCCCGTGTTTCCATTTCCGGAAACGGTAATCGTCACGGTGAGGGTAGTTCGATATGCAGACGTGCATTGAACGAATCCTTGAGCGTTCGGCGGACTGCAAGAAGACCGATCCTCTCCCGTGAGGCTTGCCGTGTATGTGCCCGCGGCGGCGTATGTATGATAAGTACTTTTTGGTTGTAATGGACGGCTACCATCGGCATTGCACGGAGGAACGACGATTTGCCCGCTGGTTTGGCCATCGCCAAAGTCAATGGAGTACGGTTGAACGCAGCTTGAGGGAGAGGTAAATTGGACTTGGAGCGGTGCCGCGCCCGATGTCGGTGTGGCGGTGAAAGGCGAAGATATTATTCCTCTACACACATTCGCAATCTTCGCCCGCGTGCGCGGGCCGACGGCTCCGAAGCCGGTTGTCGCGGGCGTTCCCGATGAGACGACGCCATTTCGTACTTGCCATGATTTCACCGCCGCTTCGGTCAGGCGGCCGTAGTAGCCGGTATTGTTCCCAGCTCCGAGATCGCTTTCCGCAACCAAGAAATTCTGCAACTGAACGATATCCTGCCCGCGCGAGCCGTATGAGAGGTTGCGTGAGATTGGGGCAGGTGGCTGCCGAGGCGAATAATGGAAGGAAGGCTACTGCTACAAAAAGGCCAAGGCCGGTCGCGGAGAGAGCTTTACACATGAATACAAGCATACCACACGGCCCCGCAAGGCGGGGCCGTGTGTTGAGAAGGCGAAACTAAAAACTACCAGCTTCTGCCGCCTCCACCTCCATTGCCTCCTCGTCCGCCTCCGTAGCCGCCGCGGTCTCCACCGCCACCGCCACGAAAGTCGCGTTTCGGCCTGTCTTCCATCGGACGCGCCTCGTTTACTGTGAGCGAGCGTCCGCCGAAGTCCTTCCCATTCCACATCTCAATCGCCTTCTGTGCTTCCTCATCGGAAGACATCTCCACGAAACCGAAACCCTTCGAGCGGCCGCTCATCTTGTCCATGATGATAGTGGCAGACTCGACGGCTCCTGCCTGCGCAAAAGCGTCTTTGAGCTCTGTATCGGTCGTGCTGTAAGGCAGCCCGCCGACGTATAGCTTCTTAGCCATGATTCTTTGTATGTGTTTCCTCTAAAATAATGTAAACCAACCTTTCCACTCAAATATAAATAAGTTGTGGAAAACTTACATTCGCGGACATCGTACCGCATCCCCTGAAATAATCAATGCCCATTGGAAAAAGCGGGGGAAATCGTGAAACGGCGGCTCTATTTCAAGCTTCCTTAGCCATATAGGCGGCAAGGCCACCCGGCCTTGAGTATGCGTACACGTCTGTAATTCCCGCGTCGCACGCCATTACCATCACCGTCTCGATGAGCTGGTTTGAGACCGGTGCTCCTTCCGTTGTTGTGATTTTCTCGTCTGGGGGCGGATATTTCAGGAGCATGTTGTATCCGAGAGAACTTTTGTCTTCGGGGCGGCCGTTCGGGATAAGACCTACGAGTTCGGCGCCAGCGCCTCCCCCTTTCGGTTTCTGATGGAATTTATACACAGGATCGAGCGGCAGATATTTTTGCACTTCTTCCTGCGTCGGAATATTCGAGGCAGTGGGAATACCTTTTGGTCGGTAATCTGCGCTACAGATGGATATGCATACAATTCGCTTGCCCTGCGGATTGGAAATTTCAGGTGCCAGAAGTTGAGCGTACGTCGTATGGAGCAATTCTTCGCTCGACAGGTCGGTGCGGATGAGAGCGATCTGTCCTGCTAGTGAGTCGTCCGGACGTGCTGCCAGAATAATGAGCTGCTTCGGAATATTCTTTTCGTATTCAAGCTTCTCTGCCACAAGAGGCGCCCAGCATAGATTGTAGAGTTTGTACGAGGCAGGCACCCACCGCGAATATCGGTGGAGGGCAGTAAAACGGTACTCCGGAGTTTTTACAAGACCATAGATGGATTCGAATCGTTCATACGGAAGACTGTCTTTCAAAACTGTCCGCTGTACTTTGCCGGTTGAGGTCATCGGCAGTTCTTCAAGCGTAAGCGACGTCAAGTATTTTGGAGTTTCATAGAGACTGATGAACGGCGTCCCGAACAAAAGCGTGCACTTCAGGCGACGCTTAGCGCGTGCAATATCGATTCCCTGTTTCCATACGATCACGGCGCCTATCTCTTCTCCATATCGCTCGTCCGCAACACTAACGGCATACACCTGCTCGATATCCTTTGAGATTTTCTTCAGGTGATTCTCGACTGCGACAGGTGAAATATTGATACCTCCTTTGATAATGATTTCCTTTTTCCGCCCCTTGAGGAAAAAGTACCGCTTCCCTCCTATAATCCGATATAGCCCCACGTCACCGGTCAAAAAGTAACCGTTGCGGAATGCAGGCTCTTCGCCAACATACCCCTCCATTACCGCAGGGCCTTTGACTGCGAGTTCTCCTTCCTGCTCTTCACCGAGGATTTTCCCCTCCTCCCCCATAATTTGCACATCCGCCCATGGCATGGCCGTACCTATAGAATTTTCCTCGACAAGGCGTTTGTAGAGACTCTCTGATAAATCCATGGAAACACCGGTAACGCGGAGTGCCGTTTCTGTGTGTCCATACCCTTGATACAGCGGGATATCGAATTTTCTCATGAACTCTTGCACGGTCTGGGCAATAACGGGTGCCGAGCCTATCTGTATCCTATTTAGTTTAATATGAGGTTTAAACTCATTGTATTCCGATTCGCGGCCCACTTGGTCGAAAAGGATGGACTGCACGATGGAGGTGATGGTGGCTCCCGTCTTCGCGACCTGTTGCCAAAAATGCGAATTTGAGTAATTGGGCGGTATCGCTATCGTACCTCCCGCAAGAAGTGTCGCGAGACAGAAGGTCGTCGAATTGATGTGGTGGAGCGGGAGATTCACGAGAAATGTGTCCTTCTCGGTTATTTTGAGCCAGTGGCGTATTCCATCGGCATTCACAATAAGGTTTTCGAGCGAGAGTTTCGCTCCTTTGGGATGCCCTGTTGTGCCGGAGGTAAAGAGTACGAGAGCGGGATGTATGAGGCCATGCTTCCATTCAGTCTTTTTGAAGTCCGCAGGCAGACCCTCAAATTCCACGACTTCAAACCCCTCGAGATATTTCGGTTCAATGTTCTTGAGCGCACCCGCCTGCGCGATGAGCACCTTCGCCTTATTGAGCTTGAGCTTATACTGATACTGCTCCCCCGTGTCGCGCTTGGTGTCCATGGGGACCGTCACGATGCCCGCGCTCCACGCGGCCCAGCTCAAAATGAGAAGCTCTGGAGAGTTTTTGAACGCGAGAGCGACGCGGTCCCCTTTCGTGAGACCAAGTTCGGCGAGGTATGCGGCCGCGGCTTCTATTTTTCTCGCGAGCTCTTCGTAGGATGTTTCATCCACGACTTTTCCCATATCATCACATGCGAGGAACGCCTTTTTCTTTGGCTGGGTTTTCGCCAAAGCGGCGATATGTCCGTGAAGACTTTTTATAGGAACAATCGCTTTCATAGTGGACCAGAGAGGAATCGAACCCCCGACCTTCTCATTGCAAATGAGACGTTCTACCACTGAACTACTGGCCCCTCACATGGAATCGCCCTGCGTCAAGCTATTTTTTATCCTTTTGCGAAGGTGTGTTGTCGCTCCGGAGAAACGCTTTAGCTGATGCTCGCGATATTTCGCGTCCGAGCTTGACGCGTACGCCTCATAATACACGAGCTTAAACGGCTTGCGAACTTTTGTTGACATGCTCTTTCCGTCATTATGTTCCGCAAGACGCCGTTTGAGATCGTTGCTATGTCCAATATATAGCTTGCCATCCTTCTCGCTTTTAAGAACGTAGACGTAAAACATTGGACGATTTCATGTGAGGGGCTACTGGCCCAGAGGCTTCAAGGTAGCAGATTCCCGCACGAATGGGAAATGGAGGTAGGTGTTGACCGCGGTCGGCTTCTCAGGCACCATTGGGCTTGCCGATAGAGTACAAACGACTAAAGATCAACCAGCGACAATATCGAGGAGGTCAAATGCTTCGTACCCACCCTAACGGCGGCGCGCTTTTCGTCTGTCAGGCAATTTCGGATCGTGTGGCACGCGTCCCGGTTGTTCCGACAGGTGACGGAAAGACTGTGGCGACAAAGATGAAAGATCAGCCCGGCGGCAACGGTTTTACGGCGGCCATGACAACCGCATGGCTTGGTTTCAAACCCCATGTCATTAGCGGTATCGGGAACGATCCGGCAGGCCAGGATATCGTGAATGCAGTCTTGAAAGCAGGCATTCATTGGCATCCTCGTGCGATGAAAGAGACGCCTAAGGCCGTCATCATACCGAACGACAGGGGCCGCGTAATCATCAGCCCACCGGAAGACGAAGACTACGAGGAGGAGTACTCACCGCTAAACATCCAGGGCTGCCGGCTCCTGCACATCGATGGCCGTCAACGTGATGCGACGAAGTATTACGTTGGCGAGGCCGAGCGCCTCGGCATCGACCGGTACTGCGACTTCGGCCGCATACGGCCGGGAATCGAAGACCTGCTGCCGAAGATGACACACCCATCTGTTTCGGAACGTTTCTGCGAACAGATGGGTCGTAGTGTCGACGGGATGTTGACCGACCTCGGCAAGCACTGTAAGGTCGCAATCGTGACCCTTGGTGCCAACGGCTTGAAGTACGCTGTGGAAGGCGGCCTTATCAAGCCCCTACCGGCATTCGAGGTTGCGCCGGAAGATGTGGTTGACGAAAACGGGCTTGGCGATGGCTTCAACGGCGGTCGAGTCTTTGCGGATCTTATGTGGCCGGATCGTCCCTTGGAGGACCGGCTACGATTCGCGATGGCGGTTCCCGCATTCACTATCAAGCGCTTCGGGAACGAACCGCCTACGCTTGAAGAGGTTTATCAAACCCTGCTCGAGTACGGTATCAAGCTTGCGGCTTGATAAATTTCGAACAATGGGACTCCGCGGCGCGTGCTGCGGAGTCCCGATTTTTATGAGCTGCGAGCGAGAGCTATTGCGTGCTCCAAGAATTCCCGCACGGAGGAGCCGACGCTTTCGAGCATGTGGGGGAATGAAGCGCCGGAGTATAGGCCGGGGATTGCGTTGACCTCCAATAGATACGGCGCGCGAGATGTAAGGATTATATCGGCGCGGGAAAAATGCGAGAGGCCGAGCGCGCGATGCGCCGCACGCGCCAACTCCGCGAGAGCCTGTTTTTCCGCATGAGAAAAACGACTCGGGACAACGTGCCGCAAAGTACCTTCTTCGTGATGTTGCGGTTCCATAAAATGGAAGCCCTTCGGCAAAATGACATGTGCAGGAGGAAGTGCGTACAACTCTTCTCCGCGAAAATTCTCAATGATACCAACACTCGCTTCTTCTCCGCGCACATATTCCTCGACCAATGCAGCGCCATATGCGTCGAGCACATCTCCTATCGCGTTGGGTAATTCGAGAAGTGTCATTGCGATGTGGATACCGCTTGAGGCGCCGTCGCTCGGAGGCTTTACGATGTATGGCGGGCCGAATTGCGAGAACACGACATATGCCATATCACCCGTTCGCAGGTCATTCTCGAGAGTGAACGAGACACCGCGTGGCATGCGAATACCAGCTTTCTGCAAGATTTCCCGCGCTCGTATCTTGTTGAGAGAGAGTGATGCCGCTTGTGGGCGCGCACCTGCATAAGGCACACCCGCGCGCTCGAGAATGCGCTGGACTGTGCCATCCTCGCCCACGCCGCCATGGAGCGCGTTTAAAACTACATCCACTTGCGAGAGCGCGCGGGCAGGGTCTGCAGGAACTCCGCGCAAGTACCAAAGCCCGCGCTTATCAATGAAAATATCCCGCGTGTCGTACTTGTCTTCGGGAAGCGCCGCGAGCATCGCCGCACCTGTCTTGAGCGAGAGACTATATTCGCTCGATGTCCCCCCGCGCAAAATGCCGACAGATGTCCGTGACATCAAGCTATTGTATCATTGCGCGCTGCCGTCGAGTGCGATGCCACTTGATAGCGAATCGGTGTGCCTCGCTATTTGCAAGCAAAATATAGCGCTCATATGCTTCGATTGCGCGTTTGTCTCCGATAAGACGTTCCGGTTTGTGAAATTGATTTTTTACGACGCCGACTATCGGCACTTCTATTCCTGCCTTTTTCAATATTGTTTGTGCGGCTCGCATCTGCCCTTTTCCACCATCCACCACAAAAACACGCGGCATAGGCCACTCGGGATGATTCAGGCGGCGCGTGAGCGTTTCTTTGAGCGCGGCAACATCGTCATTTGTTGCCGTGCGTATCTTAAATTTTCGATACGCGGCTTTCACCAGATCCCCTCCGCTTACGACCGCCATGACGCCGACCGTCTCCGTGCCAGAAGTGTGCGCGACGTCAAATGCCTCGATGCGCACGCCCCCACCGGAAGATATACGGCTCGTGTCTTTGATGAGCGAGACATCGCGAATGTGCTCAAGCGCGTGTATCTGGCGGCGATACAACGAAGCATCTTCAAATCTCTCGGCAGCGGACGCAATTTTCATTTGCCGCGCAAGTTCCCGTTTCAGCCCCTTGAAGTTGCCTGATAGAAATTGGCAGATGTGTTGGACACGCAACGCATACTCCTCCTTGGTCATCTCGCCCGTACACACACCGGGACAGAGTCCTATCTGCCGGTTGAAACATGGCCTGCACGTGTCAAGGACGGTCCTTGACACGTCGCATGGAGTACATTTGTCGCGGTACGGGAATATCTTGCGAACGATCTTGAGCGCCTCTTTCAGCTGGCCGCCGTGCGGGAACGGACCATACATAGCTGCTAACTTCAAGCTTCTAGTTTCTAGGGAACCAGAAAATAGTTCGCGACCGCGGACAAGAAGCACGCGCGGGAATCCGCCAGCCGGCGAACTCTCTTCCGTAATGACGACGTAGTTCCAGCTTTTGTTGTCTTTTTCGTCGACGTTGTACGGCGGCTGGTGTTTTTTGATGAGATTGGCTTCGAGTATCAGCGCCTCGAGCACCGAACTCGTCTTTTGGTGCGAGAGCGATTTCGCCTCTCCAACCATGGCAACGATCCTCTCTCCTCTTGTAGCAACAAGGTCCAGCGC
Organism: bacterium; assembly: GCA_030647655.1. Taxonomy (GTDB): domain Bacteria; phylum Patescibacteriota; class Minisyncoccia; order Phycocordibacterales; family UBA2100; genus UBA10103. The sequence continues at coordinate 126,787 of JAUSJH010000002.1, read as the reverse complement.
GAAGTAGCTGCGTACACGGTCGCGCAATGATGTTGCCTTGCCGATATACAGTATCTTTTTGTCTTTCTTGAATATATAAATCCCCGGCTCATCCGGAAGTTTATATTTCTTCAATTCCTCGCGCTTCATGTCCCGAGTATACCCATCTTGACTTAAAACAGAAATCGGCTATACTTGGCTTTTAATGACCTCCGATAAGTTTCCTGCAAAGAACACCCGCTCGGGTGTATTTTTATACCTTCTCCAATCGCCCGCAAAATGCGGGCCTTTTCATAAGAGTGTATGAGATTAATCCTTGAAGATGGGACGGTGTTTGAGGGGCAAAGCTTCGGCGCGCCGAGGAACGCCTCGGGCGAAGTGGTCTTCAATACCGGCATGACGGGATACGTGGAGAGTCTCACCGACCCTTCCTACGCGGGACAAATCCTCGTCTGCACTTATCCCCTCATCGGAAATTACGGTGTGCCGGACAAAAAATTATTTGAGTCGGAAAAAATACAAATTGCAGGATTAGTCGTCAGTGAGTATTCCGAACAATATTCACATCACGATGCGAAAGAATCTCTTGGCGACTGGTTGAAAGCATCTGGTGTGCCTGCGATAACAGGCGTAGACACTCGCGCACTCACCAAGCGCCTGCGCGAACACGGGGTTATGCTTGGGCAGCTCTCCAACTCGAAAAAAGTCGGGAAATTCAAGGACCCCAACAAAGAGAATCTCGTCGCGCGAGTGAGCATTAAGAAGAAAAAAACGTACGGCAACGGCCCTATCAAAATAATGGCGGTCGACTGCGGAATGAAAGAGAATATCGTTCGCTCACTCGCGCGACCGGAGGCTACCATCATCCGCGTGCCGTGGGATTACGATTTTACCAATGACGAGTATGACGCACTCCTGCTCTCCAACGGCCCCGGTGATCCAACACGATGTGTGGCAACCATTGAGCATATCGAAAAAGCGATGAGGGACGGCAAGCCAATCCTCGGTGTGTGTCTCGGGAACCAGCTTCTGGCACTTGCCGCCGGCGCGCGCACATACAAACTCAAGTATGGTCATCGCGGACAAAATCAGCCGTGTTTAGATTCTCAAACTGGCCGATGTTACATAACTTCACAAAACCACGGCTATGCAGTCGATACAAAATCTCTTCCTTCCGATTGGGGAGAATGGTTCACCAATGCGAACGACGCGAGCAACGAGGGCATCCGACACAAAACGAAGCCGTGGAGCTCGGTGCAATTCCACCCCGAAGCCTCCCCCGGCCCTACCGACACTGCGTGGATTTTCGACGATTTCCTCAAAGCACTATGAAGTTGCCGAAAAAGGTACTGTTGCTCGGGTCCGGAGGACTAAAAATCGGTCAAGCGGGCGAGTTCGATTACTCCGGCTCACAGGCCATCAAAGCGCTGAAAGAGGAAGGTATCAATGTTGTCCTAATTAATCCGAACATAGCGACTGTGCAGACCGACCATGGGTTGGCCGATACGGTGTACTTCCTTCCCCTCACGGAGCACTTCGCGACACAGGTCATCAAAAAAGAAAAGCCGAATGCCATCCTCCTCTCATTCGGAGGACAAACCGCCCTCAACCTTGGGCTCGCACTCGAGAAGAACGGCGTCTTGAAAAGATACGGCGTTCGCGTCCTTGGCACTCCGGTTTCGACTATCCGCGACACCGAAGATCGCGAGTTGTTCGTAAAGCGGTTACAGGAGATTGGTGTCGTGACCGCTCGAAGTAGTGCGGCGAGTACTTCCGCCGAAGCCCTAAAGGCGGCCGAAAAAATCGGTTACCCCGTGATGATGCGCGCGGGATTTGCGCTCGGCGGCGAGGGCTCCGGCGTCGTCAAAAGCGCCGAAGAGCTTGAAAAGAAATTACCGGGGGTTTTCCGCTCCACTCCACAAGTATTGATAGAGGAAAGCTTGGTCGGATGGAAGGAGATTGAGTACGAAGTCGTGCGCGACGCGGCAGACAATTGCATCACGGTATGCAACATGGAAAACATCGATTCGATGGGCATTCACACCGGCGAATCAATGGTCGTCGCCCCCTCGCAGACACTCTCCAACGCCGAATATCATTCGCTCCGCGAGATTGCCATCCGCACCATCCGTCATCTCGGCATCGTCGGCGAATGTAACATCCAGTATGCGCTCAATTCAAAGACGGGAGACTATCGTGTAATCGAGGTCAATGCACGCCTTTCACGCTCTTCTGCGCTTGCCTCTAAAGCGACTGGTTACCCGCTTGCCTTTGTCGCGGCAAAGCTCGCGCTCGGTTACAAACTAACTGATATCAAAAATTCGGTAACGGGAAAAACGACTGCCTGTTTCGAGCCAGCGCTCGATTATCTAGTGTTGAAAATGCCCCGCTGGGACCTCGCCAAATTCGAGAATGCGGCGACCCGTATTGGAACCGAGATGAAAAGTGTGGGGGAAGTGATGGCGATCGGACGCAGCTTTGAGGAGGTTCTGCAAAAGGCCCTACGCATGCTCAACACCACGTTAGATAAGAAATATCTAACGGGGCAGGTCGGTGCCTATTTGGACGAGATCAGGTACCCGACAACAAACCGAATATTTGCCATCTTAGGTGCTCTACGCGCCGGCATTTCAACAAGAAAAATACACGACATCTCGAACATAGATATGTGGTTCCTCGACAAAATGCGCAACATTATCGAATTTGAGAAAAAACTACCAAGGTCTCACCTTGGTAGAGAAACATTGACGCGTGTCAAGAAACTCGGTTTTTCTGACAAACAAATAGCGACAGCGAAAAAGACTACCGAGGAAAAGATACGTGCGCTTCGCAAGAAACTCGGTGTGCTCCCCGTGGTGAAACAGATAGACACGCTCGCGGGAGAATTTCCCGCACAGACGAATTACCTCTACATGACCTATCACGGCACGGAGCACGATATAGTGCGCGGGAAAAACCAGATAGTGGTCTTAGGAAGCGGCCCTTACGCCATCGGCTCTTCGGTCGAATTCGACTGGTCATGCGTACAAGCGTTGAAAACACTCAAGGCGAACGGGCATCAGACCATTATGATTAACTCCAATCCAGAGACCGTCTCGACTGACTACGACATGTCGGATCGTCTCTACTTCGAAGAACTTACGCTCGAGCGTATTCTCGACATTCATGACTTCGAAAAACCATACGGCGTCGTTATCTCAACTGGCGGCCAAATCCCCAATAATCTCGCCATCCCCCTGCAGCGCAATACCGTACGCATTTTGGGAACTAATCCCAAAAATATAGACCGTGCCGAAGATCGTCATGTGTTCTCAAAACTTCTCGATGAATTGGGAGTGGACCAGCCTGCGTGGGCAGAGCTCACGACTCCCGCGGCAGCTCTCAAAACGGCTGAGAAGCTCGGCTACCCCGTCCTTGTGCGCCCCTCGTACGTACTCTCCGGTGCCGCGATGAAAGTCGCTTACGACAAGAAATCCCTGTTCGAATTCCTACAACGCGCGGTCGACGTGTCCTCCGACCATCCCGTCGTCATATCGAAATTCATTGAAAACGCCCGTGAGATTGAGATCGATGGCGTGGGAGCCAAAGGCAAGCTCGCCATTTATGCGATTACTGAACACGTCGAAAATGCGGGCACGCACTCAGGCGATGCCACCGTCGTATTGCCACCACAGCGCACTTACCTCGAGACCATCCGCCGCGCAAAACACATCACCAAAGCCATCATTAAAAAACTTAACATCACTGGTCCGTTCAACATCCAATTCATCGCCAAGGACAACCACCTGCTAGTCATCGAATGCAATCTCCGAGCCTCGCGCAGTTTTCCCTTCGTTTCCAAAATGACCGGCTACAACTTCATTGATATCGCCACGCGTGCACTCCTCGGTAAGAATGTCGCGGGTGAGTATCGCACCGTCGAGCTCGATTATGTGGCCGTTAAATCGCCGCAATTCTCGTATAGTCGAATCAAGGGAGCCGACCCCCGCTCCGGGGTGGAAATGGCTTCGACTGGCGAGGTTGCTTGTTTCGGCGATTCATATTCGGAGGCACTCCTAAAATCAATGATGGCCGCAGGACTACGGTTGCCGAAGAAGAATATCCTTATCTCTGTCGGCGGTGAAGAGAGTAAGGTCAAGTTGCTATCCGCGATGAAGACACTTTCTGCGATGAGATTCAAGCTCATTGCGACCGAGCACACAGCGGATTTTCTACGTGCAAACAATGTTCCATGCGAAAAAGTGTACAAGATAGGAACAAAAAAAGATCCCAATGTCTCGACCCTGCTCGAACGAGGGAACCTCGACCTCATCATCAACATCCCAACACGCGCTTTTGCAGGAGAGACGACAGATGGCTCCACCATCCGCCGCAAAGCAATAGACATGAACGTACCGCTCATCACCAACCGTCAGCTCGCCGAAGCCTTCGTTACCGCACTTGCCGAACAAAAGGGAAATGGATTGAAAACAAGGTCGTGGGACGAATATCGAAACTCTTAAAATTAATAGGGTCGGTCCAGGCGAGAGTAGCATGAGCCCAGACCGACCCCTTACGCAACGCCACGCTTACAAAGCGTGGTCGCGCTGGCGAGCGCCTTAACATCTTTGTGTTTGTGTGCTCCGCGCCAGACCGCAAGCTTTATACCTTATTGCGCGACTTTTTCAAAACTCGCTTCAGGTAGTATCCCGTGTGCGAGCCGTCGGTTTTTGACACTTCCTCCGGCGTGCCTTTTGCAACAATAGCTCCACCCCCGGCTCCTCCTTCCGGCCCCATATCAATGATGTAGTCCGCACATTTCAACACATCCAGATTGTGCTCGATGGTTATCACAGTATTTCCTCTATCGACTAGCTTCTGCAGGATATCGATGAGCTTCGCCACGTCGTCGTAGTGGAGCCCGACCGTCGGCTCGTCGAGCAAGTAGATGCTTTTCGTAATGAACGGGCGATAGAGTTCGGAGGCGATTTTCACGCGCTGCGCTTCCCCGCCCGAAAGCGTCGTCGCGCTTTGCCCGAGCTCCAAATATCCGAGCCCAACATCTACCATGCTCTGCATGCGATCAGCGACCGCTGGAATATCCTCGAAAAATGCGTGCGCCTCTTCGACCGTCATCGAAAGCACGTCATGAATACTTTTCTTTTTGTACTTCACCTCAAGTGTCTCTTTCATAAAGCGTTTCCCATTGCACACATCGCAGGTCACATAGACGGTCGGAAGAAAATGCATCTCCACAGCGACAAGTCCGTTGCCTTGGCACGCTTCACATCTCCCGCCCTTCACGTTGAACGAGAAGCGTCCCGGTCCCCAGCCGCGCGCACGCGCCTCTTCGCTCATCGCGAACATATCGCGCACGTGCGTCCACGCGCCTGTGTATGTCGCCGGATTCGAGCGTGGCGTGCGACCTATTGGGCTCTGGTCTATCAATATCGCCCGTCCGAGATATTCCGTTCCGCTGAATTCTTTGCAGTTGTAAACTTTTGCTGTGCGATAACGTTTGTCGAAGCGCGCCTGCAGGTTGCGGTGCAGTATCTCGTAGAGAAATGTGGATTTGCCGGAACCCGAAACTCCTGAAACAACGACGAACTTCGCGAGTGGTACATCGATGTTCATATTGTTGATGTTGAACTTGTTGGCCCCGCGTATTTTAATTTTTCCCCTATCGGCCGTGCGGCGCTTTTCGGGCATCTCTATCGCCGTTTCCTCTCGCAGATACGAAAGCGTACTGGAACCGGATTTGTTGGTCTTCGCGGTGAGAAGTTCGTCGAGCCACCCCGATACGACTATCTCTCCCCCGTGCACTCCGGCACCGGGGCCCAAATCTACGATGTAGTCCGAGGCAAATATGGTGTCTTCGTCGTGTTCGACGACCAAGACCGTGTTGCCGAGGTCGCGCAGGTGCTTCAGCGTTGTTATGAGTTTGTCGTTATCTCGCTGATGCAAGCCGATTGTGGGCTCGTCGAGCACATAGAGTGCGCCCACGAGTCCACTCCCGAGCTGGGAGGCGAGTCGGATGCGTTGTGCTTCCCCGCCTGAGAGCGTGTTTGCTTTTCTATCGAGTGTGAGGTATTCGATTCCGACATTGAGCATGAATTGCAGACGATTCGTTATTTCTTTGATGATGACGCGCGAGATATCCTGCTCCTTCTTCGTGAGTTTCAGATTGGCGAAGAAATCCTGCGCGTCCTGAATTGAAAGTGATGAGAGATGCACGATATCCATACCGGTAACAGGTCCCGCGCCCTCTTCACCTTTTGTTTTGCCAAGAAAGACGTTGAGCGCTTCGGGTCGCAATCGCTCGCCGTTGCATATATCGCACGGTTCGTCACCAAAGAAATACTTGCTTCCCAAGCCTTTACATTCGGGGCACGCACCGTAGGGAGAATTGAAGGAGAAGAGGCGCGGTTCTATCTCAGGGAATGAGAAGCCGTCGTAGGGGCACATGAATTTGGCCGAGACGATGCGTCCGCCAGCTGGCGGATCACCCGGCGCCGTTATTTTTACCAATCCGCTCGACTCATGCAATGCGCGCTCGATGGCCTCCGAAGCCCTCTCGCGCGCGGCCTTTGCATCGTCGGCAAATTCCGAGACGAAAACCTCGTCGATGACGATGTCTATATCGTGCTTAAAGTGCTTCTTGAGGTCGATACGCTCACGCAAAGACTTTTCTTCCCCATCGACGATTGCCTTTTCAAACCCCTTATTGAGCATGTCGTAGAGGAGTTGGTAGTATTCACCTTTGCGTCCGACAACTATAGGGCTGGAGATGCGGATTTTCGCGCTTGAAACCCCTTTGGTCAGTTTTGTGTCAAGGACCGTCCTTGACATGGGCTTGTTCTTTCGCGCCGTTTCGACAATGCCGAGAACTGTTTCCAATATCTCTTCGTTGGATTGTTTGCGCACTTCGCGACCGCAGATAAGGCAGTGCGGTTTGCCGACGCGCGCGTAGAGGACGCGCAGGTAGTCGTAAATCTCAGTAATCGTCGCGACCGTCGAGCGCGGGTTGTTGGAGCGGGATTTTTGATCGATGGATATCGCGGGAGAAAGTCCTGTTATCTCGTCCACATCCGGCTTTTGCATCTGCCGCAAAAATTGCCGCGCGTATGCCGAGAGCGATTCCACGTATTTGCGCTGACCTTCCGCGAAGATGGTATCAAAAGCGAGCGAAGACTTTCCCGAGCCCGAAAGCCCCGTAAAAACGACCATTTTGTTGCGCGGTATTTCAACACTGATGTTTTTCAGGTTGTGAGTACGAGCCCCCTTTATGATGATTTTATCCTCCATACAACAAGTCCGACCCCCGCTTTGCGCTAGGGGTTGCCTTGCCCCGTTAGATGCCGACGGCTATCTAATTTGGGGGTACGAAGCAGTATAGCATTTCACGCTCACAAAAACAGAACTACGACGGGTTTAAGGCCCATCGTCGTTTAAACCAGCGTGCTGTGCCGGCTCATCAGCGAAGAACAAGTGAGTAGTCATGTTTCAACCTGACGAGATTGGCTGGCCATCGGCCGCAGTGATAGACCGGATAACCGTCCTTGTCGAACGTCTTGTTCGCGTAAAGGATCCACTGCTCGGCGCCTCCAGGGCTGGTAAGTAACGAACCGTCCATGAAGAAGCGGACGTTACACTCCATACGCTGTGGTATGCCGAGTTTCGCCATCAGATGATCGAATATGCCGACGATGTCCGGTACACGGCGGCAGATGCGTGCATCCACCGGAGTGTAATGCCGGAGATCGAATTTGTCCTTGAACCCCAGTACGATTCCCGCCGCTTTCTTGACCCGTTCGCCGTAGCTCCTTTCATTGTTGAAACGACGAACCATGTCGATTCCCTTGCATGGCCGCCCTCTCGGATCGATGCACGCAAGTGTTTCGACTCGGCTCAGCTCAATGGTATGGACGGCACGACTTCGCGGATTCGTTTCGACTCGGATCATCCGATGAAGACCGAGTGCGAAAAGCGTTGAGAAGTCTGTGTCCAGTTCCACCGTGATGGAGGTGGGGACGTCGAGCCCCCATCTATCTACCTTTTTCATAGCCCCTATTTCCTCTGACTGGGTGTTGCACTGATTGTGGGCTACGCACTCACGCTTACTGGTACTGTTACACTATTTTACAGCCGACATAATGCCTCTCAAAAGCCGCTTTGTCAACCTTGGCTAGAGGACAGCTGCCTCCCTTTCGAGCTGAACACCGAACTCTTTTTTAATTTCTTCTTCTATCTTTTTTGAAAGCGATAAGACATCCGACGCCGTCGCATTTTTTTGGTTAACAAGATAATTGGGATGTTGGAGCGAGGCGATGGCGCCGCCGACAGTCGCACCCTTCATGCCTGCCTTCTCAATGAGCCAGCCGGCGGGGACGCGGCCTTCGCGAGATTTCACCCCTTTTTCTTTCTCGAACATTGCAACTATTTCCGCAGAGGCCGTGGGATTCATAAAGAACGAGCCGGCGGCTTTTACATTTTGCAAATGCCGCTTCTCGCGCTCTGCAATAGTTTCTTCGGCACGTTTTGCACTTTCTGCCGCATCCACTTTTTGCAGGTGTACGAACGCTCGCGTAATCAGCCACTTGGGATGCTGCTTGAAGAAACTATTGCGATACGTGAATCCGCATTCTGCGGTCACGAACGTACGCGATTCGCCGGTATTCATATTGATTGCTTTCACTTGCCCGACGAAATCTTTGATTTCGGGGCCGAAGGCGCCTGCGTTGCCTCGGACCGCCCCACCGATGGTGCCGGGGATACCGGCAAGCTTCTCCCATCCGCCCAACCCCTTTTTTCCCGCGGCTTGGATAAGTTCCAAAAGATTGCAGCCCGCATCAGCCGCGAGCTCGTTGCCGGCAAATGAATACATCCCGCCCGCGATATGTATCACCAAAGCATCAATACCATCGTCCGGAATCAAAACATTACTTCCACCGGCAAGCACCACGAACTTAATCCTTTTTTCGTGCGCCCACGCAAGCGCCTCGCGCATCTCGTCATCCGTCGTGACATCCACGAAATACCGCGCCGGCCCGCCTATCTGAAATGTGGTAAGCGGCGCAAGCGGGATATTCTCTTGTATCTCAAGTGCCATATTTATTTTTCTTGCCTTTTTCCTCCAGCTTCTGTATTTCATCACGGATAAGGGCCGCTGTCTCGAAATCTAGCTTGTCAGCCGCTTCATGCATCTGATTGCGCTTGTCCTTAATGAGTTTCCTGACATCTCCACCGTAGGCTGCCTTGTCGAGCTCCACAAGCTCGCCGACCGCGCGCGTTCGCGCGCGTTGGATGTCGCCCACGATATCGTGGATACGTTTCTTAATGGTCTGCGGGGTGATGTTGTGCTCTTTGTTGTATGCCTCCTGTATCGCGCGCCGCCTGTTCGTCTCACCTATTGCTCGCTCCAACGAGCCCGTCATGACGTCGGCGTAGAGAATGACGCGGCCGAGCACGTTGCGGGCGGCACGGCCAATAGTTTGAATGAGCGACGTCTCACTGCGCAGAAATCCTTCTTTATCAGCATCGAGTATGGCGACAAGCTCCACCTCAGGAAGGTCCAGCCCTTCGCGCAGAAGGTTCACGCCGACGAGCACATCAAAAACGCCTTTGCGGAAATCGGTGAGTATTTCGATGCGCTCGATAGTCTTCACGTCGCTGTGTATGTAGCGCACTTTTATGTGCTTCTCGGCAAGGAACGTGGCGAGATCTTCCGCCATTTTTTTGGTAAGCACCGTAACCATAGAACGAGCACCCCGCTTTGTTACTATCTCCGCCTCTATGATGAAATCTTTAACCTGACCCGGGTAGTTAACCAAGGACGGTCCTTGGGACCCTTTAAGGACCGTCCTTGGTGTCCCGCTAACGACTGGTCGCACTTCTATCTGAGGGTCCACGAGCCCCGTCGGACGGATAACTTGCGAGATAAGTTCGCCACTGTGCTCAAGCTCAAATTTCCCCGGTGTAGCCGACGTGTAAAGCGTCTGGCCGACGCGCTCTCGGAATTCGTCGAACGTAAGGGGGCGGTTATCCACCGCGCTCGGTAGGCGGAATCCGTGCTCCACGAGCATGTCCTTGCGTGCCCGATCGCCTGCATACATTCCGCCTATCTGTGGCACCGTCACGTGGGACTCATCAATGACCGTCAAGAAATCCGGTGTCCCGTCTTTCCTCTTTGGAAAATACGAGAGTAAAGTATGCGGCGGCTCGCCGGACGCTCTGCGGTCAAAATGGCGCGAGTAATTCTCGATGCCGTTGCAAAAGCCGAATTCGCGTATCATTGAAATATCCTGCCGCGTCCGGCGTTTCAAACGTTCGGCTTCCAAAAGCTTTCCCTCCGCATTGAATTTTTTCAATTGCTCGGCAAGCTCTATTTCCATATCGGCAAGCGCGGCGTCTTGAACATCTTTGGGTGTCACATAATGCTTTGCCGGATAGACGAACATCGCATCATGCGTGCCATGTATTTCACGTGTGGTCGCGTCTATCTCTTCTATCTTGGCAATTTTGCCGCCGGACAGGTCTACGCGATATATCACCCGCTCGTTCGCCGGCATGATCTCCACTCCGGCACCGAGGGCGCGAAAAGTGCCTGGGCTTAGGTCTCCCGCGACACGCTCGAAATACATGGCGATAAGTTTTCGCGTAAGCGTCGCCCGAGTCATGGCTTCCCTTTTGGTCAGCTTCAAGTTCACCTTTTGGTACTCGACCGGACTTCCCAATCCATAGATGCAGGAAACTGATGCGACAACGATGACGTCTGGTCGCGTGAGGAGCGCCTGAGTGGCGGCATGCCGCAGGCGCTCAATATCTTCGTTGACCATCGCCTCTTTCTCTATGTACGTATCCGTAACCGGCATATAGGCCTCCGGCTGGTAGTAGTCGTAGTAAGAAACGAAATAATGGACGGCGGCATCGGGAAAGAATTCGCGATATTCGGCAGCGAGTTGCGCCGCGAGCGTTTTGTTGTGCGCGATGACGAGCGTCGGCTTCTGGCATTTCTCTATCACGTTAGCGACCGTAAAGGTCTTGCCCGAGCCGGTGACACCAAGAAGCGTCTGGTCACGCTTGCCCGCCTTGAGTCCCTCTACAAGGGCTTTGATGGCTGTCGGCTGGTCTCCAGCTGGTCGATAATCGCTTTTTAGTTTAAACGCTGACATTCCAGCTACTTTACAGGATTACGCCAATATAAAAAAGTGGTGGATTACTTTTTCAGAACCAGCACACACACGTTTTTCTTGCCGCGCTTGAGAAGTGCGATTCCGCCCTGAAAATCCTTTTCTACGATCTCTCTCGTACCGTCTGTCATTATCTCGCCGTTTAGACTTATGGCTTTGCTTGTGAGGAATTGACGCGCTTCTCTCTTCGAGCTTGCAAGTTTGGCGCCTACGAGCGCGTCGATGAGCGCAGTACCGGAGCGTGTCTCGTGTGAAGGCGCGGCCCCGCGGAGGATAGCGAGTGCATTTTCGTCGAGGTCCGCGAGGCCCGCATCATTGAAAAGCACGCTCGAGACCTTCTCCATAACGCCCGCCGTCTCTTCGCCGTGCACGAGCGTCGTCACTTCCCGCGCGAGAAGCTGTTGCGCATGATGCTCTTTGTGATCGCGCCGGTGCATTTCCATCACAGCCTCAATTTCCATATCGGAAAGTAACGTGAAAAGCTTGAGATGGCCGGCAACGCTTTCATCACTCACTCCGAGCCAGAACTGATAGAAGGCATAGGGGGATGTTTTCTCCGCATCAAGCCATACGGCGTTGCCTTCACTTTTGCCGAATTTTTTGCCGGTCGCCTTGTCTTCGATGATGGGAATGGTGAGCGCGTACGCGGTCTTCCCCTCCTTGCGCCGGATAAGTTCGACGCCCGCGACGATATTGCCCCACTGGTCCGAGCCGCCTATCTGTACATCACATTTGTATTCTTTGAAAAGGTGCCAAAAATCATACGCTTGCAGGAGCGGGTACGAGAACTCGGTAAATGATATGCCTTCCTCGCTGTCCATGCGCGCGCTTATTGCCTCCTTCTTGATGAGGCTGTTGACAGTGAAATATTTACCCGTGTCGCGGAGAAATGATATGAGCTCAAGCGAGCCCAGCCAGTCGTAGTTGTTGACGAGCTCTACCTCGATGCCACCGAGTATCTTCTCGGCCTGCGTTTTCAATTTCTCCGAGCGCGCGGCGATCTCTTCAATGCTCAAAAGCGGTCGTTCCACGTCGGGTTTCGGGTCGCCTATCATCCCCGTTCCGCCGCCAACGAGTAGAATGACCTTGTGTCCGGCATCCGCGAAGCGGCGCAAGAGAATGTAGGCGGCCAGATTGCCTACATGTATCGAGTCGGCGGTAGGGTCAACGCCAAGGTAGACCGTGCGCTTCGGCCCATCAGTTATTTCTTCGAGTTTTTCGGACGAGTGTTGGTACACAAGCCCCCTCTCGCGTAGCGTTTCCGAAAGCTTTGCCATGCGGAAAATATAGCACAAAAAAGGTGGCCAATGGCCACCCCTCGGGATGAACAGACCGCGGAAATTATATCATTGAATATCTCCGTGATCGCGCTTATGCTCACGCCCCCGTACCTCATGCTCGTCCATCCCGAAATGATGCGCGAATTCGTGCCAAATGGTCTCCGCGACAATCTTCGCAACTATTTTGTGATATTTCTCATGTTCGACTTCGTAAGTCGAACATTCGTCCATCGCGGCTTCTTCGATGGGCAATTGATACAGCGTGATTGTATCCGGCATGGTCATACCGACTCCATACATCTCTCCGCGCGCAGAAAGCGGAATACCCTTGTAGAGCCCGAGCAATGTCTCATCGTCATCCAGACCTTCTGCTTTTCGGTCTTCCTGCGATGGCTCATTCTCCACAAGCAAAGCAACATTCGTTATCTTCTCCCGCACCCACTGTGGCAACCGCTCAAATCCTTCGTTCACGAGTTTTTCAAATTCCTTGCGCTGCATGTTGATATGGTACACTAGCCATCATGACAAAGAAGCCCAAAGTCACTCTTGAAAAGGTCGCGACGGCTGTCGATAAACTCACCGTGACGACCGATAAACTCGCGACACTAATGGTTGAGGGCTTCGAAAGCGTTCATAACGACATCGGGGAACTGCGCCAAGACATGACGCAAGTGAAACGAGATATATCGATAATTCAAAAAGACATGGCGGAAGTGAAGGTCGACCTAAAGGGGCATGGCAAAGCAATTGATGCCGATGCAAAAACCATCATCAACCACGAAACCCGCATCAAAAAGCTCGAGCACGTGCGTTGATGTGTAAAAAGAAGAAGCGGGCGCATCGCTGCGGCCGCTTCTTAAAGTTCGAGGTTGCGACGTAGCAAGGATTGGAATCGACGCGCCCTGCTAGCAACCTTGCGAAAGAACGCCGATGAAGGCGTTTGTCGCTCTTTTCATCTGAGCAGTCAGATGTCCCAGAACGTCGACCTTCACGCGCGCAATTGCTACTTTGCGCAGAAGCGCGCTCTTCGACAATTCGCTAAAGTTGCCGAGGCGGAACGGCAAGCCCTTCTTCTGGAAGCGACGGTTGATTTCCATGTAGCCGGGGGTGCTGCGCAGATCAAGTTCCAGTGCGGTTGTCGGGATATTTCTGCACTCATGCACCCGCCGTAGTTTGCTTGTCACGCCCGCCAGAATCCCCCGACTTATTTCCGAAGGAAAACGCCGACGTTGGTCCTCCTGACGATCCTTCTCGTCGTACTGAAACGCCTCAAATATCTCCGCCCATTCCTTATCGGTAAGGCGTGCCGGTTCCGATTCCAGTTCTGGAGTCAGACTTTTTGCTGATTGCCCTTTCATCGTTCAACCTCCTCATGATACGTTGCAACCGCTATAACTACAGCGCCTTAATCTAAAAGTGCTGTCAAGGGCACTTGGATTATTATTTGACCAGCTCGGCAAAACGCTTTTTTACTTTCTCAATCTTTGGCTCAATGATGAGTTGGCAATACGGCGCGCTGGTGTTTTCTTTGAAATAATTTTGGTGGTAGTCCTCGGCTGGAAAGAATTTCCCGAGCTGGATGATTTGCGTCACGACGCGCGAACCGTCTTTTAGCGACTCTTGGATTTCGCGGGCGACATGCTCTGCGGTCGCCCGCTCTTTCTCGGTCCCGTACAAAATCACGGAACGGTATTGCTCTCCAACGTCGGCACCTTGTCTGTTGGGCGTCGTCGGATCGTGCGAGCCGAAAAAGACAGTGAGCAAATCTTCGTATGAAATTATCGCGGGGTCGTATGTGACGCGGATGACCTCAGCATGGCCGGTATTGCCGCTCGAGACAGCTTCGTACGATGGGTTTTCCATTTTCCCTCCCGCATATCCCGATTCAACTTTGGAAACTCCTTTCAACATCTGGAACACGGCTTCCGTGCACCAGAAGCACCCGCCCCCGAACACCGCTGTTCTCATGGCGTTATGGTATCACTTCAAATACTTCCTCCTTTATCTTCATGCTCTTCCCCTCTCTCATTGCACAATCATACTTCTCATACTAGTATGATTGTGATGTCAGACAACAAAAAAACATTTCCTCCCCGTCCGCACTTGTATGGTACGACCGTCGTCGGCGAGCGCGGGCAGGCAGTCATCCCCGCTGAAGCGCGCAAGGCTATGGGGCTCAAGCAAGGAGATAAGCTACTCGTGTTTGGTATGCGTGGAGGCATGATTTCTCTTACTAAACTTTCCAACTTCGAAAAGTTCCAAGCTCGTATGGCGAAGCAATTTGCAGAAATCCAAAAAGAAATCAAAAAGATACTATAATCTGTGCCTATGACAAAAAAGTTTATCCATCTGTATACTTCGGTAAAAAAATACGCCTTCGCCCATACAGTGATGAGCGGCATCATTCTCGTTGTGGTTCTTGCCGGAGGATACTGGGGATACGGCAAGCTCACCAGCACCTCGGGCGAAACGCGCTACGTCGTGGCCCAGGTGCAAAAGGGGACGCTCGTTGTCTCAGTCACGGGCACTGGCCAAGTCTCCACATCGAATCAGCTTGACGTGAAGCCGAAGGTCTCCGGCGAGATACTCTCTGTGCCGATTAAGAACGGCCAAGCTGTACAGGCGGGCGCCTTGATAGCGGAGATAGATCCCACGCAGGCGCAAAAAGCAGTTCGTGACGCAGAAGCCAGTCTCGAAAGCGCGCAGATTTCCCTACAGAAATTGCAGAAGCCCGCGGACCAACTTTCAATCACGCAGGCGGAAAATACGCTCGCACAAGCACAAGAAGCAAAGCGGAATGCGACAGATGATCTCGCAAAAGCATACAGCGATGGCTTTAACAGCGTGTCCGATACATTCATCGACCTCCCCGAAACGATAAGCGGGCTCTACGACATTCTCTTCAAAGCCAGTACACAACTCGGCGGTACAAGTCAAGAAAATATTGACTTCTACGCCAATGTTGTAAACCGATATACGAATACATTGCAAGGAGCGCAATTCAAGACTGACACACAGACGAAATATGCCGCTGCAAAAACCACCTACGATACGGCTTTTGCTGATTACAAAAATACGAGCCGCGCCTCCACTGCCGATACTACCGCTTCCTTGATAACGGAGTCGAACGACGCGGTAAATAAAGCCGTTGAGGCCGTCAAAAGCGCGAACAACCTCGTTCAACTCTACAAAGATACATCGAGCAACTACGGAGCAACGCCCTCGAGCTACGCGCTGACGCAGATATCGACCCTCAATGGCTACATGGGCACTCTGAATTCGCACGCGACCAAACTCTCTGCGGCGCTCAATACAATAAAAACATCCGCACAATCTATCGCGAGCGCAGACCGCAGTATCACAGCCGATCAGCAGTCGTTGGATAAATTGAAAAGCGGTGCGGACCAGCTCGACGTGCGATCGTCGGAGCTTACCGTGACACAACGAAAGAACGCCCTGCAGGATGCAAAAGACAATCTCGCGGATTATTTTGTACGCGCACCATTCGCCGGCACCATTGCGGTGTTGAACGTGAAGGTGCACGATTTCGCAGGATCAGCGGCTATTGCGACGATTGTCACGCAATCAAAGATTGCGGAACTGAGCTTGAATGAGGTCGACGCGGCAAGTGCCGCGGTCGGGAATAAGGCGACCCTCACTTTCGATGCCGTGCCTAATCTTACAATCGCCGGCGCGGTCTCTGAGATCGACACGGTGGGCACTGTTTCTCAGGGGGTCGTGACGTACAAGGTGAAGATTTCATTCGATACGCAGGATAATCGCGTGAAGCCCGGCATGAGCGTTTCGGCGGCAATTCAGACTGCAGTCAAGCAGGATGTGCTTTTGGTGCCGAGTTCTGCTGTAAAAACCCAGGGTGATTCTTCTTACGTACAGGTATTCAGCCCACCGCTTGCCGGTGACACCGTTTCTTCGCAAGGTATTGTTTCTAAACAGACTCCGCAACAAATTCCTGTACAGATCGGCCTTTCGAACGACACGTCGACGGAGATCGTCTCTGGGCTAAAGGAAGGTGAGCAGGTAATCGCGCGCACCATTAGCGCGTCGTCGCAGACAACAACCACACAAGCGCCGAGTCTCTTTGGCGGCGCTCCCGCGCGAGCAGGTGCGGGTGCGGGTACACGCGTCCAAGCACGGTAGAGACAACCGATTATGGCGAGCGCGACCAAGATAGAGGTGAAGGATGTCACCAAGACGTATCAAACTGGCGATGTCTTATTTCAAGCGCTTGCGGGCGTATCCTTCAGCATTGCTGAGGGTGAATTCGTCGCCATCATGGGCCCGAGCGGGTCGGGAAAATCGACTTTGATGCATATCCTCGGCTGCCTCGACACCCCTAGCACCGGCACCTATGCACTGGATGGCAGATCGGTCGGTGCGCTTTCTGATGATGAGCTCGCTGACATCCGCCGCGAGAAGATCGGCTTCGTCTTCCAATCATTCAATCTCCTGCCCCGAACGACTGTCATGCGCAATGTGATGCTGCCGCTCGTCTACGCAGGAGTCCCCGCAGATGAGCGTGCCACTCGCGCAGTCATCGCCCTCAAGGCCTCCGGATTCGACGAATCCCATTTTGAGCACAAATCAAATCAGCTCTCCGGCGGACAGATACAGCGCGTCGCAATCGCGCGTGCGCTTGTGAACGATCCCACGATGATCCTCGCCGACGAGCCGACAGGAAATCTCGATACGAAAACCGGTGAGATCGTACTCGGGACATTCCAGAAATTAAATCGCGAACACGGCCGTACCGTCATTCTCATAACGCATGAAGCGGACGTTGCACGGCATGCCGAGAGGATCATTCACGTCAAAGACGGCCTCATCCAAGACGACTCTCGTTCGCACACGCGGCGTGAGATTACCCACGTATGAAAACCACCGATGTCCTCGAGGAAACATACGCCGCCCTGTCTGCGAACAAAATCCGCAGCGGCCTCACTATTCTCGGCATCGTCATCGGTATCGCTTCGGTCATCGCGATGCTCTCTATAGGCAACGGCGCCAAGCAGAGCATCCAAGGAAGTATCGAGTCTCTCGGCTCCAATCTGCTTACTATCCTTCCGGGAGTCGTACAGCCGGGCCGTGGCATCGTTTCTTCCGGGCGCGGTTCTGCAGAAACCCTCAAGATAGAAGACGCGACTGCAATCGGCGCACTCCCGGGCGTCGCCGGGATCTCGCCGGAGCTATCGCGTCGATTCCAGATCGTATCGAGCATCGGCAATAACACGAATACGACCGTGACGGGTTCGGCGAGCGCGTATGCAACCGTCCACAATCTGAATATTGCCGAAGGCTCGTTCATAAGCGATGAGAACGTGCGAGGGCTTGGCCGGCAGGCGGTCTTGGGCGCCACGGTCGCAAATGACCTCTTTGCCGATACTGACCCTATCGGTAAGACCATTCGCATCAATGGCGGCAGCTATCGTGTGATTGGGGTGCTTGCTTCCAAGGGTGGTTTCGGCTTCTCGGGGCCCGATGACATGGTCATCGTGCCAATCACCACCATGCAGAAGATATTGGCCGGCTCGGATAGCTATTCGACCATTGCGGTGCAGGTAGCGAACAAGGATCAAATGACTGAGCTTCAGCAAACTATTAGCGATCTGCTTATGACGCGTCACCGCGTGTCCGAAGCGGATTTTTCCGTGATATCGCAGGAAGATATCCTCGGCACTCTCTCGAGTGTAATCACGACTTTCACCATCTTCCTCGCGGCCATCGCGAGCATTTCGCTTGTGGTTGGCGGCATCGGCATCATGAACATGATGCTCACGACCGTGACGGAGCGCACCAAAGAGATAGGCTTGCGTAAAGCCGTAGGCGCGAAGCAGGCGGACATACGTATTCAATTTCTCGCAGAAGCGGTGATGCTGACATTGATCGGCGGTGTCGCGGGCACCGCTATCGGCTGGCTCATTTCATTCGGAGTTACCGCGAGCGGGATTCTTCAGACATCCGTCTCGCTTTCATCCGTTCTCCTCGCCTGCGGCGTCTCCGCAGGGATTGGCATCGTCTTTGGATATTACCCTGCGGCTCGCGCGGCACGTTTGAGTCCTATTGATGCACTTCGGTATGAGTAAGGAAATATGTATTAAGTTTAAGATATAGTAGTACGTATGGATACAAAATTTATAGTGTGGGCTCTTATCGGGATCGTTGTAGTCGGTGGAGCGGGTTTTTGGGGCGGCATACAGTACGCTGCAAGCAAAACGCCCGTAGGACGGGGGCAGTTCGCCGCAGGCAATTTTGCCGGTGGCCGCGCCACAAGTGCTCGAGCGGGCGGCAACGCCGCTTTCGGCACGATTATCGCAAAAGATGCGAACTCAATCACAGTCCAGCTTGGTGGACCCAACGCAACCAGTACGAATGGAGTAGCGAGTGGCTCGAAGATAATCCTCTACAACACGAACACCGAAGTCGGCAAAACGGCAGTAGGTTCGGTGAGTGATCTCTCAGTAGGGCAAATGGTCACCGCGAACGGCACAGTAAACTCGGACGGTTCTATCACCGCACAGACAATACAGATACGGCCGGCAAATATGCAGCGTCCTCAGCAATAAACTACTGTTTCGGGCGTAATAATGGAAACAACTGCGCTTCGTGGGCAGGCTTGTTCTCAAGAAATGCAAAGAGGCGTTCGGAGACACCGAAACCGAAGGCGGGCGGCATGCCGTACTCCATCGCACGAATGTAGTCTTCGTCGAGCCGTTGTGCCTCATCATCGCCGGCATCGCGTAATTTTTGCTGTTCTTCAAATCGTGCACGCTGGTCTTGCGGGTCATTAAGCTCGCTGAAACCCTTGCCCATTTCCGAGCCTGCGAGAATGACCTGTAGCCGCTCGACGATATCCGGATTCTCGATTGATCTTTTCGCGAGTGGTTCGAGATATGCCGGAACACCGACGAGAAACGCAGGGCCGGCGATAGATTTCCTGACCTGCTTCCAGAGATGATCCACCGCACGTGCTTTGTTCGGTGAATCACCGAACGTTACGCCAGCATCCTTCGCGGCTTTAATGGCCTCTTTTTCGGGGCATGAAATAGGGTCAATACCAAATTCTTTCTTGATGACCGTGCTGAAATCGATAGTTGGCCACTCTTCTGCGAAATCCACCGTGTGTCCGTTGATATCGAACGTATATTTTCCGTAGACCTCTTTCACGATATGTCGATACAGCTCTTTGAGAAACTCACTTCCCTTCTCGAGGTCGCTGTATGCCTCGTATGACTCGAGGAACGTAAAATCCTGCAAGTGCTCGCGTGATTGGCCTTCGTTGCGAAAGACGCGTCCTATCTCGAATACTTTGGGAAATCCGGCGACCAAAAGTCGCTTGTGCCACAATTCGAGAGCGATGCGCAAATATATATCGATGTCGAGCGCGTTGTGATGCGTCTTGAAAGGCCGCGCGTCAGCCCCTCCCGGCGTTGTTTCTAGTACAGGAGTTTCTACTTCGAGAAATCCGCGCGCGAGATAAAACGAGCGCGCGGCCTGCCAAAATCGTGCGCGCCGCTCGAACATTGCGCGTACATCCGGATTGAGAAGGATATTGAGATATCGCTGGCGCAAGACCAATTCTTCGTCTTTGAGACCAAAATGTTCGGTCGGAATGGGTAGGAGTGATTTTGCGAGCATACGCCATTTCTGCACTTTCAGAGAGCGTTCCCCGCGCTTTGTCTTGAACATCGTGCCCGAAGCCTCGACAAAATCGCCTATGTCTACTGTGTTCGCGAAAAGGCCGAAGAGCTTTTCCTCCACTTCTTCTTGTTGCAATACAATTTGAATGCGTCCGGTCCCGTCGTACAGATCGGCGAAGATAATGCCGCCCTGTCCACGCAGAGACATAACACGCCCCCCTATATGAACCTTGCGGCCATTTTTCTCCAACTCATCGAAACCGGTGACGACGTCTGCGTTTCTCGTGTCGCGGTGCGAATCGGCCGGATAGCCTTCCATCCCCGCGGCTTTCAGCATCTCAAGCTTCTTCAGACGCTCTTGCCGGATATCTTGCTCACTCATAGTGCCTTAATAGTAGCAAATTTGCGGCACAATAAAGAGCCATCAATTGCTGGCCTCGACCTGATGAACAGGAGCGGTAGCGCGCGTGAGTGTAATCCCGATTCCAAGGGCCATAAGGACAAAAAGCACAACGAAGGCGATGACGACGAGGTTTGCGCTTTTGTCAGACTCAAACAGGCGTTCTGAAAAAGCTATCATCTTATTGAGAATCCACGGGTTGTTCTTGTCGTACGAATCATCTTCCGGCATCGGAGAAGTTTATCAGATTCATCTCTTCTTGCATATTCTACGCACGCATCCTACGCACGTGTCAATTTTGGCATCATGCGATATAGTTCATGGCATGTTGTTCGCAGTTGCCGCAGCCACGTTCGTGGCCACGCTCTTGGGCGGACTTTTTGCGCTCCGATTTAAAGATAAACTGCATCTCATACTTGGCTTTAGCGCGGGCGCGGTTATCGGAGTTGCCTTCTTTGATCTTCTGCCGGAGGCGCTCAAGCTCGGGAGTACTTATTTTGATATATCGACGGTCACGAGCATCGTCGCGCTCGCATTTGTCATCTATCTCTTCCTCGACCGTATCGTCCTATTGCACGCGCATACCGACGAGGAGGGGCATGGAAGTCGCGGCATATTGGGTGCCGGCTCGCTCTCATTCCACAGTTTTCTTGACGGTGTCGGCATCGGCTTCGCCTTTCAGGT
The DNA here is from genome assembly GCA_030647655.1 of bacterium. GTDB lineage: Bacteria > Patescibacteriota > Minisyncoccia > Phycocordibacterales > UBA2100 > UBA10103. The sequence goes on along the minus strand of JAUSJH010000002.1, from coordinate 105,621 downwards.
ATCACCCGCCGTGGGTGCGATAGTCGCCGTCGCGGTCCTCACGCATGATTTCTCCGACGGCATCAACACAGTCAACATGATATTGAAAAGCGGCGGCTCGCGGCACAATGCTTTCCGCTGGCTTCTTCTTGATGCCGTGGCGCCCGCCGTCGGTATCCTCTCAACTTTCCTGTTTGTACTGCCGGAGCAAGCGCTCGGAGTCATGCTCGCTTCATTCTGCGGATTTTTCCTCTACATCGGCGCTTCTGACCTCTTGCCCGAAAGCCACCACCGCCACCCGACCATGTGGACGAGTTGTGCGACCGTGCTCGGTATCGGGGTCCTCTACGTTGCAGTATCTCTGGCTGGACTTTAAGTGACGTATACTTGGGAGTATGTCGTTCAGGAAGAAGATACAAAATATACGGCCGTCGTGGCTGGCAATTGTGACGCTGTGGCGGGAAGAATTTAGTTTTAGGGTACAGACTGTTACTGCCGTCGTGATACTTGCCCTTTCGTACGCACTCCAGATTTCGACGACGGAATTTCTTATAGTGCTACTTACCATCGGCGCGGTGCTGGCGGTAGAGGCACTCAATACCGCTATCGAGGAGCTTTGCGATCACGTCACGCCCGAAGAACATCCAAGCATTGGGAAAGTGAAAGACCTCGGGTCTGGAGCGGCGCTTTTGATGGGTATCACGGCGACCATAATCGGTCTCGTTATTTTTATACCGTACATCGTTCGCCTCATATGACGACGTTCCTAGCATCGCTCGACGCCTCCGTACTCGAAACACTCTACGCGCATCGCGCTCTTGCGACGACTAAGATATTCATCAGCATCAGTGAATTGGGCGGTGCGTTTTTCATCTTCGGGCTTGCCGTGTGCGTAGGCCTGTACTTGTTGCTACGATGCAGATACGTCTACCTCGCGGGTCTTGTTGTAAGTGTCGTTGGAAGTGCCGGCGCTGTACTCGCAATAAAATCTCTTGTGCATCGTGCGCGACCTGACCTCGTTTTTCAGGCATATACCGAAACGGGATTTTCTTTCCCCAGCGCGCATGCGACTCTCGCCTCGGTGCTCTACGGATTTTGTATCTATCTCGCGTGGCGCACGATACCCGCGGGTCCGTGGCGTATCGCGGCAACGATACTACTCGCCGTCCTCATTGCGGCCATCGCTTTCAGTCGCATGTATCTTGGCGTACACTATATGACCGACGTTCTCGCGGGGCTGGTATTGGGGGGCCTCTTTGCGTGGATAGGAAGCGTGGTCGTCAAAAAACTCGAACAACGAGATTAAATTTTCTTTCCTCCGAGCATCGTCTTCAAAAGCGCCATGCGCACGATGAGGCCGTAACCGACCTGTTTGAAGTACACAGCATGCGGTGAATCATCCACCTCCGCTTCTATTTCACCGACGCGAGGCAAGGCGTGAATAATGATGGCACCTTTCTTCATAGAATCGGCTACCGCACGCGTGATGATGTAGCGGCCCCGCTGCCGCTCATATTCTTCGTCGTTCTTTATCCACTCCTTTGCAATTCGCGTTTGATACACGACATCGGCGTCACGTATACCCTCAATCATGTCTTCGGTCTCGATAAATTGGACTCCGCTCTCTTTCAAATGCTCCTTTACGTCCCCCTCCATTCGCAGCTCGGGTGATGAAATAAACGTCACATGCATGTCTTTATATTTACTCAAGAGATACGCAAGAGAGCGCGGCGAGCGGTAATATTTCAGATTGCCGACTATCGCAACGTGTATGCCATCCTCGCACCCGAGCTCTCGCTGAATCGTGTAGAGATCGAGCAATGCTTGCGTGGGGTGCTGGCCCATGTTGCCATCCCCAGCGTTGATGATTGGGACTTTTGAAACAGCCGCGGCGCGCGCGGCGGTGCCGACTTCCCCATGACGCATGACAATGATATCTCCGTACTGAGAGACAACCCGTATGGAATCCTCAAGAGTCTCGCCTTTCGATTGCGACGATGACTCTCCGCTTTCCATTGTTATCACGTCACCGCCGAGACGAAACATGGCGGATTCAAAAGAAAGGCGCGTACGAGTTGAAGGGGCGAAAAAAAGAGAAACTAATATTTTTCCTTTGAGTGACTCGTCGCGCTTGCCTTCGATAGATGTGGCAAGTTCGAAAAGCTTCTTGAGTGACTTCCTATCAAACTGCTGGGTCTCAACAAGATGTTCCATCGAAAGTCAGTGTAGACTATTCCCTTGCAACTGCAATATCTTCCGGTGCGTTACCCGAGGTGCGCGTGGTCGTTCCATACTGCAAGCCGCCACGGAGAGCGACCGCGGAGTTTTTTTCCTTCTTTGCTATGAATTACCGTCAATCCGGTATTTTCAAGTTCTCCGAGTCCGTCGATTACGTCCAGACACTCATGTGAGGTGAGTTCTTTTCCAAAGAGCACGGCGGAGACAATGACGCGCATGAAAAAACCGTGGGTCACAACAAGTATTGAGTCTTCTGTCCGTCCCGTGAGGTACGCGAGACCTTGTAGCGCACGGGCCTTCAAGTCCTCAAAATTCTCTCCGCCCTCATGCCTCCATCCAGGGACGTGGAAATTTTTTCGCGACTCTTCTACAATTTTAATTGCTTCGGGGTCATCATGCGACTTGCCCAAAAGGCGTGCTGCGGTGATTCTTTCCCTGAACAAGGCACTCTCCGTGATGGTGTGTGGAACGTGTTCTGCGATGACATGGGCTGTCTGCCGCGCCCGCTCCATATCGCTCGAAATAATGATCTCGACGGGAAGGTACGAGCAACGTTTGGTGATTCCGATGGCTTGCCGCTCACCTTTCTGCGAGAGATGTGTATCGAACGCATTGTAGCGCTTGGCCGCATTATCCTCGCTCTCCCCGTGCCGTACGAAGTAAACCGTTTTCATTCCTCTAGTTTACAGTACGAACTTGCCGGCTTTGTAGATAACTTTCTTCGAGCCGTCTTTGAGGTGCGCTGTGACCGTCCTGTCCGTCGTCGAGACGACATCGGTGTGTACCGATGAGTCGTTGAAGCCGAGACGCTTTGCCTCTTTGTCGGTAAGCTTCGAAACGTCACCGGCATAGGTGTCGCGGTAGCTCATACCGAGCGCGATGTGCGAATTGCCATAGGGACCGCCCATGTTCTCGTCGAAAAGCGTCTCCGCCATGAATTTAGTGATGCGCGAGTGACGTTTGTCGGTGAGCGAATACTCGCCTATCTTGTCGGCGTTTTTCGTCGCTATCATTTCCTTCAATAATTTCTCGTTGGTCTTCGCCGAGCTTTTTATCACACGACCGTTCTTGAACCATAATTGAATGCCCGTAATCTTGTTGCTGTAGCGATAGAGCGGCTGATTGACGCGTATCCAACCGTTGGTCCCCCGCCAATCCGGCGACGTGAATATCTCAAAGCTTGGAATGTTCCTTCCGGAGCCCGCGTGCCACGCACGTTTTTCGCCGAGCTTGTACCAAATGTCCATGTCGGGGCCTTTGGCGTGCAGCCTGTCTATCTTTGGCGAGAGTTTATTAAGACGGCTACGATATTTCTCGATATCGCGATACACGGCCTTCCATTTCGCTATCGGATTCTTCTCATTCAGGAAGCATGCCTTGATTATCTGGTCCCAATATTCTTTCTCGGAAAGCCCTGCCTCACGCGCCATAGCGGGAGTGCCGTAGAGCGCGATGGTCCACGTGAACTTTCCTTTCCATTCTTTTTCATGCCGCCAGTCCATGAAAGGCTTCATGGCAAGTCCTCTCTGCATTATCTTTTTGCCGTCCACGCCCGCAAGCGCCTTCGGGTCCTTCTCTGCAAGGAGGAAGACTGAATGGTCCATTTGCTCCACAAGTCCCTTCAAATATTTTTTGGGGAAAAACGATAGTTGGTGCGGCTGTGCGTGTTCATAAAAATACCGCGAAACGCTGATATTCCGGCGCTTGTCACCTTTTTCATCGTCCGGCCCGTAGTGCGAAAGCACGTGACCTCCGGCGTCCACAACAGCATTGCACACGGCCATAAAAAGCGGCTTGGTGGACTCCGACGCGGAAACGCGCACGACGTCCCCTTTTTTAATTCCCTTCCCGCCTCCGAGCGCGAAATTCACGAGCACATCCGCGTAGTTTTTTAATATCTTCTCGCTCGGTAAATATGGTTTGTTGAATGACATCATCCCAGACTACTCGCCGACGGTATGTTTGTCTAGTACACAAAACGCCCCGTGCGGGGCGTTTTGAGGTTGTGAATAATTTTAGATCGTCGGTCCCTGTGTGTCTACCTTCCACTGGAACTGTAATGCCGCTTGTACCGATTCGATGAGACGCGCCTGTATGTCTGCCGAGAGCTTCACTGAAGCCTCGACGCCGTCTCCACTCACATCGCCGGCTGCGACACGGCCCGTTGCCATGCCCGAGCCAGCTTCACGCGCTGTAATCACTTTGGTTTGTGCTTCTATCTTTGATTCAAGATTATCCCTGTTGGTCACTGCGAGAAACGTCCACCACGGATATGAGACTGTAACGTCGCCGTTCGCATCCACGTTCACCTTCATTTTCACCGTGACCGGAATGAATCCGAAGAGCTTTACTGATTGCTTGGAGGTAAGTGCGACGTGGTCTTCGGCGCTCTCCGCCTGCATGGCGGCGAGATCGAAATCGGGGTCACCCATGGAGGTTCCCGTAGCGGCTATACCCGCCACTCCGTCACCGTTGACATCGCCCCCTTGGACGCGGATGTCTGACGAGCCGGAAGCCGGGCTGCTGGAGGCCTTAACGTTTGCGTTAACCTTCACATTGATGTCGGCGTCAGCGCCGACGCGAGCAGTCCCCACATCGACAGTGCCCTGCGTTTTCGAATCAATTGTCCCATAAGCTCCTTGAGCAAAAGCAGGCAGTGCGAACCCGAGAGAAAGAACGAGTGCGGCCATGACCGCCGAGTTACGAATGATGTTCATAATGGATTATACAGTTAATACTTATAAAGTCTTGATTCAAAGCCATATTCTCGCTACTCGAGTTACGACCCTCATCATGAAGACGCATTATCCCACATCTGCTTACATTTACACCTTTTTCACCTCCTTCGCGCGTTCTTTGATATCTATCGGATAGACGCCGGTAAAACACGAGGTGCAAAAACGGCCCTCCGGAAGCCCCGTGGCTTTTATCATTCCTTCGTATGAGAGAAATCGCAACGATGTAGCACCGAGATATGCCTGCATCTCTTCCACGGATTTCGTGGCCGCGATGAGGTCTGACTGTCTAGGTGTGTCGATGCCGTAAAAATCTGGGTATTTCACGGGCGGCGAAGCGACGAGGAAGTGTACTTCTTTTGCGCCGGCTTCAAAAAGCATTTTCACTATCTGGCGAGAGGTCGTACCGCGTACGATGGAATCATCGAACACGACAACACGCTTCCCCCGAACGACTTCCGGTATCGGCGTGAGTTTCGCTTTGACCCCTTGTTCGCGTATGTGCTGTTCGGGTGTGATGAAAGTGCGATGGATGTAGCGATTCTTGGTAAGCCCCATTTCGAAAGGAATGCCGAGAGTCTGGGCGTAGCCGATGGCCGAAGCAATCGCTGTTTCCGGCACGGGTATCACGACGTCGGCTTCAAGCGGATATTCCTTCGCAAGCTGAACGCCGAAATTGCGCCGCACTTCATAGACAGACTTACCGAGGAGCTCACTGTCGGGTCGTGCGAAGTAGACGAACTCGAATATGTCGAGCTTGGGATTCGGAGTGGCTAGCTCCTGCGCGTGAATACCTCCTTCGTCTATCACCACCATCTCCCCCGGAGCCACATCGCGCAGATACACTGCACCAATCGGCGGATAGGCACATGTCTCCGAAGCGATGATGTACCCGCCATTCAAGCTTGCGATGGAGAGCGGGCGAATGCCGCATACGTCGCGAATGGCGATGAGCTTATCCTTGGACATGATGAGAATTGAGAATGCACCGGTGAGGAGCGGATAGATATTCTTGATAGCCCCCTCGAGGCCAACGCCCTCGCGCATGGATGCCGCAATGGCCTCAACGATCATGCGGGAGTCCGAGAATTCGGACGAGTCGACTCCCTTCTCTTTGAGAAATTCGAGAAGCACTGTGGTCGAGGGAAGATTACCGTTATGCACAAGCGCGATTGCGCCGTCGTCAGGTGTGGAACAGAGCGAAACGGAATCATGAAGGCTTGGATTGGCGTCGTCGTAGACGATTCGCTGGAGCGAGCGAGCGCCAGCGGCGAGCATCGGCTGGGCATGCTTCACCTTGGAGCCGCCGGTCGTCGAATACCGATTGTGTCCGACCGCTATGTGACCCTTGAGCGACTCCATGACATCCTCATTGAACACCTGTGAGACAAGTCCCATTCCCTTGTGAAGACACACCGTCTCTCCATTTCCCGTTGCAATTCCGGAGCTCTCCTGCCCGCGATGCTGGAGTGCGAAAAGTCCGAAGAAAGAGAGCCGCGCGACGTCGAATCCTTTTCCATAGACTCCGAAGACCGCACATTTTTCTCCAAGGGTTAGCATATCTAAAGTGGAATTGTACCAGAAAAAACAAAAGACGGTATGGGCTACCGTTGTATTACCGCGGCATTGGTATATTACAGGCCCTTCTCCAACAGCCAGAGTAAAATCGCCTTTTGGACATGCTTGCGATTCTCCGCCTGATCGAAGATGACCGAGTTCTTGTGCTCAATGGCGTCGCGAGTAATTTCGTATCCTACGTGCATAGGCATGCAATGCATAATGCCGGCCTTTGGAGCGTATTTCTCGATGAGCGCGGCATTAAGTTGGTATGGCATAAAGACCTTCATGCGACGCTCGAATTCCGCGGCAAATTCGGGGAGTGGTTTCCCCGATTTAAAGTATTCCGTATCCATCCACGTATCGGTGTGCACATAATCAGCCCCGTGAAGTGCTTCTTTGATATCAAGGACTTTTTTCACTTTTCCGGTCGCATTTGCCATTGTATTTAGTTCCTTATCCACGCTCGCGGCATTCACCTCAGGAGTGACAAGGGCCACCTCTATCCCGAGCTTAGCGCACGCAAGCTTGAGAGTATTTGACATGTTGTTCTCAATACCAAGCCATGCGACCTTTTTGACATTTTTCAACCCCTTAGAGTGCTCCGCCATCGTGAAAATATCCCCAAGCGCTTGGCAGGGATGATATTTCTCGCTACAGCCATCGATAACAGGAACCTGATCAAACGAAGCCGCGAGCGCGACGTCTTCTACACGCATAAGGCGCATCATCAGGATATCCCCGAAACGCATCGCGGCCCGTATCTCGTCACGGAAATCGGCGAGAGCAAATTGCGTCTTCGCGGCATCGAGGTAGATGGCGTGACCGCCAAGCTCCGTCATTCCCGCTTCAAATGAAATTCGCGTCCGAGTCGAACCCTTCTGGAAGAACATTAGGAGCGTCTTGTCGTGCAAAATATCCGTCGTTTCCCCCGCACGATATTTTTTCTTGATACGCGCCGCGAGCGCAATAATATCGCGGATATCATCCGCACTCTGTTCTTTGAGCGATATAAGGTGTCTCATACGGTGGCTACCATTGTATTACACAATTAAAAAAGTACAGGCGCACGCGGAATCATCCGCGTGCGCCCGTCGTCATTTGAGGTACAACCACCGCTGCGGCTCCTTCAGCTTCCACGGCTCGTCGCAACGCGCGGATTCAGGTAGTCGATAGTAAAGCCCCCCTCTGTTCGCCCAATCTACGACATACGGCATCGAGTGTATCGTTACGGCCGCAAAGTCAAGCGATTTTGCAATGTGCCAGACAGCCGGATTCTTGCTGATGAGAAAGAAGGTGGGAACCTTCCTCGGAAGTCCGAGTTCGATCCGCGTGAATCGCTCCATCAGCTCCGTCACAATTTCCCGACCCTTGCCCTTGCCGTTGGCTCCAGAGGCAACGTAGATGCGTCGAATTTCGTACTCCGGGTACCAAGGAAAGTACCCGCCGCCCCCAACCGAAGCATGTGCCGTGATCCGAGAGCCGTAGGTGCGGATGACAGTCCGACCTTCGTTGTAGTCATGTTCAAGCGAATCTGCCTCGAGACCATCGGGATCGAACTCCCCAGTGACCTTCATTTTCGCCACTAAGGCATTCCAATTCAAGTTCATCGGAATCTCCTGCTGGGTGTGGTGTGCTTACTTCTCGGTGCGACTACGTGCGCGTTCGAGAGTTCGAATCCTCGCTTCGAATTCCAGACTCTCAAAGCGAAGTGCAGCAACTTCGGCGATTAGGTTGGCGTTGAGGTCATCGGCCGTACTGCCCGACTCGTAAAGCTGCTTCGCCGAAGACTCGATGAACGCCAAGATGGGATCGATCCACACCGCCGAAAACTTGCTGGTCATGAGACTGGTTTGTAGTCGGTCGCTAACCTTTTTGCCGATGGTCAGGTAGAGATCGTTGACCACGTGTGTGACTGAAGCACGTTTCCACTGTTCGATACGTTCAAGCAGCGCATCTTTCGCAGTCATAGCGGGTTTTTCTTTCCACTTTGACATCTTCATTTCCTCCATTGTGAAAGAACGCATCGTCAGATGCGTTCTTTCGGTTGCATCTAACGAAAAACGGCCCTGATTGAGGCCGTTTTGGAAAGTTCGTGTGGGGGTACAAACACTCTAAACAGCCTCAAATGAAGCTGTTCGTCGGATGTTATGTGTCATTGAAAGCATGTACGTACACAATATCATATCCCCCATTTCGCGCAACTAAAAGATTGCGGGCGCGCCGAAGCGCGCCCGTTGAAAAGAACAGTTACCCTTTTGGCGGAAAGCGACTGCCGCCCTACGTCGGTTTGCGTGCAGCTTTCTCAGCCAACCCCGATTGCCCTTCGCGACGTTTAAGTTCTTCTTCAACCATCGCAAAGGTAAGGCCGTGCGACATGAGCAACACGAGCAGGTGATATATCATGTCGGCCGATTCGGCGATGATTTGTGGACCATCTTCACTCGTCGCGGAAACGACGACCTCGACGGCTTCTTCGCCGAACTTCTTGGCACATTCGCGAACCCCCTTGTCGATCAACTGCCGCGTGTACGATTCGCTCGCCGGAGCCTTCGCCCGCTCCTCGAGTCGGTTCTCCAAAGTTCGGATACTCCATTCCATTCCTGTCTCCTTTCAGGTTTACCGGGATTGGATGAGTGAAAAGAGCGGCATCACGACAAGTCCTTCCGCTTCAAGAACCAGAAGCCGCTCTTGCAGATCATTGAGCTTGTCACGCGATACGACAACGCTCACCGAGACGTATCGTTCGTTGGCAAGTTTTGTGACGGTCGGGCTCCGAAGTGCCGGCAAAGCGGCAAGCACTTCGTTAAGATTCGTTACAGGCACGTTTGCCGCGAGCATAACCTTTTCCCGTGCGGCGATGACGCCGAGCAGGATTGTTTTAAAGGCCCGGATACTTCGTTGCGTTTCCGGATCCCTGTACTCCTTCTTGTTGGCGATTAGGACAGTGCTGGTCTCCATCAGAGTCCTGATGACACGAAGACCGTTGGCCCGGAGGCTTTGTCCGGTTTCCGTAAGGCAGACGCCAAACGGATACGGATTCGGAATCTCCGCCTCAATGGAGCCGCGCGAGGGTACGATAACCACCTTGCGGCCGAGTTTCCCGAAGAACTGACGCGTAAGACGCGGATATTCCGTCAGGACTTGCGCGCCGTTCGGAACGCTGGTCGCATCAGTCAGACCGCCTTCTTTCGTAACGAGGACAATTTTTGCCTTGTTCCACGTCGAACGGTTGAACAGAAGGTCGGCACACACTTCCACATCGACGCCGCTCTCTTTAACGGAATCGAGGCCGACGATACCGAGCGTATACGCACCGTCTGCGACTAGTTGCGGAATACGTGACTGATGAACGAGCGCCGCCGTCATCGGCCACTTGATGCCAGTCAGGAGGATGTTGGTATCGCGTTTTGAACCCATTCGGTCCAATGCGATGCCGGCAGAACTAAGAATGTCCAACGTACGTTGGTTGACGCTCTTGCTTGAAGGCAGGAGGATGGAAGACATGACATTTCCTTTCAGAGTGGTGGTTCGTCGTTCAATGGTGGGTGGAGGAACAATCCGGCAACACCCATGCCGTCTTGAAGTAGTTCTTTGAGCCTCTCTTGATCGGAGTTCTAGAGCTCGCAACAGGCGTTGACATCGTCATTCGGACCAAACAGCCAAACTTCAACGCGAGCTTTCACCGATTCGAGCACATATGCCGTCCAAGCGGGCCCAATTAGCGGCCTCCACTCAGAAAGATCCTCTTCATCCAAGATCCTATTCGGTCGTTCCTGAGCCATTTTCGTACCTCAAAGAGCAGATTTTCTTTCCGGCCACAGAGGCCGAGGCACGTAGCAAAAACCCCCTCGCGAGAGGGGGTTGGTTTGAAAATCTGAAATGAAATATCAACTCAACTCCCTCTCGCCAGAGATGTTGAGTGGTGATGGAGTTTGCTGATGACTTGGCGGTAGCCGCCCTCCTTGCCGTTGAGCCATTTCGAAACTCTCGCTACGGTCGTTGAGCTAAGCCCGGTTTGTTTCTCTATCATTGAATACGGAACCTTTTCGGTAAGTAGCTCGGCCGTCTCGAAACGTCGTGTGAACTCCTCTATCTCCCCTTCGGTAAGAAGATCGCGTAAAAAGCGCCGCGCTTCGTCAGAGTTTTCGAGCGACAAAATCGCCTTTATTAAAGCCTTATTTTGCGGCAAATTCCAGTTCATGCATCCACTTTACCAAAGTGCAGCGATTTAGTCAAGTAAAGCACCCGCTACATGTGTGGATATGTTAGAATCCACACATGCCTGAAGATGCAGAAAAAGATAAGCGCATATCCCCCGAAGAAGTGCGCAGGCGGCTGTATGGCGCCGAAAGGGATGCCGAAATAGAGCGTCAAGAAGAGAAAAAGGGCACGGAGTCTGATACGCGTGCCGATTTGTACGAAACTATCCCAAAGAAAAGCGCCGCGCAAGTCGAAAATGAAACGGAATTAGAAAAAGCTACCAGAGAGGAACAAGAGGAGCTGGAAGGTCGCCGGCCAGAGTGATTTATTTACTTTCCAAAATCTTCAAAATCTTTTCAAGTTTCTCGTCCTCGATGCGTGCAGGCCTGATTTGTAATTCTTCGATTTCCCTCTTCGCCGCAAGGTTTGTTTCGTAATCCGCCTCCGCCTGACAGAAATATTAAAGTTTCAGATTTTCTGCTGTGCTGTCCTCACTCTCAAATTCGACATCGGGTAGCGGCTGTGTCTCGTCTTTTTTAAGAAGTGTCCGCGCCGCATAGAGGCCGGCAAAAATGGCTACGACACCGCCCAAGGCGAGCCCCCATCGCGCGCCCGCATATTGCCCGATGAGACCGATTATTGGTCCGCCGATAAGCGTCGATCCGAAGATGCTCATGGCCCACAGCGACATAACGCGGCCGCGCATATGCGCGGCCGCATCGAGCTGTATCATCGTATTTCCGAGCGATGTGAGATTGATGGAAAAGAATCCCACAAACATCATTCCGACTATCGCAAGCGAAAGGGTCGGCATGATGGAAGTGAGCACAATGGAAAGTCCAAAAAGCAAAGCCGAGATGACGAATTCATGCGGGGCGATCCTGTGCCGGCTTGCGGCAAAAAGGCCGCCCGCGACCGAGCCCGCGCCCATCGCCGAGAGAAGTGCCGCATAATCAGCGGCGGCGCCGGAGAAAGTCTGCTGTGCAAGCAAGGGCAAGCTGACTTGAAATTCATAGGAAAAGGCCCCGATTGCCGCCATGACGAGAAGGACGGTACGGATGATAGGCATCGACGCGACATACGAGAGGACCTCCAAGATATGCCCGAGCGCTTTGTGCTCACTGTGTTCCCTGTGAAATTCGCTCTCCCGCATGAGAGAGAGGACGATGAGTACCGCGCCAAAAGAAACAGCGTTAACAAAAAAGCAGAAGGCGATGCCGACGCTTGCGATAAGCGAGCCGGCGATCAAAGGTCCCAGTGCGCGGGCGAGATTCGCCTGCGTCGAGCTCAATGTGACCGCGTTGCGCACATTGTCCCTCCCCACCATTCCGTGGACGAAGGTCTGGCGCGTCGGATTATCGACGACATCGATGAGACCGATGATGAGTGCGTTCGCAAAAAGCATCCAAATCTGGATTGTGTCCGTGTAGACCAAAATACTTAAGCAGAGCGCGAGAAGTGAAAAAAGGGATTGTGTTACATACAGAATGCGCCGCTTGTCGAATCTATCTACAATGATGCCTGCGAACAGACCTCCGAGAAGCATCGGCGCAAAACGGAACGCAAGAACGCTACCGAGCGCCGCTCCCGAGCCGGTCAATTCGAGGACGAGCCAGCCCAAAGCGACGATATGCATCCAATTGCCGCACTGGGAGAGCCCCTGCCCCAGAAAATAGAGCCTGTAATTTCGTATCTTGAGCGAAGAAAATGTCTTTGAGCCGAATTCTTTTATTATCTCCATGAGCGTAATACGCAGTTAGGCGTGAGGCTGACCATCCTCCTCGTCCACCCGTCCGATAATGCGCAACATCCACGCTTCTATTTTCTCAACCCCTGCATGAAGTTTGGGATAAGGTGTGGTGCGCACTTTCATCCACGTGCGCACGCGGGTGGATGACATGGAAAGCAAGATAAGGCCGATGGCCATGAAAAGAAATCCCTGCAAGAAGGGCAATGCGAGGCCGATAAGGCCGAGCACGATAAATGCAACGCCCGCACTGACGACCAGTATCCGTTTGATTTCTTTGTTCATAAAGGTTTCCCAATATTTTACACCAATTCTGCGCTTTTTTTGCGCACGGCGCGCACGCCGAGGACGAAAATGCCTACCACGATTATCCACTGCAAGAACGCGGCACTTTCTTTCGGATCAGGGAGCAGGAAACCGAGAACATAGACTTGGACCGGTATCCAGAAGGCAATAGCGACAAAAGAAAATGCGAGCGTCTTTGCGAGACCGGCCCTAGCAATGCCCATACAAATATTCGTGATGGCGAGAATGTTGGGATGCACCGCAGAGAGAAATATGGCCCATTTCCCGCGCTTTTCGAGCCACTTTTGCATGTCATGCACGCCGTCCTCGCTTCCGAGGTACAGAAGCAGACGATAAAATCCTTCTTTGCCGAGCCAGTAATTGATGACGGTCGCCGTCATAACGCTCGCCCAGCCGATCGCGATGATAATGGTAAGCGCCAAAAAACTGCGGTCTGAGACGAGTATCGCGAGAATGACAACGAGCGAGCCGGGAAAATAAAAACTTATCATAAAAAGGCTCTCGATGAGCGCGGCTACGTAGAGCGCCATGAGACCGTATCGTTCGAAGAATCCCGTAGCGATATTCGCAAGCGTGTCGACACCGGGCAGGCCCAGCGGCTCTCGCACAAGCGTAACTATGGTAAAGACAGCCGCGAGCGCAAAATAAAAAGCACCGGGCTCGATATATTTTATGAAGTTCTTAATATCATTCATGCAATTCCGGCTCACGCAGGTATAGAAACTATAATTCTACCAGACGAGGTACTAGCGGGTCGCGGGTCGCCTGTAGATACACTTGAGGCACTGGCTCTGCTCCGGACGCGTTTTGATGTACTTATTCTCACAGGCACAGACCGCCACTTTGGTCGTATCCGGTTTTTCTATCCACCTGCCATTGCGATGAAATGTCTTGGAGGGCAGGTTCATCTAGTGATAATAACACACTCGGCCAAAAAATCAAATTTCAACTCGCACGAGCCACGGAAGCCTGTTATACATCTTTTATGAGCGCAGAGACCAAAAAATACGAGGTCATCGTCATCGGCGGCGGAGCTTCGGGAATGATGGCGGCGGGGCGTGCGGCCGAGCGCGGCAGATCGGTCTTGCTGCTCGAGAAAAATGCGACGCTCGGGAAGAAACTTGATATCACTGGTGGCGGCCGTTGCAACATCACTAATGCCGAGTTTGACCGACATGCATTTGCCAAACACTACGGCTCAGCGGAGCAATTCCTCTATTCCCCGCTCTCACAATTCGGAGTGCAGAATACGTTCGACTTTTTTGGCGTACGCGGGCTCCCGCTCGTCGTAGAAGCGCGCAGGCGGGCTTTCCCCGAGACGCAAAAATCTCCCGACGTAACGCGCGTCATGAAAAAATATCTTACCGACGCAGGCGTTACCGTGATGATGAAAACGTCTGTGAAGAATCTCTCCGCCGTCGGCAATCGCATCGCGGAGGCAAAGACCGAACACGGCACCTATCGTGCTGATACGTTCATAATCGCAACCGGCGGCGTCTCGCATCCCGAGACGGGCTCGACGGGCGATGGATTCAAATGGCTCACAGAGCTTGGACATACCGTGCAGGAGCCAACTCCGACTATCGTGCCCTTGAAAGTAAGCGAGAGCTGGGTAAAGTCGCTCGCGGGCATCTCGCTCGAGCGTATGAAAATCACCTTCTTCTCCGACGGCAAACGCGCATTCTCAAAGACGGGCGGGCTACTCTTCACCCACTTCGGACTCTCGGGACCCCTCATATTGAACAGCGCGAGCGCCGTTGCGGAATTGCTCAAGAATGCCGAGGTTACCGCGACCATCGACATGTATCCCGATACAGACTTCGCCGCCCTCGAGCGGCAGATAATTGCCAAGATGGATGCCAACAAGAATAAGGATTTTAAAAATGTACTGGCAGAGATTCTTCCGAATGGAATGGCAAAAGGAATTCTCATTCTGCTTGCGCTTCCCGATGTAAATCTCAAAGCCCACAACGTGACAAAAGAAGAGCGCAAACGACTCGTTCATCTCTTAAAAGGCGCGCCACTCACAATCTCGGGACTCATGGGGTTCGATAGAGCGGTCATCTCCGACGGCGGCGTGCCGCTCACTGAAGTAGACACGCGCACCATGCGCTCCCTAAAAGTCCCCAATCTCTACCTCATCGGCGATGTGCTCCACATCAATCGCCCATCGGGAGGTTACTCGCTCCAGCTCTGCTGGACCACCGGATTTGTCGCCGGTAACAGTGTCTAAAAGAGGCAAACTGCGCCTGCTGCGCCCTTGCGTAGCCTTGGCGAAGGAGAATCTCCGTTTATCTATGAGTGGCATTGAAGGATTTATAGCGCTATACTAATCGCATGAACGTAGTCATCCCAAAGAGCCTCGAAAAACAAGTTCGCCAGCGTGCGCAGAGGCACGGTGTGACGCAGACAGAGTATGTCCGTACCGCACTCAAACAAGCCATTGAGGCGGAGAATGATATGGCCGCGGAGATGCGTCTCTGGGACGAGACGTCCTTGAGAGATTTCGCGCAATTCGCAAAAGCCCGCAACCTATGACCAGCGTGGTGCCGGGGGACATTGTCCTCGTAGATCTCGGCACTATTCCCTCGGGGCGCGAACAGGCAGGCATCCGGCCGGGGATATTTTTGTATGGAGAAGGGGGCGTTTCTCTCATTATTCCACTTTCTTCAAATACTGCCCGCTTGCGGTTCAATGCCACCCTGCGCATTTTGCCCGACGCGACTAACAAGCTTACCAAACCATCCGTAGCTCTTGTGTTTCAACTGCGCGCTCTCGACTCGCGGCGCCTTCTCAAATGCATTGGCACTCTCGGAGCGAAAGACCGGCGAGCGCTCAACAGTCTCATGCGCACTGTAACCCTCATTAAGTAACCTCCTTCATCGCGGGTCGCCCACCGAAAAACATTACACCCCAGAAAAGTGAAATAAACTGCGCCTATCCTTTTCTCACGGACGACGTGCTCCACATCAATCGCCCATCGGGAGGTTACTCGCTCCAGCTCTGCTGGACCACCGGCTTCGTCGCCGGAAACAGCGTCTAAAAGTCCTCGAAGCACAAAGAACCGACCTTTGTGCTTTTCACGCCACAAAAAAGGGAGATAAACTGTGCCTGTCCCCGTTTATATCCCCGTTTATACCCGTTTATTGTCCCCATTTATTTACCGTGAGATAATTGGAAGTTGAACAGGGGTTCCAGCGGCTCTGGATTTACATTCATCAATATATTGCTTCACTTCTACTTCACCATGTTCTTTTACAAATCCTTCAACATCACGAAATGCATTGCATGCGTCCTGGTTATTATTGATCCTAGCGACTTCTCCTATACAAATAGGGATTATAAGACGTTGAATACGTTCATAATCTTTTTCAATATAATCTTCTATCTTAAAGCATAGGGAGACATCATTCATAATCCCTGCTAGTGTTGCTGTGGCAAATCGTTTACATGAATTCTGAGTATGTATATCTGATATTTGATTACATCCGTCAGCATCACCTTTTACTTTTGCAACGTGAGTAATACACTCATCCTTTTGAGATACATAGGGAATGCTTCCACATTGCTCAAAGTTTTGCACTTTTTCCATTCCGTAATTTCTAAGATTATAATTAAACCGAGACCACAAAGTACTACTAGTAGGAAGTAAATATAAAATGCTGATAACAAGCGTGATTACAATATATATTTTATCTTTCTGTACTGTTGTAGATTGAAAAAGTTTTCTTAATGCAAATAAAAAAACTATGAGCATTAAAGGGATACCTATGTACCAAAGATAAAACCCAGGTATAAAAACGGTCAATAATAAAGCCCCGACTATTCCGCTTAATGCAATAATTGTTGCAATTACAAATAATTTTTTACTGTAACTCATAGGATAAGTGTATCAGATAAACCAGCGGTTCGAACCTCATTGTTGCAAGTATACGACGGGATTGGCACCTGATTGTGAAGTGGCTTACGACACCAAGGCCGGACCTTGGTGTCGGCTACCGATCCGATAAATCGTCTTGATTTTGCTGTGGGAGGAAGGGTGTCAGGAACCCTTTCTCGAAGCTCGGACCTACAACCCTTTCTCGTCCTTGATCTTGTTGAGGATTTTTTTCACTTCTTCGAGGCTTGCTGGTTCGAGGATGGATATCGGAAGTGGCTTGAGTTTGGCTTTTTTTAGTGCCGCAATCTTTTCTTTTAACTCCTCGGGAGGCACTGCATCAGTCTTCGTAAGGAGGATATGTTCGATTTTCTTGGTGAGCTCTGGGTTATACGTCTGCAATTCGTTGCGAATGACTTTGTAGTCGCGCACGACGTCGTCGGATTCTGCATCGATGAGATGAAAGAGTACCTTGGTGCGCTCAATGTGTTTGAGGAATTTGACGCCGAGCCCCTTGCCGCCCGACGCCCCTTCGATGATGCCGGGGATATCGGCGAGGATAATTCCGTAGTACGAGCCAAGGTGCGGCTCAAGCGTGGTGAAGGCGTAATTAGCCACACGGCTTTTGGCGGCGGTGAGCTCATTGAGCAGGCTCGATTTGCCTGCATTGGGCAAGCCAACGAGGCCCACGTCGGCGATGAGCCGGAGCTCGAGTCGGTAAGTCGCGCGGTCGCCCGGCGTGCCTTCTTCCGATTCCATCGGCGTTGTATTTATAGCTGAACGGAATTTGAAATTCCCCCGCCCGCCGATGCCCCCGCCTGCGGCAAGGATGCGCTCACCCACTTTTGTTATCTCTTGGGTATAGTTCGTTTCTATATTGGTGATAGTGGTCCCCGTCGGGATTTTCACGACGAGATCTTCCCCGCGACGACCGTCGAGGAATTGCCCGCGGCCATCATGCCCCTTCTCTCCCGCCACTTCTTTCTGGCTGGCGTAGTTCATGAGCGCATTGATATCCGAGGTGCCCTCGAAGTAGACGCTTCCACCGAGCCCTCCATCTGCCCCCGTGGGGCCCCGCGAGAGCTTGACCTTATTGAAAGCAACGCAGCCTTTGCCGCCATCGCCCGCTTTGGTCGTTATGGTTATTTCATCTACCAGCATGGGGGCATGCTAGCACAATCATATGTATTGAGTCCTGATTGTGCGCTTTCAAAAAATACATAGAATGCCCCCATGAGCGTGCTTGTGCGACAGAGGATATTTCTTGTGCTCTTGGCCACAGTAGCGATTGTCCTCGTAACCGACCTGACCCTGCAAGAAATCACGCGAAGTGCCGTGCCGGCAGTCGCAACGGCGCCAATAGAACAAACAGAGCCCATCGTCGCACCGCCACTCTTTCAATACATTGAGGTAATGGACAGCTGCGGGCCGTACTTTGAGGGAACATGCGTACATGTCCGCTCCGGTCCCGGCGAAAAATATCCCGTGGTCACGCGGTTGCGCACGGGCGTGGTGCTCAAGGTAGGGGAAACGCTCGAGCGTGATGGGCGCACGTGGTACAAAATCGCATTTGACGAACCCGTCCGTTACCCCGAGCGCGTGAGCAGAAATTGGTATGTGGCTGGAGAATTCGTCCGCCCGTTCAGCGACGAAGGCATCATCAACTTGGCGGGAGGCACAAGAGCTTCGAGCACAAAGCGCATTCTCGTCGATCGCTCCGCACAAATGCTCTATGCATACGAAGGCGACACGCTGTTCATGCAGGAGCGAATATCTTCCGGACTCGCATTCACGCCCACGCCGCGCGGCACATTCACCGTCTACAAAAAGACTCCGACCCGCTATATGCAGGGGCCCCTGCCCGGCGTGAGCGCCCAATACTACGATCTCCCCGGCGTGCCGTGGAATTTATATTTCACCCGTGAGGGCGGCGTCATCCATGGTGCGTACTGGCACGATAAGTTCGGGAAACGATGGTCGCATGGATGTGTGAACCTTCCGCTTGAGCAAGCGCACACGCTCTACCTGTGGGCCGATGTGGGCACGCCCGTCATCGTGCGGGATTGAGCCGGGATGATGATTATGTCCGTTTTAGTCAAAATGTAATTCTATTGCATCCTTATCCTTCATGACATAACTATCATATTCTGTATTTTCGACTCCATTTACCGTCATGCGCATGTTCTCTCCGAACGAGCGCATGTCACGTTCCCAATTCTTGAAGAACTGCCCGAGCATGAGGTCCTCTCTCTTTACGACACCACTAAATTCGAGATGTATGAGCGGCAGGTCCTCATGCGTATGCATCGGCTTATGCACCGCGCCCAGCCCGACGTTCTGCGGAATTTCAACTTTCTCTCCTTTCACGTAGATAGCAAGGGTCGGATGCCAGTGTAAGCCGCTTCTGGCTATAACGTCCGAATCATTGTTTTGGAGACTGTTTGTCCACCATACGCCACCGATTAGGAGCACCGCCACGATGCCGGCAATGATAAATCCTGTTTTCATAGATTCCTAAATAGTCGATAAGTGTCCATGTCTTTTGACCCGAATCCGGCATGTAAGCGACCATCCTATCACACCCGCCTTCTTTACGCCTTGATTTTGTTGAAGAGCGCGGCGAACAGGCCAACCGCCAGAAGTGCGACTACGTTCCATACCACGAGGCCGGAGAGGAATGTAGTGAGCGTCATTATGTTCTCGCCCACGCTTGCCGTCGTATGAAGCCCGTAATACATGAACGCTGACCTGATTCCGGGGAAGAGCGCTACGCCAAGAAAGCAAACGGCATACACGATGCTTATCCACGCCGCCGTAACTTTGAGAAGATGAGTTGTATTAATCATAGAGATTGTTCGTTAGTAATTACGACTGTGTCATCGAAGCGCCAGGACAAGGAGGACAACGAGCGGCAGTGCGCAGCAGAGCACCGTCATCCACATCATTGAATTATCCCCCTTGCCGTTATGGTTGTGCATAGTTTGTTGTTATGCAGTGAGGTCCTTTTTCTTTGACTCGAATTCTTCCTTGTCTATCTCCCCTTTCGCATAGCGACCTTTGAGTATATCGAGCGGCGAACCTCCTCCACTTCTAGACGTACCAAAGAATCGCCTCACTAGCCAGATGATTGCGGCTACTACAACAACCCACCACAGAACATTGAAGAGCATCCAGATACCGCCTAATCCCATCAGCCAACCGCCATATCCTCCCATCATAGAAGTTCCATTGTTAGACCCGTAATAACCTGACCCTCCGCCCATCATTGGCATGAAGCCCTGGAAGCCAGAAGGATACGCGGCCTGCGTGTCACAACCGCTCAAGCGCTTCCCCATAGCGAGATGCATTTGCTCTTCACCACTCGCTCCCAAACGGCTTTTGAGTGTCTCGTTCATAGCCTCGTGGGAACTTCCCATCATTTGGCTCATGAAGTACTCGCCGAGGTGTTCGTAATCGGAGTCCGTCAGCTTATTGCACGAGATTTGCTTCGCTCCGAGCTTCTGCCAGAGTTGCTGACCGGCGGCGACTTCATCTGTAGTGGTGTCGGTCGACGTAGTTTGTCCGAAGGCCAAGATCGGCAACGCACTCGCAAACACCAGAATGAGTAAGGCGTTTCGCACTGATACCAATGTGTTTGTTTTCATACTTGTTATTTTGTTACGTAATAAGTGTTGACTTCTAATTCTACACCCCACACCCGCTTTGCTGCTGCGGCGCAGCCGACGCTCCTGTATCTACGCCACAGCCGCCTCCTCCGCCATTACCCGAAGGAACGTTGACTTGCGACGAGATGTTCTGGAAACCCGCCGCGCTCGAATAATCGGCACCGAGCATTTCCTTCGGTGACACAGCTCCCCACGAAACACCCTTGCTTTGCATGTACATCGCAATCGTAAGATATGTGTCCGGGAACCAATAGGAATTGACCACGAGCGCTGTTTTGTACATGTCTTTCTCGCTTACACCTTGCGAGGCCATGAGCTCAAGGAGTCCGAGCATCGCCATGCCATGATTGCAGTCGGGAAAGTGTACCGAATTGCCGCAACACGGCCGGTAGATGTTGCGTGATACCTCATCGACAAGCTTCTGTTGCTCTGCGGTAAGCGTAACGAGCGCGTGCTTGCTGTAGTGGTCCATCGCGTTTCCTTTGGCGATTGTCCACCCGCCAGTCGAGGCGAAGTTGCCCACTTCACCGTACTCCGGGTTCATCATTTCCTTTTTGTCTTCGAGTATCGGATTTTTGTTGGCAAGTCCGAAAGCCCAGAGCAAATTGAGGAGATATCCGGCATTGTCTGCCGTAATCGTGAGCGGGCCATTCGTGCGTCCGGAGAGAAGCTTCTCGTACTCGGCAGAAAATGTTCCGCGAGACTGATATATCTTTTTGAACGCTACTGGGTCAATTGCTCCCGCTTCTACAAGCTGGGCACCGAGGTCGCCCCACACAATCGGCAACTTCACGCCTTCCGCGGGAAGTACCGCCTCCTCCAACGCCGAGAGCTTTGCATCCGCTCCCGAAAGATTACCTCCGAGAAATCCAGCGGTGCCGCTACCCTGTGTCAGGGACATCGCGTTCGCAATAATAACTGCCGCAATCACAATGCTAACGGGAGTGCCGTACTCGCGATATGCAACATCTATTTTCTTTATGAGTGTTTGTTGTTCCATAATTTAATTTTAATTAGCAGCAATCTTTCATTTTCTTCTCAATTTCCTCGGCGGTTTCTTTGCGCGAGTCTGGTCTACTGTTTGAAGACAAGAACCAAGCTGATATCGCCACGAGAAAAGCGACCGCGAGAAAGAGTCCGGTCCACAATTGTTCGAGAACGGCGTACGCGGCGACAAATCCAGCCGGGATAAAGAACGCTTTCCAGAGCAGAAACGCACCGGCCGATACGTTCCGCAATTTCTTCTCCACCTGATACACGATGCCGACAACCGACCCGCCCATGAGAAGCGCGGGGACCACGAGAGCAATCTGGTAGCCCAAGAAGTATGCGCCGAGAAGCCACACCCACGTGAGAAATACTCCGGCGCATACCGGACAAACCTTGAACGGCAGTATCCTGTTGGCGAGCCATACCAGTACAGTAACGGCCAGAATTGAGACGACGGTGATAGTAATGAGCATAGCGTTATCAGACGATGAGAATAAGCGCGCCGAGTACGATCATGGTGATGCCGGCTATGAGCCGTACGTGCGAGAGGTTCTCGCGTTTCCATTCCTGCATCTTGTCTACCACGGTTTTATCGGCAGAGAACCACAAGACGAGGACGAGCGGCACGATGAGGATTACATTGTACAAGAGTAGATACCAGAACCCTGCGAGATACGTCTGGCTGTCGCGCAGAAGCCCGATGACCATTAGGTACGGCCCGCCCATGCAGGGGAACTGACATATGCCGACCAAGATACCGAGCCCGAATGCCGCAGCGATAGACGTCTGCTCCAAGAGTTTCGCCATAGGCCGATTTACTAGGGACGGCATTTTGAGTTTGATCGGCATATTCGGGAAGAACCGGTTCAGCAAGTTGATGATGCCGAAGAGGATGAGAAGCGAGGCGCCCAGCTTCCCCATGAAGTGCGGAGTATTGAAGAGGTGCAAGACCTTGAGTAAGCCGAGCCCTATCGCGAGATACGCCGCGAATATGCCGGCGATGTAGACGCCTCCAATTTGCAGGATTTTCTCGCGCGTCAACTGCAGTCCGAACAAGAACGCTATCGTGATAAGGAGGATGGAGAACGAGCACGGATGTACGCTGTCGAGAAGCGACGATATGAGCACGAGCGGCAAAAGCCACGCGCCGCCCTGGCTCGCGCTCCAGATGAGTGTTGATGTTGCGGGACTGAATTTGAGGACAATGACGGCAAGAATGAATGCGCCTATGACACCCGCGATGATAAGGATTCGCTTCATAACTAAGGGGTCACGTTTGCCTTGATTTCTAGTTCGACCGTATTACCAGATGTGTCAGTGAGCGTTACGAACCTGTCAATAACGCCTACTCCGGCCGGGCCGTGCGCATTCGGGTCGTAGACAACACGGATGGAGCGGCTCTCGCCCGCCTTAATGAGTTCGTTGGCAGGCGGAACTGCGCCGCCATGACCCGGCATGCCGAATGGCCCCTTGGCGCTCCCGTCTGACTCCACGATGAAGGCCTCCGTGCACATGCAGGAAGTGAACACGGTCTTTACGGTGATGTCCTCTTGCGTGGGGTTGGTCACGGTGAACTCTTTGGTGACATTGCCGTTTTTCATTGAGATTATGCCGAAGTCGTAGAGAACTTCCGGCGCGACAAGAGCGCTTTTTTGACTATTCGATCCTGATGTATCCCCGCCCTTTGCGGCATTGCCCCATGCGAAGAGGCCCATGATCGCAAGGAAGAAAACGACAGAGTAGATTAATGTTTTGTTTTTCATAGTTTTTAGATTTATAGATAGATAAAGAAATACACGTCCCGCCGGTTTGGCGAGCGTGAACACCCAAAAGCCTCTGCTTTTGGGTGTTCTAGGCGACGGAGGGACTGTTCTCTAAAAGCGAGAGCCAGCGAGCTGTCTTTCTATCTCGCGGAGCTGGGGACGAAATGCTGTGGAAACGTGTCTTAAACACATATGACCTGTATAAAGGCGGTCCGGTCGAGAGTAGAAATGCGGCAAACAGACCGGAGAGCAAGGAGATTATAGCGACCGTTATGCTCGGGCCCACGAACACCGCGAGAAATGATTGATATGCCGATATATGGTGGACAACGGCGGCATCTATGTTTTGTGGACACAGTGGTAATCCCATGGCGGAAAACGGGCAGTCACCCTGCATGCCTCCTTCCTCCCCATGCGCCATGGCGGCAAAACTGAAAAGTACGACCGCGAGAAACGACACCAGCATGAGCGCCGCTAGGATATTTCTTTGTGAGAATGTATTCATAGTGCTTTTGCCTTAAGACGAAGGGAGTTCACTACAACACTAACACTACTGAAAGCCATGGCAAGTCCCGCAAAGACAGGGCTCAAGAGCCATCCGAAGAATGGGAAAAATACTCCCGACGCAAGCGGGATGCCGACGATGTTGTAGATGAATGCCCAAAAGAGATTCTGCTTGATGCCGCGCATCGTCATTTTTGAAAGGCGGACAGCCTTCACCAACTTTGAGATATCGCCATGCAAGAGAGTGATGCCCGCAGATTCAATGGCAACGTCGGTCCCTGTCGCCATCGCGATGCCCACATCCGCCTGTGCCAAAGCAGGCGCGTCATTAACGCCATCGCCTGCCATGGCGACTACGAGACCACTTGCCTGAAGCGCCTGTATTTTTTTCAGCTTATCTTCCGGCAAGACCTCCGCGACTACTTCGTCGATGCCGACTTGGTCCGCAATGAATCGTGCGGTGTTCTTGTCGTCTCCCGTCAACATCACTATTTTAATTCCGAGTACGTGCAAATCCTTCACAGCCTGTACTGACTCCGGCTTCACTTGGTCGGCTACCATTACGACCGCGAGCGCTTTCCCGCTCGCTGCCAAAATGACCGGTGTTTTTCCCTCTGATGTGTCTTTCTCAAGTGAAGCGAACGTGGCTCCTAGTTCACGGGCGAGCTTCTCACTCCCAACCCGATATTCTACGCCGTTTATGACACCGCCGAGTCCTTTTCCTTTGATTATTTCAAATTGCTCTACGGGTAAAAGCGCAATATCTTTCTCTTTTGCATAATTCACAACCGCATGCGCTATAGGATGCTCAGACCTGTTTTCAAGAGATGAAAGTATCGCGATGATATCTGTATCGCTTTTCTCGGACAGATTCTTTATTGACATAAGTTCCGGCCTACCTCGCGTGATGGTGCCAGTCTTATCCACGAGAATGACGTCCACCTTGTGAAGTTTCTCCAGCGTTGCCGCGTCTTTGATGAGGATACCCTCCCTCGCGCCTTTGCCTACGCCAACAATAATCGCAGTCGGCGTCGCGAGGCCGAGAGCGCACGGGCATGCGATGACAAGAACGCCCACAAATGACACGAGCCCGAAAGAAAGCGCCTGCGCGAAGCCGAGGTACTGCGAGCCGACGACAAGCCAGCTCGCCAGCGCGAGAAACGCGACGATGAGCACGATGGGCACGAAAACGCCTGAAATCTTGTCGGCAAGCGCCTGAATAGGGGCACGAGAGCCCTGCGCCTCTTCCACCATCTTGACGATGTGCGCGAGCATCGTTTCTGAACCAACCTTCGTCGCCTTAAATGTGAACGACCCACTCGTATTGAGCGTTCCCGCAACTACCGTATCCCCCGCCGCCTTTTTTACCGGCATGGGCTCTCCCGTGATCATTGACTCATCGACATATGACGAACCTTCGGTGAGTATTCCGTCCACGGGTATTCTCCCCGCTGGCTTCACGACGATAAGATCTCCCTGCACAACTTGGTCTACCGGAATTTCTAGCTCCTTACCATCGCGGATGATGAGGGCCGTTTTCGCTTGCAGATTCAAAAGCTTCTCTATCGCGTCCCCTGTTTTCAATTTTGACTGCGCTTCAAGATATTTCCCGAGAGTAATGAACGCTATCACAATGATGGTGACGTCGTAGTAGGTACTGTCCACGTTGATGAATGGGGTCAGCTCTTTCGCGAATATTGATACTGCAACGCTGTAGATATAGGCGGCGGATGTGCCGATACCGATGAGGGTATCCATATTTGCATGCCCATAGCGCAAAAAGCGGTAGAAACCCAAGAGGTAGGGCCTGCCCACAACGAAAAGCATGTACGTAGCCGCAAGCGGCGTGAAGAACCCGAGCGCGGAGGTAAGTGCAGAAGAATTTGGCAGAAACGCGAGTCGTACCGCTATCCCCCACATCATTCCCGCGGCGGCGAGTGCCGCAAGCGGCAAAGCACTCATAAGCATGCGCTTCATTCCTGCAAGCTCGGCCAGTTTTTCTTCTTTTGTCTGATTGAGCCCGAGGTGCGCTGCGTGTTCGTTCTCCGACATGCCCATGGACGCCGCTGTGGGCTCTGCGGACGCCGGCGCCGAGAGCGAGAGAGAATATCCAAGCGGTTCTATTTTTTGTGAAAGGTGGCGTGGATTTGTTTTTGCTTCATCAAAAGTCACCTTGGCCGTCTCGGTCCCGTAATTGACCTCGACGCTCTGCACGCCGTTCACCTTCTTGAGCGTCTTCTCAATAATGCTCGCGCACGACGCGCAGTGCATGCCTTTTACCCTGTACGTGTCGTGCGCCATACTATTTTCTCTTGAGTTTGTAGACCTTGAGTACTTCGTCAACCGCCTTTTTCGAATTGCCGCCTTGTATCTGCTTCACGACACAGGTCGAAAGGTGGTTCTCCAAAATCATATTCTCCACATTGGAGAGTCCCTGCTTTACCGCCGATGTTTGTGTAATGACATCAACACAGTAGATGTCTTTCTTAATCATGTTCTGAAGGCCCCTTATCTGACCTTCGATAATCTTGAGGCGCCGCATCAGCCTCTTCTTGCTCGCGTCATGCGTGTGTGCCATGGCGGCAGTATATACCCCCTAGGGGGTATGCGCAACCACACATGCAGACGTGGACAAACTGCCCTATCAGGCTTTTATCAGCTCCAGTTTCTCCGCTCGCGTCAAGCATTTTATCTCCGCCTCTCGGGCGCGCGTCCTTCACTGCGTTCAGGACTAGCTCCTCGAGTGAATAAGGCAATTTTTTTCTCTCGTCGCCAGCCTTTTATTTCATATTCTCGTGCCCGAGCTTCTCCAAGTGTCACAAACCTTTCAGAGTACTTAAGAACGACGGGCCGGCGGATTTTGGTGTAATGAGCTCCCGCTTTTGCGCCGTTGTGCTCTTTCAATCTTTTATTCAAATCATTCGTGCATCCTACGTAGAGCGTTGTGTCGGCGCATTCAAGAATGTAGACGAAATGGTGCATACAGTGCTAGTGTACCCCGTGAGATAGCTACTTTTGGCTTTAGCAACAAACACAAAACTTCTTTATCTCACGGGGTGTACTATTCTCTCTATCTATGACCATAGAAAAACCACAATATCCGATGCGCATCAACAAGTACCTCGCTTCCAAGAGGTACTGCACGCGCCGCGAGGCGGACGACATAATCTCTGAGGGCAAAGTTTTCATCAACGGCAAACGTGCGATCCTCGGCGACAAGGTCTCCGAGAGTGATGTCGTGGACGTGAAATGGCGAGCTCCGAAGTATCGCTATTATGCATACAACAAACCCCGCGGCATTACCACGCATTCTTCGCAAGATGACGAAGAGGATATCGTGGGCAGTATTCCTCTGAAAGGAGTTTTCCCTGTAGGGAGGCTCGACAAGGATTCCTACGGCCTCATCATTCTGACCGACGACGGACGCATTACCGACAAGCTTCTTAATCCAGAGTACGAGCACGAAAAAGAGTATCGCGTGGAAACCGCGACAAAAATGCGTCCGAGTTTCAAGGAGCACATGGAAAAAGGTGTTGATATCGGCGACTACACCACCAAAAAATGCTCGGTTACTCTACTTGGTCCTCGGCTATTCTCGATAGTGCTGACCGAAGGTAAGAAACACCAGATACGCCGCATGTGCGCGGCCTTGCACAACGATGCAATTGACCTGCAACGGACACGTATAATGAATATCAAACTCGGCGGCCTGAAGGCGGGTGAACACCGCGCGATAGAAGGCGCGGAACTATCTGCCTTCCTCAAGTCTCTCGGATTCTAGAGGGATGCGAGAGCGGCGCACGTAAGCGGACCGACGTACCTCCCACCTTCCGATATCTCCACATGTGTGCTATAATCCACGCGAAAGGTCGCTGGATCTCATCCTCGTCACCGTGTAAAAGACATAATCTATTCTCAAATCAATCTATGAACAAGAATATACTCATCGGAGGCATTGTCGTCATCATTATCGCCGCGCTTGGTATTTGGTATTTCTCACCTTCAAACAACGACGTAACTGAAACACAAGGCACTACCGGCAACACAGCCGTAAAACCAACAGGCTCCAACACGTTCCGTAGCATCTTTACTCAATCCGGAAATCACGAATGCTTGTACGAGCAGGTCAGCTCGTCCGGGAAAAGTAGTAGCAGGGTATATATCGCCGACGGAAAAATGCGCGGCGAGTTCCGGACGGTATCAAGCAACGAAACTTCGGCAAACCTCATGATATACGACGGCGGCTTTCTCTACAGTTGGAAGGAGGGCGCGACGGTCGGTAAGAAGTCGAGCATCAAATCTATCTCTGAACTTCCTCAAGTCATCCCCAACGACCTCACGAGCGGAGCAAACTTCGGTGTGAGCGCCGATAACGTCGGCTGGGACTGTCACGACTGGGCAAAGGACGTGAAGTTCTTCGTTATCCCGACGTACGTGAAATTCTCCGCAGGCTCCTGATTCTCGCAGGTGACTCCTTGACCAATCGCCGATAGAGGGAAATGGTGCCCAGCACCATTTCCCTCACAGAAAATCGCGACGTTTTTTCTTTTCCAAACTAGTCGCCAAAATTAAATGACCCCCACTCTTGCGGGATAGGAGAGCAGTTGATGGCCGAGTCCCCCTCTCCGAGCGTTACCGTCTCTCCTCTTCCCGCAAAGACGATGCCGTTGCCCTCATAGCGAACCCCCGAGGCGCTCTCCTTTTTCATAAGCGTACTCGCAGGCGGATACGTTCCATTGTTGGAAGGCGCGACCTGAATGGAACTCATGTCTGATGCTGGTGTCATTGTAAAGGTTACATGCTCATCACATTCATATGGGTATTTGCCCCACATATCTGCAGTATTCACAAATTTGTTAGACTGCTTGTTAGATTGCATATACCAAAAACCCCCGCCGATGAGAATAATAAGGACTGCGATGCCTAATAGTTTGTTCATGTGGCCCATGCTACCACACCTCCTTCCGGTTGCTAAAAGAGGATATAATCCGTAGTATCGACAAACATTGGGGGATCGTCTAACGGTAGGACAGCAGCCTTTGGAGCTGTGAATCTTGGTTCGATTCCAAGTCCCCCAGTTTGAAGCGAAGCGGAAAAGTGGGGTAGACTTGAATACGAACCGCGGGCCGCAGCTCCCGACGAGGGAGCGAAGGTTTCGAGTTGCAGCAGCAACGAGAGGCGATTCCAAGTCCCCCAGTAAAAATTATTGTTTACGCGCGTTGAGCATCAGGAACAATGGGAACTCCTTGCGCGCGCGGTCTTCCGCCCCCGCGCGCGGCCCTTTTTCGCTCACGCGATGTGATATCCATTCTTCGAGGCCCGCGAGGACGAAGCCGTGTTTCGCGAGTTCTTTCATATAGAGCTGGAGCGGGCGGTGGTACGAGAGCGTCGTCACGTCGGGATTCTTCCCCGGGTGCATCTGGATAGCATATGAACTCTCGGAGAGATACCTGTCGATGCGGCGGAATTGTACGGAGGCATCCGGGTCAAATCCCCACTCGGAATGCCGCGGTATACGAAAACATGGATGATTGAGCACGATTACGAACGAACCGTCTTTTTTCAAGAGATGCGCGACTTGTGCGAGCGCGCCTGAAAGGTCTTTGATGTTTTGGAGTGCGAGTACGCACAGTGCCGCATTGAATGACGAATCCGGTAGCGGCATGCGCGAGGCGGAAGCGGCGATGTAGGAAATGTCGGCAGGGCCGAGTTGACGCGCGATAGCGATGAGCTCCGGCGCGATATCGACGCCTGTCACTCGAGCGCCCTTCGCCGCAAGCGCTCGGGAGAAAAAACCCTGTCCGCAGGCAACGTCCAAGATCAATTTTCCCTGCACGTCGCCGAGCACGCGGAGCAGATTGGGCTTGATAACCTTCTCGTGATACGTATCGCCGGATTCGCTCACGTGTTCGTGATACCAATTGGCCACGTGTCCCCACGAAGTCTCTTTTTTGGGCGACTTAGCCGGCCCGCGCGCAGGCGCGGGCCTGCCTTTCTTTACTTCGCGGCGCATATATCGATGAGCGCAAGCTCAAGCGGCAAGTGCGGCACGGCGGCATAAGCTGTCTGCGAGTACGCTTCGAGCAGTGTTCGTAATGTATTGGAATTCACACCGGCTTCCTTGGAGAGCTCAAGTGCAAGTGCCAAGTCGGCTTCGGTGAGTTCGTGCGAGAGCTGATGCCCTAGATCGGGCGCGGAGCGCAGAAGGAGCACGACGCGCATACGATGAATGAGAAGTTTCATGAGCGTACGCGCGTCCATGTTTTCCGATACAGCTTGCTGTATCACCCCGAGCGCGTTCGTGCAATCCTTCTTCGCGATTGCCGAAAGCAACTGCCGTATCATCTCACTGCGCGGAGCGCCGGAGACCATCTCCACCTCTGTGACCTCTATTTTTTTGTTGTCCGAAACCGAAAGCACTTTCTGTAAAATAGAAAGCGCGTCGCGGAACGAGCCTTCGGCAAGAAGTGCGACCAGTTCCGCCGCGGAGCGTTCGAGCGCATATCCCTCTTTTTTCGCAATATCGGCAACCGCCTCCGCAAGCATCACCCTCGTCGGCTGCTTGAAGGCATAGACCTCGCAGCGCGATTGGATGGTATCGGGCACTTTCTCGAGCGCGGTCGTCGCGAGGACAAAAATCACGTGCGCGGGCGGCTCTTCGAGTGTTTTAAGAAATGCGTTCCACGCGGCACGCGAAAGCATGTGTGCTTCGTCGATTATGTAAAACTTGTACGGCGATTCGAACG
Organism: bacterium; assembly: GCA_030647655.1. GTDB lineage: Bacteria > Patescibacteriota > Minisyncoccia > Phycocordibacterales > UBA2100 > UBA10103. The sequence continues at coordinate 75,311 of JAUSJH010000002.1, read as the reverse complement.
GCACGGTGTGAACGCCTTCGCGCAATTCGCGGATGTCGTCGACACCGGTATTGGAAGCGGCGTCTATCTCGTATAGGTCTTTGTCGGTGACACCGAGCTCACGTGCAAGGATACGCGCGACAGAGGTTTTCCCCGTCCCCCGCCCTCCGGAAAAGAGGTACGCATGCGCGGGCTTGTTATTCTTGATTGCCTTCTCGAGCACGTCTACCACATGTGCTTGCCCGCGCACTTCGGCAAACGTGGCCGGTCGATACGTGCGATAGAGCGTCGCGTGCCGAGCTTCTTTTGACATGAAAGCATTATACAGAAAGAAGAGAGGCCGGTCGCATAGCGGCCGGCCTACCCTCCCATTATCCCGTTACACCTGTTTCGGCGTACCGTCATTATTCAGACCTTTCGGCCACACGACTCCTAGGCTTTCGAGCCGAAACCGAAGAGTCTTCATCTGCATGCCGTCAGATTCCGCATCGCGTAGGATGCGACCGAGATTCCTTGGCGTTCGCCCAGCCGACTTGAAGGTCTTTGCAATCGGAGCACGAAGCGCTGGTGGATACTGCTGGATAGCAAACGCTATTTCGAGCCAAAGATCTTCGGTTCTAATGAGCGCCTCCATTTCGGGAGTGAAGTTCCCAGCTAAGTACAGCTTACGTACAAGCTGGACCGGCATGCCCATCTGCCTAGCAATATAGGCTAGATTAAGAACGAGTTTGTGCTGTCGTTTGATTTCCGCCATCATGTCGAGCAAAGCTCCACCACGAATAACCGGAGCCTTGACTGTACTTCGCGTTCTTTGTCCGGCTGGTGCTGCTTTGTCTTCTACGCGAACCGCCGGTTTCGGGGGTAGCGGCAGAGGCGCACGAGCACCAGTGGTTAAGGCACTCTTCTCTGGACTTGCTTTGGCCACCACTTGTGGGGGCATCGGCCGAGCAATGTCCTTCGGCGCATAAGGCCGCCATATTAGCTTGGGTTCTTTCATTTGGAGCCTTTCTTTCCTGCATGGGTATAGGATATGGGTTACGTGAATGTGCCGTCCGATGCAGACGATACTCTTGTTCGTCTTAAAAAACAACACTTTGAATAACCTGTTGAGCCTCTTTTGCAAATTGGGTTTCCATCAATTTCACACGTAATTCTTTTGCTCCGTCCCAGCCTGAAACGTATGCTTTGAAATGCTTTTTCATCGTCGCGTAATTGGTCGTGTCGCCGAGCAACTCATCGAAAAGCACAAGGTGCTCGATAAGTGCTTGTATCTTTTCTTCGCGCGATGGCGGCTCTGTGCGCCCCACAAACAGCCACGGGTTGCCGAAAATCGCACAGCCGAGCATGACACCGTCGCATTTTGTTTCTGCCGCTTTGGCGCGCGCCTCGGCGATATCTTTCACGTCACCATTACCAATGATGAGTGTCTTTGATTTCGATGAGTCGCGAATTGCGACCGCGCGCGCAATCGTGTCCCACCGCGCAGGTACGTCCGACATTTCCTTGCGCGTACGTGCGTGGATGATTATTGCCGCGGGCTCTTCGGCAAGCAATTCAGGAAGCCATGTATCAAGTTCATCACTGTTGTACCCGATACGCGTCTTCACCGACACAGGCAGGCCGCTCTTCTTCGCCGCACGGATGAGCTCGCGCGCGAGCGCAGGATTCTTTATGAGCGCCGCACCGCAGCCGCTTTTCTCCACCGCCCTGTCGGGACAACCCATGTTGATATCAAAGCCATCAAAGCCGAGTTCCGCACAAAGCTTCGCGCCCGCTTCCATGTATTCGGGATTAGATGTGAAAAGCTGTGCGACGATGGGACGCTCGGATTCAGAATATTCGAGCTTTTTCAAGAGTTTCTTTTTCCCTTCTTCATCCGCGCGCGCAAGACCGTCGGCCGAAGTGAATTCTGTGAACATCACATCCGGTTTGCCGTACTTCGCGATGAGGCGGCGAAACGCGGCATCCGTCACATCTTCCATCGGCGCAAGCGCAAAAAACGGCTTCGGCAATTTTCCCCAAAACGATTGCATACCGGTTTTCGGCACCGTATCAAATATCGCCTCTCCGCACCACCTCGACTTTTGATGCTAAACGCGAGTTACCTCCCGGTACGAACGAAAATTTAATCCTAAGAGATGCGAGAGCGGACTTCTGTAGCTTTTGTGGAATCGTAACGAAACCCACTCCTAACATTACGGGTGATGTGATGAATGTTTCGTATCGGGCCACGGCTTCTCGCCTATCTTGATTAATAACAAACTCCGTGGATATCGCAACATCATAGTTCCCATCAAACTCAGCGCGGCTCAACCCGGACGGAAGGTCGATAACGCCATTGATGCATTTGGGAATATCGGTAAGCGGCAACTCTTTTCCGCCTTCGAGCGGGACCCACTCACCTGCAGGAACGACCGGTAATTCTGTACCATTCGTATTGAGAACGAAGTTCGGATACCTCGTAATCTTTCTCCCATCTTTGCCGTGCGATATGCCTTTATTTACCGGGACGACTGCCGCAGAAAGTTTGGCGCGGTATGGAATAGTCGAACCACGATCTCGATTAATGCACGGGGCAAAACGCGAAAATATATCGGGTCCCGGCTCATCCATAAGTCCGGCACCGAGCGTCTCGGAAATAAAGAGGTCGATACTTCCTTCAGGAGGAAGGGGTTCGGTCAATGCATCGCCGCTTTTTACGAGGATCTGTCCCGCCGCGATGCTGCCGTTCGCAACGAATTTATCCACGATTGCCTGCGCTATCCTTGCAGAAAGCGGGTTCAATTCTATACACGTTACTGCAGCTCGTGGAGATGCGAGCGCAGCCGAAAGACCTAAGATTGGAAACGGTCCGCAACCTGCGTCGCATACGACAGAAGCGGACTCCGCGAATTTTCGCACTTCTGCTTGTACCGCATGGGTGAATTTCTTGGTGCGAGGCGTGTCACCCAATACATTCTCGATGACATTGCGCGTCGACATCTCTCCGAGAGCAGTTCCCTCTTCTTTCGTAGTGCAGATCTGCTCCCATTCCTTGCTCGACAGGAGCATCAAGAAGAATAGCTCGAGGGCACTCGGTATTCCCTCATCCTCGCGTCGGAGTACGACATTCCTGCTCGCACTTTCATTCGGCACATACGGACTCGCCTGTTCTACAGCCTTTGCATCTCGTTCTTCGAGATCTTCGGGAGAGTAGCGTTTTCGTCTGTCGCTGAGTGCTTCAACGAACAATAAAAAACCCTCAGATAGTCCACCTTCTTTCTGGAGGAATCCGGCGACAAGTTTTCTGTCTACGGGCAAGGATGTCGACATTCGCTGATAGACAAAATCGAGCGTAGAATTTTGCCTATTTTCCCTGATGTTCTGGTTAATCTGCTCTATTATCATAAGATGGTCGTGGCGGGGCATGAGTTATACGGTCCGACTCTGAACATAGTAGCATTCACGCCGCACTTCCTGTCACTCGCAACTCCTCTCATATTTTCATGGCCTGGTGTTTGATACCTCCGCCTCTCCTTTCAATTTGTAATATACGCGATTTCCAAAACGCAGGTCGATGTATTCGATACTTTTTTCCTTTCCGCGCAACGCATCGGAAGACAATACGAGCTCGAGATTTTTGGTGAGTGTATTCGTATCCTGACCAAACGACGCTTTTAACGTGAAGCCTTTTCGGAGCGACACAAAGAAATCTTGGTCGTTGTCTACCACGGCTCCTTTTGGTTCGAATCCGGACTGGCCCAATATTTCAAGAAGCGAAAGAAGTCCGGGGAGATGGGCGGGGATGAATTTCTGTCCTATCGGATTTACCTGCTGTGAGCCCGTCGAATCCGTGCTGCTTAAAATCGAACCCCCGAAGATGTACTGCGTTGTGCGCTCTCCAGGACTCGATGAGGCCATCGCAGAAAAAATGAATCCGTTTTTGTCCATCAGATAACACGCTCCTCCTTCTACGAGACACCAGAGGGCATACGGCTCGCGTTCTTCCACGACGATATGAAGATCAGTTGAAAGCACAGACTGAGCCACGACGTGCGCAGATTCTATGCGAGGCAAGAAACTTTCGAGCCCTTTTTCTATTTCAGTGCGCGAATAGAGGAAGATATTTTCGCGGGAGAGTATTGTGTATGAGCCGTCGTTGAGAATGGTCTCGGTATAGCGGCGGATAAGCTCCTCGGGCACCTCACGTGCCCCCTCGATAGATATGGACTGAATAGTGTAGCGTGGAAGGTATGAGATGAAGCTCACGCCATAGACTGCCACCACGATGAGTATGAGGGCTGCAAACGCGATAAGCGCGTACCGTCGCCGACGGCGCGCGCGCAGTGGCATAGGACGTTTCGGACTTTCCGGTTCACCCCGCCGTGGCAGGGGCGTAAAAAGTCGCTGCTGCCCCTGCGGCGACCGCTTCCGTAGATCAATGAGTCCTCGTGATGACATCTTTGCCCATGTACGCCCGAAGTGCCTCCGGGATTGCAATCGAGCCCTCCGCGCGTTGGTTGTTCTCTACTATCTGACAGAGAATACGCGGCATCGCGAGCGCGGTGTTGTTGAGTGAGTGTACGTATCGGACCACACCATCCTCTCCGCGATAGCGGATATTGAGCCGCCGCGTCTGGAAATCATGAAAATATGAAGATGAGTGCGTCTCGCGATATTTTTTCTCGCTCGGCATCCACGCTTCGATATCATACTTTTTCACTTGCCCTAATCCTAGGTCTCCGCCGCAATTCACAACAACGCGATAGGGCAATTTCAATTCCTGTAAAAGCGTCTCGGCGTTCGTGGTGAGCTCTTCATGTAATCGAACCGATTCTTCGTGGCTCGCTTCGCAAAGCACGACCTGTTCATATTTCACAAATTCATGTATTCGGAATATGCCTTTAGTATCTTTGCCGTGACTCCCCGCTTCGCGACGGAAACAGGGCGAGAACGAGAAAAATTTGATGGGAAGATCTTTTTTATCCACTATCTCCCCCATGTAGTACCCCATCGAGGCGACTTCGGCGGTGCCCGCGAGGTACTCGCCGTCCTGCGTCTTGTAGAGATCCTCCTCGCTCTGCGGCAGATATCCCGTGCCGACGAAACTTTCTCGCCGTACAAGACTCGGTACTATCATCGGCGTAAAACCATCGCGCGTCATGAATCTGTCCTGCACAAAGCGCTCGAGCGCCCATACCAAACGCGCACCATCGTTCTTGAGGAAGTAGCCGCGAAAGCCCGCGACCTTGGCCCCGCGCTCGTAATCGGCCATATCGTTCGCGAGCAGAAGCTCACTATGGCTCTTGGGCTCGAAATCAAATTTTGGTACCTTACCCCATTGACGCACTTCCTTGTTATCTGCGTCAGACTCCCCATCCGGCACTGACATATCGGGCACATTCGGCACCATCACCATGAGAGAGCGCCACTCTTTCATGATTTCCTGCATTGATTCTTCTTCGGATTTAAGCACCTCTTTCACTCCCTGCATGCGCGTTATTATCTCCTTTCTCTCCGTATCATTTTTTGCGCTCGCTATCGAATCGGAAGCCGTATTTTGCTCGGCGCGCTTCTGGTCGATGGTAAGTTGGAGCTCCCGTCGCTTGTCGTCCACCACAAGGAGTCTGTCGATATCCACCGTGACGCGCTTCTTCTTCGCCCCCGCCGCGACGATGTCCTTATTCTCTCGTATAAATTTGATGTCCAACATGATGTTAAAATCATACCATTATATGGACGATGCGCTCAAACTGCTTTCCCCCGCTGATTTTCCGCCTCTTCTGCGGGAAATTCCTGACGCGCCGAAGCAGTTGTGTATGCGTGGGGAGTGGCCAAGCTTCGAGAAGAAATGGCTCGCGGTCGTCGGAAGCCGCGCGATGAGTACCTACGGCAAACAGGCGTGCCGGCATCTGATAGAAGGCTTGCGCGGCTACCCTATCGTGATCGTTTCGGGGCTCGCGTATGGAGTTGATGCCGAGGCGCATCGATGCGCGCTCGATGCCGGCCTTACGACGGTCGGCGTCCCAGGCTCGGGATTGGATTGGAATGTTGTGTACCCGAAGGCAAATGTAGGCCTCGCACGCGAGATACTCAAAGCCGGTGGCGCACTCATTTCGGAAGAAAAACCCGATGCAAAGACGATGGATTATATGTTCCCCAAGCGCAACAGAATAATGGCGGGGCTTTCGCATGCCACACTCATCATCGAGGCGAAAGAAAAATCCGGCTCGCTCATTACGGCCAAGCTCGTCACCGAATACAACCGCGACTTACTGGTCGTCCCCGGCTCTATCTTCAGCGCGGAGAGCAAAGGCACACACCAATTCCTGCGGCTCGGCGCCACGGCGGCCACATCTGCGGAAGATATCCTCGTGGCGCTCGGCATCGCGAAGCGCGAAGGTCCTGCTTCATGGGCAGAATTGCGCGACGACCTCTCTCCCGATGAATTGCGTGTCTTCGAGATAATCCATTCGCCAGTCTCTCGCGACGAACTGATAACGGAGCTCGAACTCCCAATTTCCGAAGCCAACGTGCTGCTTAGTACGATGGAAATAAAGGGATTGATAGTGGAGGAGTTGGGTGTGGTGCGAGTGCGTTGACAGAAGTATAAAAAGATACATAGTGGCATTTCGCCGAAGTTGATTCGGCTAACCGAGGGAGAGTCCCGTGCAATTGAATACACCCATACGGATAGCGATGAGCGCTGGGCAACTGCGGACACTGGGCATCCTGATTGCTCATGCCGGTGAAAAAGCCGATAGTGTCGACGCGCCATTCGAGCTGATTGTCGATTGGTACAACGGCTTCGCCGTTCGACTTAACCGTGGCGATCGAACACACGTCTTCGATCATCGGTTCAACGCTCCAGCGGAGTTCGTCCGTGAGTAGTTCAGGCGGACGCTGCCTTTGAAATGCTCGGCCTTGCGCCGAGCATTTTCCTTTAGTGATTTGACATGTGGTAGTCTTCTGGAGTATGACTACGCCTCAAACGCAGAGGCGTTCAATAATATGAAGCTTGTAATAGTTGAATCACCCGCAAAAGCGAAGACCATCGAGAAATATCTCGGGAAGGGTTTTACCGTGCGCGCATCCGTCGGCCACATTCGCGACTTGCCCAAGAGCAACAAAGACGCCGTCGATGTGGCGAACGGGTTCGTCCCGCGCTATATCGTCGTCAAAGAGAAGCAGAAGATAATAGACGAACTCCACGAAGTAGCGGCGCGCGCAGATGAGGTCATCCTCGCGACCGACCCCGACCGCGAGGGCGAGGCGATAGCGTGGCATTTGGCGGAAACCATAGGCCTCAAAAAGCCTAAACGCATCGTATTCCACGAGATTACCGAGAAGGCGATGCAAGAAGCGCTAGCTCACCCCCGCCTGATAGATGAAGAGCTTGTGCACGCTCAAGAGGCACGGCGCGTTTTGGACCGCCTCTTCGGCTACGACCTCTCCGGTCTCATTTGGAAAAAGGTGCGCTACGGTCTTTCGGCCGGCCGTGTCCAATCCCCAGCACTGCGCATCATTATGGAGCGCGAACGTGAGATACGCGCATTCATACCGGAGCCATTCTGGGTGATAAGCGCTGACGTGAAGACGCGGAAGAACGAACAATTCACTGTGATTTGCACCGAGGAGCCGAAGACGGAGAAAGAAGCTGAACGAATTCTCACAGCGGCGAAAAGCGGAAAATGGAATGTGACAGGCGTCGAGGAATCGGAGCAATCGAGAACCCCAAAAGCCCCCTTCACGACCTCAACTCTCCAGCAGGCAGCATCCACGCGCCTAGGCCTCTCGCCATCGCGCACGATGGGCATAGCGCAAAAATTGTACGAAGCGGGATTCATCACCTACATGCGCACCGACAGCACGAATCTCGGAAAGGAAGCGCAGGATAATTTGATTAGTGCCGCACGTAGCGAATTCGGCGACAAGTACGTCGAAGCGCGCGTGTACAAGACAAAGAGCAAAAGCGCACAGGAGGCGCACGAAGCGGTGCGCCCGACCGACCCGAGCAAGCGCAGTCTCGGCCACAATGAGGAGCAGAAAAAATTGTACGCGCTCATTCGCGCCCGTGCCCTCGCCTCACAGATGGCAGATGCAAAGATAATGCGCACGAAGATACGCGCGAATATTACAGATGGCTCCATTCCCGACTTCGCCGCGAATGGCTCACGCGTGATGTTCGACGGCTGGCTCGCGGCCGACCCCGACGCGCGCGGAGAAGATGTTGAATTGCCAAAAGCAGTTGCGGGTGAGGCGCTCACGCTTGTCGAAGCGCGTTCAGAAGGCAAAGAGACGCAACCGCCAAGCAGATATTCCGAAGCGGGCTTGGTGAAAGAGCTGGAGAAGCGCGGCATCGGCCGACCCTCGACCTACGCCTCGATAATCAGGACGCTCGAGACGCGCGGCTACGTAGACAAACAGGGGCGCACACTTCTCCCGACAGCAACCGGCGATGTCGTTTCCACATTCATCGAAGGCAACTTCGCAGAGTACATAAGCGATACCTTCACCGCAGAAATGGAGAATGAGCTTGACGAGATAGCCGAGGGAAAGCGCAAGTATGAAAAGACGCTCAAAGATTTTTACGGCCCATTCAATAAGGCGATTAAAAGCAAGAATAAAATAGAGAAAATAACCAATATGGGCGACGCGCCAAAAGAATTTCCTTGCCCGCTGTGCGGCGGACCAATGGTCTACAAATTGTCTAAAAACGGCCGCTTTATGAGCTGTGCCAAATTCCCCGAATGCCTCGGCGCACGCAAAGAAGACGGAACTGAAATAGCTCCACCAAAAGACATCGGCGAGGCATGCCCGCAGTGCAAGAACGGCAAGCTGATGGAGCGCGAAGGCCGCTTCGGGAGATTCATTGCATGCTCGAATTTTCCGAAGTGCAAATTCGTGCGAAAGGATGCCTTGGAAGAAGCGCGTACGAAAACCGGCGTCGCCTGCCCCGATTGTGCATCCGCCGGCCGGCGGAATGGCGAAATGGTAGAGCGTCGTGGCCGTTTCGGTATTTTCTTTTCCTGCTCAAATTATCCGGAATGCAAAAATGCCATCAAAGCAAAGCCGACTGGGCGCATGTGTGAAATGTGCAATTCGCTCATGATGGAAGGCACAAAGACGATTCCTGAGCGTTGCAGTAATAAAAGTTGTCCAAATCACAATCCTCACAAACTGAAAAAGTAGCATGGTGTTTTCCTTCATTGCCAACTTCCTAACACGCAGTATTATCCTTTTATATGGGTCCCGTCAATCCCCGCCCCCTCTCCGAAATCCTCGCCGCAATGTCGGGAAAAAGCGCGGCGGATATCGCGCTCGTTACAAAGGCGTACGAATTCTCGAAAGAGGCCCATAAAGAGCAAAAACGTTATTCGGGCGATGCATATTTCATCCATCCCGCGGAAGTAGGGTGCCTATTGGCGCAAGCCGGTATGGACGCGCAAGCAATAGCCGCCGGACTTTTGCATGACACCATTGAGGATGCCGGTATAAAGCCAAAAATAATGGAGGAACAATTCGGGCACGAGGTCCTTTCGCTCGTCGAAGGTGTTACAAAATTAGGAACGCTTCGCTATCGCGGTCTCGAGCGGCACACAGAATCTCTCCGCAAGCTTTTTGCAGCAACTGCCAAAGACATCCGCGTACTTATTATCAAACTGATGGATCGTCTCCACAACGCGCGCACGCTCGGGCACGTGCCCAAAGTGGAAAAACGCACGCGCATCGCGCAAGAGACGCTCGAGATATACGCTCCCATCGCCGATAGGCTCGGTATGAGCGTTACCAAACAAGAATTGGAAGACGCGGCATTCCCCCATGCGTTCCCAAAAGAATACGAGAAAACGCGCGAACTTCTCAAAGAGCGCAGGAAAGAGAACGAGAAACGGCTCGAAAAAGTCGAGCACGACCTCAAGCGTGAGCTTGCTGAAGCGGGACTGCGCAACTTCCGCACCGAGGCTCGTATCAAGGGTATCTACAGCCTCTATCTGAAGCTCGGTCGGCGGGACATTAGCAAGATATACGACATTCTCGCACTCCGCGTTATCTTCCCGTCAGTCGCCGACTGTTATTCGGCCCTTGGTATCATTCATGGCCACTGGCGGCCGGTACCTGGAAAAATCAAGGATTATATTGCCTTCCCGAAGCCAAACGGATACCAGAGCATCCACACGACGGTTTATACCGGCGACGGGAGTGCCTTGGAAATGCAACTCCGTACCGAGGCACAGCACCGCGAGGCGCTCTACGGCATCGCGTCGCACCTGACCTACAAGGAGATGCGGGAAGGAGGGCAAGAAGGCAAACGCGGCGGACTCGAATGGATGCGGCAGTTTTTCCCGAGACGCGCAGGCCCCAAACCGAGTGAGCCCGTAACTCTCAAAGAGAATACTCCTGAGTGGCTTCAGGAACTAGCACGCGTACATCAAGGGGGAGAGGCCTCCGAAGAGTATCTCGATACTCTCAAGTCCGATTTCTTCAGTCATCGAGTGTTCGTTTTCACTCCCAAAGGAGATGTCATAGACCTGCCCGTCGCGGCAACGCCCATTGATTTCGCCTACGCGGTCCATTCCGATTTGGGCAACAGAATGTCTGGCGCACGCGTGAACGGCAAAATGGTTTCGCTCGAGACCGCTTTGCGCAACGGAGATATGGTCGAAATAATCACCAAGCCGTCGGCAAAACCCTCCCGAAAATGGCACGATATCGCAAAGACCAATATGGCAAAGAAACATATCCGCGCGGCGCTCGCCGCTATGGAAGCATCCGCCAAAGGCGGATCCGCCTTTGGCGGAAAAAAGAAATCCGGCTAAACGCTGAAATTATTTATCGAATAGAGGTCGTCTTGCGGTGATCCGCCAGCTGGCGGAGAACCCGTTTCTTGTCCGGAGACAGAAGGAGTATTTTTCTTCTCCTCCGGCTCCGAAGGAGCCGCTTCTGCTATCGGACTTTCATTCTGTACTTGCGCTGAAGACGGTGCTTCTGCAGGCGCGGATGGCGCGCGTACTTCATGTTCCCGATTCAAGACGTCCCTAATGTGTGCGAGGTCGTCCACCGAAAAGAAATCAATGAGGACTTTGCCGCCTTGGTCCTTCTTCTCGATGCGCACCCGCGTGCCCAATTTCTCGGTAAACTCGCGTTCGAGGAGCAATAGCTCTGGGGTGAGGTCAGGCTTTCTTGTACGTTCTGTCGCTATCCGGCGCGCGAATTGTTCTGCATCGCGCACCGTCATACGACGCGTGATTATTTCTTGGAAGAATGTCTTTTGTTCCGCTGGGCGATCTATAAGCATGAGGAGGGGGCGGGTGTGGCCCTCGCTGATCTCGCCCGCGGCAAGTGCGTCTCGCATGTACTGCGGAAGAAGGAGGATGCGCAGGGTGTTGGAGACGTATTCTCGGCTTTTGCCCACGCGTTTCCCCACCTCGATGTGCTTGAGCCCGAATTCTTTGGTCAATCGCTCGAACGCGATAGCACGGTCCACGACATTGAGATCTTCTCTCTGCAAATTCTCGATGATCGCGAGCTCGAGCTTCATCCGGTCTGAATCCTCGCCATGGCGGATGACAACGGGCACCTGAACGATGCCAGCGATGCGAGCGGCGCGTAGACGCCGCTCGCCTGCTATAAGCTCGTATTCGACGTATATACCCTCACCGGGCCGCTCTATCTCCTTGCGCGTCACAGTGAGTGGCTGGAGGACGCCGTACTGGCGGATGGATTCCGCGAGCGATGAAAGTGCCGCTTCATCGAAGATTTTGCGTGGCTGAAACGGATTAGGCTTTATGCGCTCCACCTCCACCCAGAAAATCGAATCGCCTTGATACGGACTGTCCATATGAAAAGAATTATACCATTGTGCCGGGAGAGAGACTCGAACTCTCACATCTTGCGATACACGATTTTGAGTCGTGCGCGTCTACCAATTCCGCCATCCCGGCTTATTGTGAATCTTAACCTGTAATGACCTTCGCTATCATGGCACCGATGTCCCAGCACTACCAATTCCGCCATCCCAGCATTGCCGCGCCGAATCCGCCAATTGGCGGAGAGGCGGGCAGAGCGTCTATAATACGCCAGCAATGAACAAGAAACAAAAGGTGTTAATAATCGTCGGCCCGACCAGCTCTGGCAAAAGCGCGCTCGCGGTCGAGCTCGCGCGCCGCTTTGATGGAGAGATAATTTCCGCGGATTCGCGGCAGGTGTATCGAGGTCTCGATATCGGCACGGGTAAAATCACAAAGCGTGAAATGAAAGGCGTGCCCCACCACCTGCTTGATATCGCATCACCAAAGAAGGACTTTAGCGCCGACGATTTTGTGAGGCATGGCCGTACTGCGATCGAGGATATTTCGTCGCGCGGCAAATTGCCGATAGTAACCGGCGGCACGGGATTCTATATCGACGCACTTGTTGGCCGCATCGTATTGCCCAACGTCCCGCCCAACAAAAAGCTTCGCGCACTGCTCGAGAACAAGTCGACCACCGAACTTTTTGCCATGTTGCAAAAAAGCGACCCGCGACGTGCAAGAAATATTGACCGTCACAACAAGCGCCGCCTTATTAGAGCGCTAGAAATAGTCGACTCCATCGGCCGAGTTCCGATGATTGATTTACGAAATCAGTCACTCCAGTTTCCATATTTCGATGTCTGCTGGCTCGGTGTCGCTTTACAAAGTAAAGTGTTGGAACGTAGGATACATGAGCGACTGACACATCGTATAAGGCTCGGAATGATTGCAGAGGCGAAACGGTTGCATAAACAGGGACTTTCATACAAGCGTATGGAGGAGCTCGGGCTTGAATACCGAGCCCTCGCTTCCCTGCTCCAAAACAAGACGACTAGACCCCAGATGATAGAGAAGCTTAATCGCGACATCCGCCGCTATGCGAAGCGCCAACTCACATATTGGAAACGAAATAATGATATTCTGTGGTTTAAGCCGTCAGAGAGGCAGCGTATGTCGAAAACGGTCCGGGAGTGGCTTAAGAAGTAATTTCCTTGTCCCGTATGGAGTAAATTTCTAGGTTGTTTATTGTTGCGGTATGCTTTGCACCGAATCTCTCATAGTACGGTGCCATCTTCGAATCAGCTACGAACCATATTGGTCCATGTGCGTGCAATATCGAGTTCAAGGTTGTGTTAAAAATTGTTTGCGTGATTTTCCCTTTATGTTCTTTATCCATTACGAAGCAACTGACATATAAGCCACCTTTCCCAAATTTAGCTTCTTTGTCCTCAATAAGCGGTTTACTTTCAGGAGACTGTTTAAATAGCGCCAGACCTCCAATGACTTTCTGATTTTCTACTACAAGGTGGGCGCTCACTTGTGAGATGTCTACCTCTTCGACCCATGGAATCTTGCCGCGAAACTCTGATAAGACTATATTCCAATATTCTGCAAATCTGGAATCACCTGAAGAGACATCCGGAATTACTGAGATATCTCCGAATTCATTAGGCGTTTCTTGCATATCGCTTTGTTGGCGGGCCCACTAGGAATCGAACCTAGGTCTGCTCTTTTGGAGAGAGATATTCTACCATTGAACTATGGACCCGTTTTCTTTAGGAATGCCCGGGCGAGCGCTTGCAGTTGCCGAGCAATCCGAGTGTCATAATACCGTATACTCGCGCATCCTGCATATCCTTCTCGCGTACGTTTTCCCGTGTGTTGCTTGTGGTAAGTTTTTAGAAACTGAGTGGGCGGTATCCTCGTTACCCGCGACCAAAACTGCACCTGAACCTTTTCTTTGTGATAGTCGTGTAAGTGTAGGCAGACTCTGAGTTTTCCCTCATCTAACTCGAAGCTTTTGCGTAATAGGAACAGGAATGTCGTCACAAGACGTGGGTCGGAATTCGCGAACGTCAGCGTTTTATCATTTTTCGCCTTCTCTCCCTCGCACCAGTAAATAAGTGCGCACATTACTTGCATAAGTTCGACATCAAGTTTGAGGCTAGATACCGCGGCATCAGCATTCGCGGCGGCGTTCTGTAGAAGGCGCTCTGTCCGTTCGCGATTAGTCTTCGCGGCCTTCATGCGCGCCTCGAGCTTCTTCCTTTCAATTCTTTCCTGCGCACGTTTCGACAAAACTGTGTCCCGTACCCAAATAGAGACAGATGCCTTTGAGACTTTAAGTTGCCTTGCGATTTCGTTCAGAGAACGACCTTGCTCACGCAAACGAATCGCTTTCTTCTTTTCTGGTTTTTTGGGCAACATATGAACCTTCGTTAGTGGTTACATACATCATATCAAGGTATACGTCAAAAGAGCCTGCTATGCGCAGGCTCTTTGATTTCGTTCGTACGCGCTACTTCTTAGCCTCTTTGTGCGGTGTGTGTTTGCGGCACCACTTGCAATATTTCTTCAATTCGATCTTGCGGGTAACGAGCTTCTTGTTCTTGCGCGACCAATAATTGGTGCGGTCGCACTTCGAGCAGGCGATTTTTATGAGTTGATTCTGTGACATACCGCGAGACTATAGCCGAAAGCCTTGTATTTCGCAACCTTTTATACGAAAGCCGATACGTGATGCAGAAGAAGCTCGCACACTTTATTCCATGTGCCGAACTTCCCTCCCGCAAGGACCTTGATGAGCGTGTCTACGAGAAGCCAGCCGGCAAGGATGATGACGAGTCCAATCCCCACGTTGAGGAATACTTCCTTGGCCTTCGATATGCCGCTTGAATTCGCGGAATTCGTGAGATATAAGAATCCTGCCCACGCGAAAAGGACTGCGGAGAGAAAAACAGCGATGTAGATGCCGGTATTGAGAACATTCTGCGCGACCTGTGCCAAGTCGCATATTGATTTACAGCCACCGGGGTCGTTGCACTGTTGGGGCACGATTTGGCCGGGCAAAATATTGCCCTGCGCAAGCACAAGCGAGGGCGCCACTATAAAGACTAGGAGGAAGAGTACGGCCAATCGAACCACCTGCCTGCGGGTCATGCAAATATTGTAGCATGCAGGAAAATACGGCATACTGTACGCTGTTGCGTCGGTGGCAGAGTGGTCAAATGCACGTGGCTGTAGACCACGCGACTTCGGTCTTCGGGGGTTCGAATCCCTCCCGACGCAAAATTGAGCTGAATTAATAACCGCGTGATTAGGTGTTAGGATTATGAAGAAATCTTATGGCTTCAATATTTCTGCTTGGAGAACCTTACAAGTCTGCCGAAGAGACTGTTAAGGCGAAGAGGTCTGCGTTACTCGGCCTATGCGTTGTGACTGGGATTCAAGCAGCAGGACTTTTATTTTTTTGGTGGATAAGTGTAAGCAGTAATGCGCTCTCTGTTCCCATACTCACATGGCCGAATTTTGACGGTCTATTACTTCTCATCTTCGCGGTGATTCTGTATTTTTTCAATTCTCGTATTATCGCAGTCTTACTCTTAATCGTCGCTGCATATGGACTCATCTCAACATGGATGATGAAGGTTTCTTATACAGGTAACGTTACTCCACCTGCCATGGGACTGATTCTGGCTGTCGTTGCACTGCAAATCGCTCTAGTGGTCTTCAAGACCTATGACTGGCAAAAGAACAACGAAAAACTGCCGCGGTCCAAATGGGTTATGTGGGCTTTGGTGGCAATATTCATTTTGACGCTTGCTGGTTTTCTCCTTCCACCAGTCCATTTTTGGAATCACACCAGAAACGAAGTGACGTTAACTGAGAAGGGCACCCTCATTGAATACTACGAGCCACTGGATAAATACACTTTCGAGTTTCCGAAAGATTGGATGTACGACCAGCCGCCCCTTCAATACGGCAACGTGACGTTGAATCCAAGAGATGATTCAAACGTAACGGTTCAGATTGAGCGATGGCAACCATGGAGCATTGCACCTACTGCACTATTCAACCAAGATGCCTTCCTAAAAATGGCGAGTGATGAAGCGGCAACGTACGGCACTGAGAACAATCTCACGGTCGAAACGGTAGAAATGACAGGTCCTTCAAGTGTCAATGAGGCGCGTGTTGTCTATACGGAACTAGATGGGCCGAAGAGGTATGTTTATTACATTTACGACCGTGCGTGGAGCAGGCAGACATCAGATTCCGCTTATTTCTTTTGGAGACTAACAGCTGATGTGCCAAAGGGTTCTATGCGGTACGACGCAGACGTTCAATCAATCTTAAGCTCTTTCAGAATTAACCAAACAGCAAACCGAGATAACTAGATCATCTTGCTCATTGCGCAGAAGATTTAAGCCCTTACTGCGGCTCGCACGCGAGCGCTGCGGTGCCGCTCCGGCCCTTTGCGTACGTCGAATTTGAAGTCGCCTTTTTTGTCCGCACCGCCTTCCGCGTCGAAATCCACCGCCACAGACCCGCCCTCCATCACCCCGCGCGCGACCATCATGTTGGCGATAGGAGTGAGTATTTTGGTCTGAATGAGGCGCTTGAGAGGCCGCGCACCGTATTGCGGGCTGTAGCCTTCTTTGGCGAGGTGAGCAAGTGCCGCGTCGGTGAGCGAGAGTTTTATCTGTTTTTCCTCCAAACGCTTCGCTACGATACTTATCTGCATCCGCACGATATCTTTGATGGCATCCGTCGAAAGGATGTTGAAGAGAATTATCTCATCCAAGCGGTTCAAGAATTCTGGGCGGAAAAACTCTTTGAGAGAGCTCATGACCTTCTCCTTGACCTGCTCATAACGCTCGCCTTCGGTCTTGCTCAAGCCGCTCCCGAATCCGAGACCCGACATCTTGTCGATGTGTTCCGAGCCGATGTTGGAGGTCATGATGACGACTGTGTTTTTGAAATTGATGACGCGACCTTTGGCGTCGGTGAGACGGCCGTTGTCGAGGACCTGCAGGAGGATATTAAATACTTCCGGATGCGCCTTTTCTATCTCATCGAAAAGGATGACCGAGTACGGCCGGTGTCGTACGAGCTCCGTGAGGCCGCCCCCCTCGTCATATCCCACGTATCCTGGTGGCGAGCCTATCATCTTTGACACAGAGTGCTTCTCCATGTATTCCGACATGTCGACGCGTATGAGCGCCTTCTCGCTGTTGAAGAGGAATTCTGCAAGTGCGCGTGTCAATTCTGTCTTGCCTACGCCCGTGGGCCCTAGGAAGAGAAAGGAGCCGACCGGACGATTGGGATCACTTATGCCAGCACGGCTTCTCTTAATAGCGTCGGAGATTTTGGAGACCGCCTCATCCTGCCCCACAATCCGCTTTTTGAGCTCCTCCTCCATACGTGAGAGCTTTTCCGCCTCTTCCTCTAGCATGCGCGAGACTGGTACGCCCGTCCATCGTGAGACTACACCGGCGATGTCTTCTTCTGTGATTTCCTCCTTGAGTACACGACGCGTCTGCTGTAATTTCTTTAGGCGCTTCGTGGCCGTTTCGATTTCCTTTTCCAAAAGCGGTATTTTGCCGTAGCGCAACTCAGCGGTCTTTGTGAAATCCGCTATCGCCTCGGCCGCGTCAGATTCGATGCGTGCCGATTCCAGCTCGCCTTTCGCGCGCCTGATCTCGGTAAGTGTTTCTTTTTCATTCTTCCACTTCATTTCGAGCTCACGGGTCCCATCGCGGAGGTCTGCGATTTCCTTGTCTATCGATTTCACGCGCGTGCGCGCCTTGCCTTCACCAGCTTCTGATTCTTTTTTCAGAGCTTCGCGCTCTATCTCGAGACGCGTTACCTTACGATGCGCTTCCTCGAGCGCCGGTGGTTTGTTCTCGAGCGAGAGACGCAGTGCCGAAGAGGCTTCGTCGATGAGGTCGATGGCTTTGTCCGGCAAAAAACGCTCGGTGATGTAACGCGCGGAAAGCTGGACCGCAGAAATCATCGCGTCATCGGTAATATGCACCCCGTGGTAGAGCTCATAGCGCTCTTTGAGACCTCGCAGGATGGCGATGGCGTCCTCAATAGAAGGCTCGTTGACGTACACCGGCTGGAAGCGGCGAGTGAGCGCGGCGTCGTGCTCGATGTGCTTTTGATATTCCTTGAGTGTAGTCGCGCCGATGACGCGGATGTCCCCTCGCGCGAGCGCCGGCTTCAACATATTGGAGGCATCCATCGAGCCTTCGGCGGCGCCGGCGCCCACGAGCGTATGCATTTCATCTATGAAAAGAATTATCTTGCCTTCCGAACGCTCAACTTCTTTCATGACTGCCTTGAGACGCTCTTCAAATTCCCCGCGGTATTTCGTGCCGGCGATTAGGAGCCCCAGATCAAGTTGGATGAGCTCTTTGCCGCGGAGTGACTCCGGAACGTCGCTCGAGGCGATACGCTGTGCGAGCCCCTCGGCAACCGCAGTCTTGCCCACGCCGGCTTCGCCGATGAGGACGGGATTATTCTTGGTGCGGCGGGAGAGTATCTGAATGACGCGCGTAATCTCGGCGTCGCGACCGATGACCGGATCGAGCTTGTTCTCGCGCGCGCGGTCAGTGAGCGAGCGCGCGAAGCGCGCGAGCGCACGGGGCTTTGCTGGTGTGTCGGTATCTCGTATTTTTCCTTCTTTGATATCGGTCAGCACACGCGCGAGTGCGGTGCGATCGATCCGGAAACGGCTAAGGATATCGGACGCAGGTCCAGGGTGTTCTGCGATTCCGAGCAAAAGGTGCTCGGGCGAGACGAACTGGTCGTTGAAACTTGCCGCGATGCGTGGCGCCGCTTCGAATACTCGCACCAATTCCGGCGTGAGATAGAGCTGGAAGGAAGGAGATACTGCGGTGTTCCCGCTCGTGCCTTCGATCAATTCCAATATCGAATCGGAAAGGTGCGCGACATCTGTCTCGATCTGCTCGAGCATGGGGACAACCATCGTCTCTTCCTGCATCAAAAGTGCGGCAAAAAGGTGCAGCGTGGATACCTGATTGTGGCCACGCTCGACCGCGAGCTGGTGCGAGCGATGGATAGCTTCCTTCGCCTTGGTTGTGTAATTATTGAATGGTGCCATACGTACTATTTGATGTGCATAATCCTAAGCGCAGTATAGCGCATCGGGTACAAAAAATGAAGGGGAAAAATACCCTAATCCGGCTGCTTATTCAGCTTTCTTTTCGTCGGGCTTTATGAGGACGCTCGCCGATATAAAACCCGAAGCCGAGCTCGTGCGCGCCGCTTCGGTTCGTATGCCCAGAAGATTGCCTTCGGTCGTTATCAAAGGAGAGCCGGGAAGAATGGCCTCGGGCCCTATGTCGGTATCGATGACCTGTGGCCCCCCTTCGCTAAGCGCAATCAATGTAGTAACGATCCCCGCGGCAATACGAGCAACCGATTTACCAGCAAGCGCGATGACGGTTGTGCCCAACGTGGGGTGTGTACCGGCAATCGCAATCGGACTCCACGTGACCGGCTTCCCATCGATTGAAGATGTTGCCGAAGCGAAGAACGCTAGCGAAGACGTCGCGTCTTGCGAAGTAAGCGACGCGCGCACGCGAGAGCCGCTCGATTGTTCTGCGATTGCCACATCTCCGTCTTTGAACACGCCCGCATCACTCACGATGGTACCCGATGTATCCATCACGACCCCGAGCCCTAAGAATGCGGGGGTGTCGGTGCTCGTCGTATAGAGCCGCACAATCGAAGGATTGGCCCGCAGTACAGCCGCCGAAATGAGGTCGGTTTCTTTGACGATGACGGTCTTTTCTTGGGTGACGGCGGTCGCCGCGGCGAGGCCCGCGGGCGTCACCTTCTCGACCGTGCGCTCTATAATGCGATTGACCGTTTGTGCGACTACAGGCGGCGCCTGGTCCATGAGTGAGACGGTGACGATGCCGGTAGCGATGGAGGTAACGAAAGAAACGAGGAGTGTGAGAAGAACAATTTGCGATTTTGAGAGTTGTTCCATGTCCATGCCATCTTTATAGTACGAAACCTCCAAAAAGCAAGCTCATGAGAGTTGTATGAGTGCCTTCAACGTGCGAGCGATATCGCGCGCGGTAGTTTCGCGGCCGAGAGAGAAACGGAGGGTGTTTTTTGCGCGCCACCCCTCCACTCCCAACGCTTCGACAACGTGCGAGGATTGCTGCCCTTCGTTGCAGGCGCTTTTGGTCGAAAGTGCGATACCTGCGTGGTCAAGTTGTAATGCAAGATACTCGCCTGTTTTATCGCCCGGTATCGAGACATTGAGCATGTGCGGAAGTGCGTGACGCAGATCGCCATTGATGACGACGTCGGGGACGTGTGCAACAATTTTACGCGCGAAATCGTCGCGCAGTTTCTGCAATCGCTTCGACTCGCTTTCGCGCTCGCGGGTAATGATATCGAGTGCTTCGGCGAATCCTGCCGCGAGCGCCACATCTTCTGTGCCACTTCGCAAGCCCCGCTCCTGTCCTCCGCCAAACATAACCGGCAAAAGAGATACTTTGTTGGAAATGTATAAAGCACCGATACCGCGCGGCCCGTAGAGTTTGCCGCTTCCGAGCGCGAGGATATCAACGCCGAGCGTATGGACCTGCGGCGAACGATATAGCGGGGCCTGTCCTGCGTCGCTGTGAAAAATAATATGTCGCGCTTGCCCCGAGCTTGTCGAGAGGTGTTTTCTTTCGTGCTCGCGCAGAATGCGTGCGATAGTGGAAAGTGGCTGGATAGTGCCAATTTCGTTGTTCCCCCATCCTACTGACACGAACACCGTCTCGGGCCGCAACAGAGCCGCGATTTTCTCGGCAGGAATAATTCCACTTGGCTCCGGTTCCACATGCGTCACCTTGCCGCCCATGCGCTCGACTTCGGCAAAACATTCGAGCACGGACGAATGCTCGATAGAGCTGACAATCCAATCCGTTCCTTTGAGCGTGCGCCGCGTGCGCTCGAGAGCGCGCGCGGCGCCGACTATTCCCAGATTGTTCGCTTCCGTGAGTCCTGAAGTAAAAATGAGCTCTCGCGCTTTGCATCCTAGATGTGCCGCTATCTTATCTCGCGAATGTTCAAGTACTCGTTTGGCTACTACAGATTCCGCGTGAAGCCCGCCGGGATTTGCGAAAGCCGAGGCCGCGTCCTCCATAGAGGACGCGGCCTTCGGAAGAACGGGTGTGGCACTCGCATAATCGAGGTAAATACGTTTCTTGAATCCCCACATGGAAGGAGTATACTGCGGAAAATTGCCCTACCGTTGCCCGCCGAAGCCAAGGCGGTGGCGGGTGGCACGATTTATATGAACCAGTATGACCCCAAAACCGAACAATTCAACAGAGCGTCCGCCTATTGTGGCAGTTTTGGGACACGTTGATCACGGTAAATCCACGCTCCTCGATTTCATCCGCAAATCAAACGTGGTCGCCACTGAAGCGGGCGGCATCACACAGCACGTCGCGGCGTACGAAGTAGTGCACAAAAACAAGCGCATCACTTTTATTGATACTCCCGGACACGCAGCATTCTCCGCGATACGCGCACGCGGTGCCTCGGCCGCCGACATCGCCATACTCGTCGTTGCCGCGGACGATGGGGTGAAAGCGCAGACGCTCGAAGCTCTGAAAAGCATCCGCGATACAAACACCCCTTTCATCGTCGCCCTCAACAAGATAGACAAGCCGACAGCGGATATCGCGCGCACACAGAGGATGCTTTTGGAGCAGAATGTGTACCTCGAAAAATTCGGCGGCGACGTGCCGTGGGCCGCCGTTTCGGCCAAGGTGGGGACCGGTGTCGAAGAGCTTTTGGACCTCATCCTCTTGGTAGCGGAGATGGAGGGATTCACCGGAGACCCAAGCGCCGCGGCGCAAGGCTATGTCATTGAGTCTCATCGAGACCAAAAGCGCGGACTCGCCGCGACACTCATCGTAAAGAACGGAACTCTGCACTCCGGCATGTCGGTACGTGCGGGGCGCGCTATCGCTCCTGTGCGTATTATGGAAGATTATTCGGGAGTGGCCCTTGAAGAAGCGAGCTTCTCCTCGCCAGTACAGCTCATAGGATTCGACGAGCTACCGAATGTTGGTGAAGAATTTTACGCGTATGAGACAAAGCACGAGGCTGAAGACGCCCGCCCTGCGGAAGCGCCTGCCGGAAGCACGCACGCGGCCCCTCATCTACTTGCCGAAGGAGAAGTGGGTCCATTTACCATGCCTGTAATAGTGCGCGCAGACGTCTCCGGCTCACTCGAAGCTATCGCACAAGAGACCGAGAAGCTGGGAGATGAACATGCGCGTGTGAGCATCGTACAATCGGGCATCGGCGCTGTGTCGGAAAATGACGTGAAGGCCGCAATCGCAAGTAATGGATCGGTGGTCGTCGGGTTCAACGTAGTAATCGACGCGCCGGCCTTTGCGCTCGCGCTTCAGCACGGTATCAAAATCGAGACTTTTACCATCATTTACAAACTCACCGAGCGTCTCGAGGAACTTTTGGGAGAGCGTGCGCCCAAGAGACTCGTCGAAAATACCACGGGGCGCGCCCGCATCCTGAAACATTTCTCAAGCCGCAAAGATGCGCAGGTCGTCGGTGGCAAAGTCGTCGACGGATTTCTCTCGCGAGGTGCCACAGTCCGCATCATGAGACGCAACGAGCTCGTTGGGACAGGAAAGTTGAAGAATGTCCAAGCTAACAAACAAGATGTAGACAGAATCGAGGAGGGCCGCGAATTCGGGGCACAGGTTGCTTGCGAGTGCGAGATAGCCGAAGGCGACGTCATAGAGGCATTCACAAGCTCTATGCAATAACCCATGGAATCACGGAGACAAACACAGGTTTCAGAAGTAATCGCGCATATGGCGGGAGATTTTCTCGCGCGCGAATCAGCCGTCAAAGCACTCATCACCGTGACGCATGCGGATGTCTCCCCAAGTTTCAAAGAGGTGAAGATATTTTTCTCCGTCCTGCCGCAGACGATGGAAGCACAAGCCCTCAAATTCGCAAAGCGTAGCCGCACAGACTTCCGCGCGTACATAAAAAACCACAGCCGTCTCCACCCGATTCCTGTCGTTGATTTCCTCCTCGACATCGGCGAAAAGAACCGCCAACGGGTCGATGAATTAACGAGAAACTGATGCTATAGTTGCCCCGTTGGGCGTTCGACACGTGGCCACGTGGTGAAGGGGTAACACGGGAGTCTGCAAAACTCTTATGCGCGGGTTCGAGTCCCGCCGTGGCCTCATGAGCATAGATGCGATCCGTATAGGATGCGCGATTTTATCTGGACTTCTTCTGGTTGCCGGGACTATTCCCTATATACGGGATGTTTTGTCACGCACTACTCATCCTAATATTGTTTCTTGGGTCGGCTGGTCGTTACTGACGACAATAACCATAGTTGCTCAGTTCGCGAAAGGCACCAATCTCTCACTAGTTGTGCCTATTGCCTCTACGATCGGCACCGCCACTATTGCTGTGTTAGGCATCCGGTATGGGTATGCGAAATTCAATACGCTCGACAAAGTGTGTTTCGTGCTTGGCGTAGTAGCAATTATCAGTTGGATTGCGACCAAAGAACCCCTTTCAGCAATTATCATTTCGATTATCGCCGATATCCTATTCCTTTTGCCGACATCCATCAAGTCGTACCGATTACCACACAGCGAAACTATGATGACCTATGTCTTGCTCTCAGCTGGTGCTCTATTCGGGCTACTTTCCTCAAACAACCTAGAGCTTCAGAATATCCTCTACCCTGTGTACTTATTTCTCGCCTATGCCTCAACCGTGTGTATACTCATAGTGCGCAGAAATCCTGCGACATAGGGATCTGCCGGGGTGGCGGAATGGTTTACGCAGAAGACTTAAAATCTTTGACCTTAAACAGGTTTGTGGGTTCGACTCCCACCCCCGGCACAAAACAATATATTGTTGTTAAAATCTCAGTATGGCTGAAAAAGAAAAACTGAAGAATTACCATGCGTTTCTGTGGAACGAGATTCTGCTACTTTTGAAGAGTCGAAATCGGCTCCTCTGGATCGTGATTGGACTCTGGCTAACGACCACCATTCGGACTCAATATGGCAATTTTCACAATCATGACGGAGCGATAGACATCCTGACTTCACTGGCTGTCGAAATAATTGGTCTCGTGGCTTTGCTCTCTTTCCTACGATGGCGAGGCAAACTTGCGTACACCTTCATCGCATTATATGCGCTTGTAGCCTTTTTCGCGACAGTCTTTCTGATTTATTTGTGGGTGGAGAATCTAGGACTCTCGCTAATCCAAGCTGAACCATACTTAGTAACTACATTGTCGTTGGACGTGCTCATTACGGTGCTCTCTGTCCCAATGTTCATCCTCGCTGTTCAACATTTGCTCTTCACTATAAAAATGGAAAACAAACTCAAGACGATGAGCATTCCTGATTTACTTCGCGACTATTTTGAGGCTACGGTAGTCTATTGGGAGTGTGCGAGAGCAAACGATTCATCGTTGGCAAAAATAGAAAGAAAAGCTGGCCTTGATTCCACTTGGACATTATACGAATTAAAAAAGAGGGATCCACACCTTGAGGAACTTGTTAAAGGCATGGCTAATGAAGATGACGAGGTTAAGAACAAAACGGCAGATGAAGTAATAGAGAAATACGGGGAAAAAGTACTAGACCCTCTTAAAAGGAATTGGAAAGTTCGAGAATCGCACTATTTTTCGAAGAAGCTCTAGAAAAAATAACGGGAGGGTAATCACTCATTGATTCGTTCGCTTTTGCCCACTACCGATTCCTTGTTAGTCCGCCCACCTGGATTCGAACCAGGGACCCACTGCTTAAGAGGCAGTTGCTCTACCAGCTGAGCTATAGGCGGTTCAACGATTGTACATAACTTTCACCATTTGGAAACATCGTCGCTCCTAGAAATCGTCAGTGGGCAGGGCGAGACTCGAACTCGCACCCCTTGCGGGACTAGGTCCTAAGCCTAGCGCGGCTACCAATTACGCCACCTGCCCTACTCGCGTATCCTAACAATATTTCTCAATTCCCGAAATTGACGGGGATTTGCACGTTCTGCGCGCGGCCGACATCGGGATTCTTATAGTCGAGGCCGAAGGTGTTGTCGAGTAGGTCGAGAATACCCCACACTGATACCATGATGAGCATTCCGACGATGCCCCACACCATGTGTTGTTTCCCATCTTTATTATCTCCCCCTTCGTTCAACTTCCAGAGAAACTCAACGAGTCCAAAAACGAACAGAAAGAACCCGCAGGCGAAAATGACAAGAATGGCCGGAGAGATGATATAGGCCCAGAACTTATCCATTACGTTTCCGAGAGCATCCATAGAGCGCGGCCGTTTCGTTCAGCCTTTTAAGACGCGGCCATGAGACCCATTAGTAATAGGTGCCTCCGGTATTTATCTGTATACCTTTCGGGATTACAGGATCGGTCGAAGTGACTTTGAAGGTAGTCTGCAGAAGCCGGATGATACCCCAGATGGAAACCATGACGAAGATGCAAATAACGCCGTAGAACATAGTTTGCAGGCCTTTGGACTTTTCTTCCCCCGCGTTCACGAGGTACTCAATGAGGCCCCAGAAGAAGACCACGATGGCAAGTGTGATGAAAAGCCCAATGAGGGCATTCAGGAAGGTATTGAAAAGAGCGAGTGTATCGAGCAGTGTCGCCGCAGAAGCAAGTGCGGGGAGCGCGATGAGAGCTGCGCCAAAACCGGACGAAACAATGATTTTCCGCATATTCTGTTTATTCTATATATAAATGTGGACGCTATTTCTACCTGCCCGCCGAAGCCTTCGGCGCAGGCGGGAGTACTTCAATGGTATAGATAGGAGCAGAAAACACAATAGACAACATAAACTTGATGTGGATAACCGACCCCGCCGCGAGGCGCCCGAAGGGCTCGAATGTTGGCGAAGCCGATATGAGAGTGGTGGTGCACGCACGAGTACGTGTGTGCCAAGCTCGCAGACGGACGGGCCTATGGGAACCCCTGCTGACTCGGGGGCCTTCTCTCTTCCTTCTTTTTCTCGCCCTTGGCCGCCATCACCAGTATAGCGGCCGCGACGAGTATGAGAACAATGGTTGATACGATATATGCGGCCGCCCGCGCATGACTCTGGAAGAACTGCACGATAGCGAGGATTACTACAAGCACAAACAGTATCACGACCCCCCACTCCATTATCCTTACGCCTTCCGTGCGGTAGGTCGGCCACGTCCCGAGACGCACGGACCAGACTACGAATCCGGTGCCAAATACCAAGATGGAGGCAGTGAGCATTAGCCCGACAAAGACGTTGAAGGTTCCGACAGCTTTTGTGAGCGCCTGTGCCGAGGCCATCATCGGAGCCACTGTCGTGAGAAACGCAAGTCCCGCCGTTTCCAGCATGAGCGCGCGCGGAAGAAGTCGTGGGCTTTGCATAGTAATGTTATTCGCTAAAGACCGGAGGCTGGAAAAGATCCGGTGACCTGCTCTCGGTCAATTCCGACGATTGACTATATGCACTACTACCAAAAATCGTACTTTGTAGAAGCCGCAGAATTCCCCAAATGGATACCATCACAAAAAGCACGATGATCCCCCAGAAAAGATATAGTTTGAGTTTTGCTCCGCCTTCGTCGCTGAGTTTTAGGATGTTGGTCGAGATGCCCCAGAAGTAGATAACGATACCGGCGACAATGAGGACTGCCGTAGCATTGTCGAGTATGAGGACGATGAGGCTCGCAAGCTCCTGAAATGTGCGTGGTGCGGCGGCGCTGGCGACCGCTGGCGCCGCGAGCAATAGTATAGGTAATATGGTCCGAGCATGTCGCATATTAATTCCCAACTAATTGAGTTACGGTCCCTCCGATGAGAGTCGCGATGACCCATGCCCCGAGAATGAGGAGCGCCCCAATAATAACGTAGACGAAATTTTCTTTTGCTTTCGTGAGTTTTGTAGGATCGCCGCGGGCAAAGATAAACAAAAATCCGGAATAGACGATGAAGAGCGCTATGACAGGTAGCGCCACGATGACGAGGACCTTCAAAGCTCCCGCGATAAAGGCGGGGATGGTGCTGAAATTACTGTTGAGTGGATTTTCCAGACCGGTGCTTTGTGCGTGGGCAACAGCGGTGGTGAGTATATAAAATGCAATAACAGACAAAAGTGACAAGACGGCCCGAGATGCGAGGCGCGGGGAGAGCAGCGAACGAGTCGTACGTACATGTACGGCGAGAAAGCTGCTGGGGCCCTGCAACGACGCAGATGGGGTCGGTTTGTCGGTTTTGCTCATAGGCCAAGAATTTGTGCCAATTGCTGGTCCGCGCGCTGGATTGCTTCGCTTACCTGCAAGGTTCCGCTTGTCGTACCTTCGATCATAGCGCGAAAGAGCGTAGCTGTCTTTTCAGGATCAGGATCAAGCCATGAGTTGGCAAGAATGGCTTGTTTGTTGAAGAGGTCGTCAGTGCCTTGCGCAGATTGCCCCACGACGTCGCGGCGTGCACTCGGTATCCCGAGCGCACTCGAGAGCGCTTTCGCATTCTCGGACGATGCCAGAAGGAACGCCGCGGTAATGGCAGCGGTCGGATTCTTGCCTGCGCGGGAAGCTCCGAGTGCATAGACACGCGCGGCGGTGAGTGTCTTACCGCCGGTGCGTATTTGCGGCATAGGCGAGGCGGTAAAATTAAGGTTTGGATTCGTGCGCGCGATAAGTGGTGCCTCGCTTGCATACCCGATGTAGAGCGCTACATCGCCCGAAGCGAATGCTTTTTGCGCTTCCGGAAGCGAGCGGTTCCATGAGTAACTGTTCTTGGAAGGGTCCGCGAATTCCGTGTAGAAACGCAGGGCCGACACGCTTGCTTGTGTGGCGCCCCCAGCGCGCGGCGCGAGCGCGGGAGTGAGGTGCCCTCCGTTGTCGTACGCTGTGATGGTGCTACCGGATTGGAGTATCATGGTCGCGACGATATCTTTGGCATTCGTTACGTTCTGATATTCACCGAATGCAACCGTGGATTTGCGGATAGAGCCTGTGTCGTCTTTCGTCGTTATCTTCTGCGCCATGTTGAAAAGCTCGTCCCAATATTTCGGTGGCTGTGCGAATCCACCTGCAGCCAACATATCTTTGTTCCAATACAAAATGAGAGGATCGGCTAAGAGGGGGACTGCAGTAACACCTTTTTGCGTAAGGAATGGACTTGCCGCTTCGATGAAAGCGTTCTCGAATTGCGCCTGCGAAAGCGCCGAGAACGGAATGAGGGCAACCTTGCCGGCGTCTTTAAGTGCGTAATCCTGCCGCATCAGGAAGAGGTCTGGCCCCGTGCCGCTTGCAAGCGCATTGGTGAGCTCGCTCTCGTAGGTCGCCGGGTCTTTTTGCTCGTAGGTGACTTGGCTCAATTGTCCATCGCGTTCTGTCGCCTGTCGGATGACGATGGAAAACGCCCCTTGGTCAAGCGTGCCCCAAATCTTGACGGCACCGATCGTGTTCGTGTCGCCGCCGCCTATGGCAAGTGCGAATATCAAGACACCAGATACGGCAAGACCGCCGAAGATGACGAGAAGCATGATCTGGAACATCGAAAGTTTTCTCATGTTTTGGGGTGGACTGTTAATCGGAAAATAAGCCCGTAGTGGTGAGCGCCCGCGGGAAATTCACGCTGTAATTCAAATCCATGTTCGTGGGCGAGCGCGAGTGCTTTCTCTTGCGTGACGACATCCGCCTTCTGTGGCCCCATGCCGCCATATGACTCGCGCCAATCAATGACAGCAAGCCTGCCCGTAGGGCGCAGTATCCGCGCCGCCTCATGGAAGAGCGCTGCCTTGTTGTCTATCTGAAATAGAAGGTTGGAAATGAGGACGAGGTCAAGCTTTCCATCGGCAATCTTTGAAGCGCCTTCGTGTTCAAGATCGGTCCAGATAACTTCGACGTTTTTGAATCCGCGCCGGTGCGCTTCGTTCTTGACACGCTGAAGCAAATCGCGTTGCACGTCTATCGCATACACATGCCCGAAATTTTCGAGTGCTTCGGCGATATGGAGAACATAAATGCCGCTCCCCGAACCAAAATCAGCAACCGACATCCCCGGCTCGACGCCGAGTGCCGCGACATTGCGCCGCGGATGCGCAAACCCGTGTGCGGACAAAGGACCATGCGTTTGCACATGTTGCATTGCGTTCATTATACCGCGGACGTTAGGGCTTCGAGCCCGCGTGCCGCATACGTGGGGAAACTACTCTCCAGCTACTTGTGCCTCGAACACCACGAATGACGCGACCGAATCCCCTTCACGCATTTTCATGACGCGCACGCCTTGGGTCGCGCGCGAGAGCGTGGAAATCTCATCAAGACCCGTGCGAATGGTCTGGCTCTTCTTGGACATCGCGACAAGCTCCCCGCCCCTTGCGAGAACGACCGCCGCGCCCACGAGCTGTTTGGTCTTCGGAGTAATAGACATTGTCTTAATGCCCGAGCCGCCTCTGCCTTGTGTCTTGTATTCGGTCAGTTTGGTCTTTTTTCCATAGCCGGTCGAGGAGAGAACGAGGAGTTGGGCGTCTTTCGCGCCCTTGGGCACGATACCCGCGCCAACTATCGAATCCCCGCTTCGGAGCTTCATGCCGCGCACACCCGCCGCCTGCCGCCCCATCTCGCGTACTTGCTTTGCGGCAAATCGTATCGCCTGTCCTTTCGAGGTCACTAGGACCGCATCGTCACCGGTATATACAAATTGCGCGGAAATAAGCGCATCACCCTTATCCAGACCGATTGCGATAAGGCCACTTCGGCGGACTTCGTAGAAACTTTTGGCGGCGATGCGCTTTACCGTGCCATTTCGCGTCGCCATGATGAGCGAGAGGCCCTCGACCGCTTTCTTTTCTTTCGGCATCGCTAGGATGGAGGTTATCTGCTCACCCTGTTCGAGCGAAATGAAGTTCATGATGGATTTGCCTTTGGTCGCGCGCTTGCCTTCCGGCAGGTCGTACATTTTCAATTGATACACTTTGCCGCGGTCAGAGAAGAAAAGGAGGTCGCTGTGCGCGGAGGCGGTCAGAAATTGCGTGACGAAGTCCTCTTCTTTGGTATCGAGGTCGACGACGCCCACTCCGCCGCGCTTTTGTCGGCGATATTCCGCAGGATTCGTGCGCTTGATGTAGCCGCCCTGTGTGAGGACGAGGACCGAATCCTCGTCCGCGATAAGGTCTTCAGCAGAGAGTATCGTCGCTCCGCGCTTCACTATCTTGGTGCGACGGTCATCGCCGTATTTCTCGATAACCTCGCGTATCTCTTTGGTGATAAGGCCCATGAGCTTCTTCTCGCTCTTCAAGAGCGCCGTCAATTCCTCGATGAGCGCTTGGATTTCTTTCAGTTCGTCTTCTACCTTTTTGCGCTCGAGACCGGCGAGCTTGGAGAGGCGCATCTCGAGAATGGCATTGGCCTGCAAGACGGAGAACTTGAACTTCGACATGAGGCCCGCCCGCGCATCGTCTACATCCTTTGATTTCTTTATGAGGGCGATTATCTCGTCGATGTGGTCGAGCGCTTTTTTGAGACCAAGCAAGATGTGCTCGCGCGCAGTCGCCACTTTGAGGTCGTACCTTGTGCGGCGCGTGACTACTTCCTTGCGATGCGCGATGAAGTATTCGAGGAGTGCCTTCAGGGAAAGCGTCTGCGGCACGCCATCGACGAGTGCGACGACGTTGTAATGGAAGGTCTCTTCGAGCTGTGTGTGTTTGTAGAGATAGTTTAATACTGTCTGGGCATTTGCATTGTTCTTCAATTCGACGACGACGCGGATGTCTTTGGTGGACTCATCACGGATATCGCGCACTCCTTCGAGCTTCTTTTCATGCACAAGGTCGGCGATCTTGGTCAGCAAATCGGATTTGTTGACACGGAACGGTATCGAGGTGATGACTATTTGATAATCGCCCTTCTTGCCTTCGACTATTTCTGCGTCTCCGCGCACCACGACCCCGCCACGGCCGGTCGCGTACGCGTGCGCAATGTCCTTCTGGTTGAACGCGATACAGCCGGTCGGAAAATCCGGACCCTGTACGAAGTGCAGAAGGTCTTCGGTCGTCGCTGAACTGTTTTCGATAAGATGCACCGCCGCTTCGCACACTTCGCGCAGGTTGTGGGGCGGGATATTCGTTGCCATACCGACTGCAATGCCCAAAGTGCCGTTCAGGAGCAGATTAGGCGTCGCGGACGGTAATACAGCGGGCTCTTGTTTGGTGTTGTCGTAATTCGGAACGAAGTCAACGGTCTCTTTTTCGATGTCCTTCATCATCTCACCAGCGAGACGCGACATCTTGGCTTCCGTATACCGATACGCGGCGGCGCCATCGCCATCGATAGAGCCAAAGTTGCCCTGCCCGACGATGAGCGGATAACGCATGGTGAAATCTTGCGCCATTTTTACCATCGCGTCGTAGACCGATGCGTCGCCATGCGGATGGTATTTGCCCAAGACATCTCCGACGACGGTCGCCGATTTCCGCGTCTTCGCGGAGACGGAGAGGCCCGCCTCTTGCATCGCAAAGAGAATACGACGGTGCACAGGCTTCAGCCCATCGCGCACGTCGGGAAGTGCTCTGGCGGTGATGACCGACATCGCATAGTCGAGATACGACTCGCGCATTTCGGTCGAGATGCTACGCGATACGACCCCTTCGGGTCGTGCCTTCGGAACAGGTATTGGGTCATCTTTTCCGCGTGCCCCGTCACTAGACTTTGCCATAGTGTCTTAAATTGCGCCGACGGATTACGAGCGGTTAGTAAGATGTTTGGTGCGCGCATTCGAAGTTTCCCTGAAAAAGGTTCCACGCGCAATGATGGCAAAGTTAGTGTGTGGGCGTGCCATGTTGAGGCAATTATAGCAATAAATGAGCCAAAATGCACGCTAGAATCTGTGCGTGTAAATTGACTTTTCGCATTATTAATGTATTCTTTCTGGCAGTAAAAAGTTGTGTGTAGCGTCTGCGTTTCCCCTCAATCGGAGAAACCAGCGATGAAGAAAAAGCCCTTTCTGAAATTGACCCGCAAAGAGCAAGCCGATGTTGTCAGACCACTGATGGAAGACGGCGGTTCGTACGGCTCGGTGGCGAAGAAATTCGCTGTCGGGCGAGGCCGTATTATGGGCATCTGTCGCGATTACGGTATCGACTCTAAGAGGTCGGCAGGATTCGAGGAGCTTCCGAAAAGCTCGAGTGGCGTTGTGTTGCGTCTCGCAGTCATCGAATCTCGACAGTGCGAAGCGAAGGCTGACGGTCATCAGTGTGCGTATGTGAAAGAGCCGAATTCGCGCTACTGCGCGCTTCCGGTTCACCAGGCGCTCGAAAAGAGGAGGGGTTGATGACTTTTCAGAAACCCGTTCTTAAGAACGAAGCGGTTAAGTTCCCGCCGCCGACCGAGCAAGAGCTCGACACCGGCGTTGCGTGGGCAAAGTCGCAGTACGAAAAAGACATAGACTGCGATATGTTGCGTGTGCTCATGAACACGGCCAATGAACGCCGGAGCTCGCAGAGAGGTCCGTCGCTTCCCGATCTCGTCACCGAAGTCGTGCACCAGGGTGTACCGCTTTCAAACAAGGAGGAGGCGCACAAGCGTGCAGCGTACAAAGGCGCGGTCATGAAGATCTATGCCGGCCGGAGCGCGCGGGTGAGTAAGGAGGCCGCGCGTAAACGAAAGAGCGCCGGTGTGCGTGCGCCTCCCCGTTCAAAGGAACGGAAGTTTACCGAAGATGCACGCCCGAGACACAAAGGGCAGCTGAAGCTGCTATGAGTTTTAGGCCCGCCGCGCACGATGTGACGCGGCGGGTATTTTTTTATTTACTCGACGGTGCCAGAGCCGCCAAATTGGTCGGTGCCACTCCCTTGTATCGGCTGGACGTTCATCTGCTGCTCGGTTTGCAGTTGAGAGGCCGCTGCATCATCGCGGAGCTGGCGAATCTCGTCGGCGGTATTCGAATACGATTCCTGCAATTTTTGCTGGGCATCTTTCACATTTGAGAAATTAAATTCGTCCTGCGCGCCGCCGCTCAAATTAATCTGTTGTGTTCCACTCGCGACACTGCGAAAAAATAATATCGCCCAAGCGGCAAGCAAGACGACCACGACCGAGACGGCGATACCGCCTGCGACGGCGACCTTGTCGTCCTTCGAGCCTTCTTTCAGATTGTTGAGCGCTTTCTGGACTACCATCGCACCATTGTACTACGAGGAAAGAACGACGACTTCATTTTCTTTGCCCGCGAGATCGCGCGGCTTGAGCGTGAGTTTATCCACCGCTTTTACGTCCTCTCCGGTTTCTTTCAGAAGTTGTTTGAGCGATTTTTCGTCGTAGAGAATCGGTATGATGATTTTTGCTTCAAGCTTCACCGCGAGCTTTTGGGCCTCGGCGGGATTCAAGGCGCCATTTCCCACGATGGGAACGATGAGTACATCTGGCGAGTCCATCTCCAAGACATCGCTTGGCAGGTCGAGGTCGCCCAAAGCGCCGAGATAGAGGAGAGACATGCCGTCGAAATGAACGGAGTAGACGGTGTTGATACGAGGCTCGCCACCATATCTGGAACCGGCAGAGAATCCCGCAACGGTAATATCTTTTATCTCGTACTCACCGGGTCCGGAAATGATGAACGGTTGCTTCTCTCCGCGTCCCGCTTCCTCGGCGCCGTTCATGTCGGGGTGGTTGAGGGGGATAAAAGCGACATCGGCGCCGAAATTTGTCGGCTTGAAATTCTTTGAATCTTTTGATATCGGCCCAAAGACAAGCGTTGTGTCTCCTGCCTGTGCGCGAATGCACGCGCCTTCATGAAAAGTCAAAATCATGTGGGCATTATAGCCTGTCGGCAGGCAAGCAGGCAAAATTTTGTCCCCCCGCGCGGGGTTGACTAGTAAGGAGAGAGAGAGTAGCTTGAGCGTAGGCAGAAGCTCTCTTTAGTGGATGCCGGGTCATGCGCTTTTGGGGATGACTCCGAAAGTTAGGTATGACTTACACCGACAACAAGGATGGTGCCCAATGCGGGCTCAAACCTCGTTGCTCGCGATTGCCATGCTGCAGGACCAATGCCGTCCGGACGCGAACGAGCGTCAAACGCAGCACCAGGCTATCGTGCACACCGCGACGGCAATCAACGTCGGCTGAACGGCCTCGGAAAACTCCAAGGGAGGTCACAATGACTTGGCCCTAAGGCTTACCTGAAGGCCGCGCTCTGGGAGCCTAGCTTGCATCTGCGGCTAGGCTCCTACTATTTTCCTTGCTTCAAGAACAAACATCATATATATTGCTCCTAACGGGCTTAGGCCCGATTATTAATTAATAGAAGCGTTCGGTAAGGCTTCCCTGCAGACTGACACGGTAGCGTAGGCAGGATAGTCCGAACGTCAAACACAATGGTTACTGAACCTGAAGAAAAGAAGGTTGTTGGAGGTGAGGAGAACGAAACGGAGGTAATAATCGAGAAGGAGGGGCCGATGGCCGACCTGCTCCAGCGCTCCGGTACGCCACCCGCAATAGATGACGTCGTCGAAGGCCCTGTGGTCGCGATAGGCCGCGCGCGGGTATTCATCGATCTTCCGCCCTACGGCACCGGCATTATCTACGGCCGCGAGTATCTCTCCGCGCGCGAAGCGCTGAAAAATGTAAACATCGGCGACACGGTGACTGCCAAAGTGGTCGGTATAGACAACGCCGAAGGCTACATCGAGCTTTCGTTGCGCGAGGCACGCGCGGCCGTCATCTGGAACGAAGCCGAACAGGCGGTGCAAAAGAAAACAGTATTTGAGCTTCCGGTCACTGACGCCAACAAGGGCGGACTCATCATCAATTGGAACGGCTTGGCAGGATTTCTGCCTGCTTCCCAGCTTGCGCCGGCGCACTATCCGCGCGTCCCAGATGGAGATAAAGAAAAGATATTTGCAGAGCTCAAGCGCATGGTGGGAACTAAATTCGAGGTGATGATAATCACCGCGAGTCCGAAGGAGCAGAAACTCATCTTTAGCGAAAAAGGTGCGGGCCAGACCGAACGCGCATCACTCGTCGAAAAATACAAAGTTGGCGACACTCTGGAGGGGGTTGTGACAGGCGCGACCGAATTTGGCGTCTTCGTGAAGCTTGAGGAGGGCCTCGAGGGATTGGTGCACATTTCGGAAATGGATTGGGCGCTCGTCGAGAATCCGAAGACGCGTTACAAGGCCGGCGAGCCGGTCAAAGTGAAGGTCATCGAGATAAAGGACGACAAGATATCGCTTTCTATTAAAGCACTGCTCGAAGATCCGTGGACCGCCGCCGGTGCAAAATACAAAAAAGACCAGAAGGTGGATGCGGTCGTCATCAAGTACAACAAGCACGGCGCACTCGCCTCTATCGAAGAGGGTGTCGCTGGGTTGGTGCACATATCGGAATTCGCTGGCGAAGACGACCTCCGCGCGAAGCTCGAGCTCGGCAAAGTGTATCCTTTCACCATCACCTTCTTCGAGCCGAAGGACAGGAGAATGACCCTCAAGCCCGCTGCGTAATCACGCAATTGCGTTACGACTTTATCCGGATGATGTAATATCCGGGATCATACGGCGGGTCATAGCGATCTATTTCGCGCAGACCCGACACAGGTATGCTCGTGCTTGATCCGATATATGCGCTACCCGAAGCGAGTATTCGTGAAATATTCTGCTTTAATTGTTCCATATCTGTCATGGGCATTTTGTTGAGTATGTACTCGTCAATGTTGAAAGCGAATACAGCAACAGAACCGTCCGGTATTCTTTTTACAAAATCGCGCATATCTTCTCCCACGACACATACAGGCATCTTTCCTGAGTTCGTACTCCTAATTTTTCCAAGTACATTCCGTAACTCTGAGAAATGATTGGCCTCGATGGCGACGTATCCTTTAGCGCCACACATACGTGCAATCTGATATCCGTTTGTTGTCTTGCCCGCTCCAAGATCGACCAACGTCCTACCCTGCAAATATTCTGTAAGCTCGGCTAACCGAGCTTCCGAAATAGCATCTTTGGAAGTTAATTTCTTCAACACATTATGCGCCTGCGACAGAGGTTCGTCCCGCGTATCCTCTGGATAAGCAGACGTAGCAATGTAAAGCCCTGGCCGTGCAAGCGCGAGCCCTTTGGTTTGTATCCCAGAGACGAGAGATTCGATGGACGCAAACTTAATACTATCCTGAGCTTCAAGGTCTATATCGGCCATAGCCTATAGCATATCAATCAATTGAACTTGTTCATCGCGCGCTCGGGACCGTCGGCGACGATTGATTCGAGCGCCTGTGAGACTTTCTTGAAGACTTTTTTCATTTCGTCGAGTTCGGCCGGTTTGAATTTCGCGAGAATGAAATCAACGACCTCCTTCTCGCCTGATGGCTTCTTGAGTTTGCCCGCGCCAGCTACAGGAGAGACGCCGACGCGCACACGCGTGAACTTTTTGGTCTTCACCGCCTTCATGATGGACTCGACTCCCCTGTGCCCGCCACTCCCTCTATTGAATGAAAGCTTGAGAGAGCCGAGCGGAAGGTCCAAGTCGTCATAGATGACGACCATGCGCTCTGCCGCCTTCTGCGTCTTCACAAACTTTCCGACTGCTACGCCGGATTTGTTCATAAATGTATCGGGTGCAATACATACAACCGCCGTTTTCCCTACCATGCCGCTTGTGACATGCGCTTTAGCCTTTTTATCTTCTTTCCAATCGCCAAAATCCATCGCTTTTGTGAACATCTCGAGTGCCATGCGGCCGCAATTGTGCCGCGTGCCTTGATATTCAGGCCCGGGATTGCCCAAACCGACGATAATCCATGCCATAACGCGGCATTGTACCAGATTTCTTACTAATTTCCCCACCCACACCGTGCGAATGAAGCGCGATATGGTTTCTGGAGGCTCTCGAGCTCGACGGAGTGAGAGCCGAGAGATTTTTCTGCTGAAAAATCTCGTACTCCAGAAACCATATCGCGCCGAAGAGACATGCAACACTCCAACCACTTGGTGTCAACACCTTCACGGCGGTAGAATATCGCACATGCCTGATCCTGTGGTGCAAAATCATCCATCACTGGAAACTCCCAAGAGAAATCAAAGTAATCAACGAAGTTTGCTCGGCTACACAGTCGTCGCCCTCGGTCTCGCACTCTTTATTCGCTTTTTCATCGCCGCTCCGTACGTCGTTTCGGGAGCCTCGATGGAACCCAACTTCCATGATTGGCAATACCTGATCGTGGATAGGCTTTCATACGACTTCAAAGAGCCCGAACGCGGCGATATCATCATTTTCGACCTTCCCGGGGAGTCCGGTCGGGCGCTCATCAAGCGTGTCATCGGACTTCCCGGCGATACCGTTGTACTTTCCGGGCAAAAAATCACAATCATCAATGAGCAAAACCTAAAAGGTATCACGCTCGACGAGCCGTACCTCGATCCGGCCAATCTCACCGGCACAAATGCGATGGAGGTCACGCTCGAGGCGGACGAATATTTCGTCCTCGGCGATAATCGCCGCGTCTCATCCGATTCGCGCATCTGGGGGACCTTGCCGCGCAAAGATATCGTCGGCCGCGTCTTCCTGCGTCTGTATCCGCTCGATAAGATAGGTGTGTTTCCTTCCGTATCAAGATATCCAGATAAATAAAAAGCGAGTATGCTCCGTCTTAAAGACACTCATCACCAAAACACAGCTTCCTTTTTGGCGAGTGCTATTCGCATTGCCGAATACTACGGATTCGCACACCTCGACAGCATCCCGCGCGCAGTAGTTCCCGCAGGTGGAAGTGCGCGACGCGCAATCATGCCAGTTTCAAAAGTGGAATCAGAAATATCGTTCGCGCGACGCGACGAGCGTCCTCTGCTCTCTTCGGTGCGCAAGTGCCTCACGCGCGTGCAACACGTGCCAGGCCAGAACGATGTGGCGCTCCTTGCGTGGCGGACACAAGGAAACACCTCCGGCATCCCGTCGTTATCGTTTGAGCTCCACATAGTCGGTTCCTCAAGTGCGATTGCCGAAGCGCTCCTCATCGTTGTCGCAAATGCGATTGCCGAAGAATCGGGTATTGCCGAGCGTGCTCTTTCCATCAACAACATCGGTTCGCCGGATTCCTCGAATCGTTTTGTCCGCGACGTCGGACTTTACTTACGCAAGCACATTGAGTCCATCTCGCCTACTCTTCGCCCGCGTGCAGCGACCGACCCACTCGGCACCTTGGTGCAGCTCATTGAGCGCGGGCACCCCGCGGCGCCTCGGGCACCGCAAGCGATGGAATATCTTACCGAAGACGAGCGGCGCAGGTTTTGGGAACTTCTGGAATATCTCGAAGTATTCGGACTCCCATATGAATTAAATGCGCACATTCTCGGCAGTCGCGATCTTTGGTCGCATTCCCTTTTCGAGATCTCGACACTTGATCCTGAAAGCGGCGCCCGTATGGTGATGGCATTTGGCGGGCGCTACGATGCTCTCGCGAGCCGCTTTATGCGCACGCCGGCAACAGGCACGATGGTATCCATCAATTGTGAGGTGCGCGGCAAGACGCGCATCAAGCGCGAAGTGAAAGCGTCTCAAGAAGAGGCACAGCCCGCGATATATTTTGCGCACCTCGGAGGTGAGGCGCGCCGCCGCGCACTTCTCGTATTGGAGAATTTGCGGCACGCACAAATCCCCGTGCACCAAGGGCTCTGGTATGACCGCATTGGCGAGCAGATGACAGCGGCCCGCACGCTCGCCGTGCCCTACATCCTCATCATGGGTCACAAGGAAGCAATGGAAGGCACCATCCTCGTCCGCGAAGTCGCGACCAATTCGCAGGACGCCATTCCTCTCCCCGAACTTCCCAATTATCTGAAGCGCCGCCGTATTGGCACGTGGCACCAAGAAGCACACGCGTAAACAATGAGAAGGTTCAAAGGTCTCATCTTTGACTTCAACGGGGTCCTGCTTTTGGACCAACACCTCCATGATGCGATGTGGAAAAAAGTGGCAGCGGAGATTATCGGACGAGAAGTTTCCGAGGATGAAATAAAGAATATTTTCCACGGAAGAACGAACAGATCTGTTCTTGAGTATTTGTTTAAACGACCTCTCGTCGGCGACGAACTCGAGCTATGGGTGACGAAGAAAGAGCTGGCATATCAAGCATTGGCCCGCACAGTCGGTGCGGCATACACGCTTGCTCCTGGCGCCACAAAATTGCTCGACGCGCTCCGGCAACGCAATATTCCTTATACAATCGCCACGTCGTCGCCGACGATGAATATCGGATTTTTCAACGAAATGCTCGGATTGGATAGGTGGTTCGACATGCAGAAAATAGTTTGCGATGACGAAACATTTCCGGGGAAACCCGCCCCGGATGTCTATGTGAAGGCATCGCACGTACTTTCTTTGAAGCCCGAAGATTGCGTGGTTATTGAAGATGCGAGTTCCGGAATAGCCGCCGCGCACAGCGCTGGCATCGGTCATATAATCGCTATCGGACCGAAGGAGTCGCATCAGAGTTTACAAAAGATAGAGGGCGTTAGTGAAACCATTGAACGGCTTGACGAAGTCGATATATCACGGCTGTTCGGTTAAAGCTCGCCGCATATGCGGGCACGTGGAATCACACGCGTAAGCATTTCATTGACTTCCGTCCCCGGTAAGAGTTAGATAGTACGGGAGTAGCTGTAGGCGGATTCACTGCCTATGTATTGCTAGCTCTTTTCGTCTTCCATAAAGGGGAAGCTTATGGAAACCCGTTCGTTTTCGGTCAAAGTCGGCGGGAATGCCTATCCCCTCACGATTGGCCGTCATCTGGAGGGTGAACTCCGGAAACGTGTTGCGATGCATCCTCGTCATCGCATCGCGGTAATCACCGACTCAAGGGTCGGCGAACTCTGGGGGCCGCACATCATCTGGGCTCTGCGGGGTCTTAGCCATGAACCGGCTCTGCTCAGGTTTCCAGCCGGTGAACGCCACAAAACCGGAGAAACCGTCTCGGCGTTGTACGATAAATTGCAGAAGCGCCGCTTTGGTCGCGATACGCTTATCATGGCCTTCGGCGGCGGTGTCGTGGGTGACATCGCTGGGTTCGTCGCGGCGACGTATCAACGCGGCGTGCCCTTCATCCAAGTACCCACCACGCTTCTCGCGATGGTGGACAGCTCGGTCGGCGGTAAGGTCGGGTACGACATGAACAACGTCAAGAATCTGATTGGCGCGTTCAATCAGCCGCGGGCGGTTATCGTGGACCTGAACTTTCTCTCCACACTTCCGAAGCGGCAAGTGTTGAACGGGCTGTTCGAAGCAATCAAGATGTCGTTCATACGCCAGCGTCGCTCGCTCGAACTTGCGAGGAAACTGAACCTCGTGAACCCGCTCAAAACGTCCGATGTCCTACAGGAAATCGTGTGGCGCGCCGTCCGCCTGAAGGCGGGCGTCGTGCAGCGCGATGAAAAGGAGCAGCATGAGCGCAAAATCCTGAACTTCGGTCATACGGTGGGGCATTCAATCGAATCGCTCTCCGGATATCGCAAGCCCCATGGTTTTTGCGTGGCTCTCGGCATGTTGGTCGAGGCGAGAATTTCCGAGCGCCTCGGTATTCTCTCGTCGAACGACGCTGACTTGCTCGAAAAATATCTCGCTGCGTTCGGAATACATCGCAGCGAGCTCAGGAAGTACTCCATCGCCGATATCCTGGCGGCGACCCGAAGTGACAAAAAGACCCTTGGCGGACAGCCGCACTACATCCTTCTAAATTCCATCGGAGGAGTTCGTGTAGATGGCGGACGGTACGCACATCCCGTGTCCGATGCGGTCGTAAAAACAGCTCTGTCCAGCCTGAGGCAATAATCGGGTCATGGGCAGAGAACTGAGGGCGCCGGCTGATGTCGGCGCCCTTTTCTTATTGCCTGCCGCGGAAAGGCGTGGTAGACTCTTCGCTAATGTCCATCAATGTAGAAGTCTCAAAAAGCGGCAACGAGAGCACGCTTTCTACCATTCGCAAATTCAGCCGCCGCGTGCAGGGCACAGGCTTGGTAAGAACAGTCCGTGGCCAGCGCTATTTTGTGCGAAGTGCCTCGAAAATCGTCAAGAAAAAGCGCGCTCTCAAGATGATAAAGCGCCGCGCGGAATACAAACAGCTCATCAAAGAGGGCAAGGTTATCGAGGCTCCGACCCGCCACGGACACGGAGGCAGGCCATCGTATCGTTCTCCTCAAACGGAGCAGTCATCCACCCCGCGTCCCGCGGAGACTACGACCCCTCCCGTCGTTCGCTAATGTCCGTAGACATAAAGGTCACTGTCCGCCCCTTACCACTTTTCTCAAAAAGTGGTAAGGGGCGAATTCCGTTTGAGAAAATCGCACACTCGGTGTTGGGTAAAAAGTATGAGCTCTCGCTTGTGATTTGTGGAGACTTTCTCGCGCGCAAAATGAACAAGACCTACAGAAAGAAAATATACGCGCCCAACGTGCTCTCGTTCCCACTTTTTAAACAAGAGGGTGAAATATTTCTCAATGTGCGCGCGGCGGCGCGCGAAGCAAAACAGTTCAATATACCTCTACGCGAGCGGTTGGCACACCTCCTTGTCCACGGGTGCTTTCACTTAAAAGGCCTTCGACATGGGCGTATAATGGAGAGCAAGGAGCGACGCACCCTGCGCGCTTTCAATTTCCCATGCAAAGGATCTACACCGGCATAGACATAGGCACCTATCACGTCAAGGTTGTCATCGCTACTTTGGGCGAGAATCCGGAACTCCCCCTCTCGATAATCGGCACCGGCACTTCGGCCTCACGCGGGATGCGTCGTGGATATATCATTGATACGAAGGAGGCGACCAAAAGTATCCGCGAGGCGCTTTCGCGTGCGGCCGGCGCGGCCAAAGTGAAAGTGCGCGGCGCGCGCGTGGGACTTGGCGGCATCGGGCTCGAAGAAATCCGCTCCAGCGCCGAGGTCGCGCTTACCGCCTCGGGCGGGATTGTAACCGAGCGCGAGATAGAGCGGGCGCTCCGCGAAAGCGAAAAGCGCGCCTCGCCCAAGTTGACGAATCGCACCGTCATCCACTGCATCCCGCTCGAATACCGCGTCGGCGGAGCCAAGGTCTTCGGCAAGCCTTTAGGCCTGCAGGGTACGAAGCTTGCGGTGGATACCCTTCTCATCACCATGCTCTCGCAACACCAAGACGACATCATAGATGCGGTCGAGGCGGCCGGCATCGAGGTAGAAGGTGTCATGGCTTCGCCTTTGGCGGCGAGCCTCGTGACACTCACTAAGCAACAGAAAACCGCGGGTGTCGTCCTCGCCAACATCGGCTCGGAGACCCTATCTGTGGTTGTTTTTGAAGAAGACACGCCAATCTCGCTCAAAGTCTTTCCAACCGGCTCATCGGCAATCACAGAATCAATCGCGCTCTCGTTTAAAATTCCCCTCTCCGAAGCCGAAAGTCTGAAGCGCGGTGGTGTCACGGGGAGCGACATCCCCGAGCGCAGGATGAGTGCCATAATCGGCACACAACTCAAAGAAATGTATATGCTTATTAATGCTCACCTCAAATCCATCGGCCGCCATCGCTTGCTCCCCGCGGGCATCGTCATCACGGGCGGCGGCTCGGGCCTCACCTCGGCCGCCGAGATTGCCCGCGCAGTACTCCAGTTGCCCTCGCAAGTCTCGCAAATAGGTCACCTGCCGCGCTCATCGGGCGTGGACGCAACGTGGGCTGTCGCCTATGGCCTCTGCCGCTGGGCATACGCAGAAGACACGTCCGGCCGCTCACACACACTCATTGGGGTCTTGAGCGACGGCTGGGATTCATTGAAACAAGGCCTTCGGAGTCTGTTACCCTAAACCCGCCAAAGACGGGTCGGGCGAACATTTCGCGTTGCGAAATGTTTTAGCCACAAAAAAGAAGAACCGCCTCGCCGAGAAAGAATGTCCCGACGAGGTCGGTGGTTCTTCTTGGCGGGCGGTCAGGCCCGTGGTATTTACGAATAGAACTAATCGTTCTTGATCGTGTTGATAATCAGAAGCGCATCATCGGCGGGCGTGCCGCCAGTGCCGTGCTGTATCCTTTCGCCGAGCGCGAGCATCAACAGAAAGAAGGTGCCGGAGCTTATCATGGCGTTGGCATTAAGTTCGCCAATGACGTAGTCGGCCGTCTTTGCCCTGATTTTTTTTGCCTTCAATGCCTGCTCGAGGAAATTCCTGACGGTTGATCTGCGCGGATCATCGACTGCCGCGGCTGACGTACCTTTGACCATGGCGATTCCCTTTCATCTGCCTCTGCAGCAGTGCAGAGCGCAGTCGCAATTCAAACATCTTACCTCCATTGAGTCAAGTTTGCGCTTTTTTTCAAAGTGTTATGATGGCCACACTATGACCAAGCAAGTGAAGCCGGATGTTGAGTCGTTTGCACGTATTCGAGTGATAGGAATCGGAGGGTCAGGAGGAAATGCAGTCAATCACATGCTAGCCTCGCACGTGATGGGCGTTGATTTTATCGCCATCAACACGGATGCACAGGACCTCCACAAGAACAAAGCGAAGCGTAAAATTCACATCGGAAAGAATCTCACGCGAGGTTTGGGAGCTGGTATGAATGCCGAGCTCGGCAAACAAGCGGCGGAAGAAACGCGTGAAGAAATACAAGAAGCAGTGAAAGGCTCCGACATGGTCTTCATCACCTGCGGCATGGGCGGCGGTACGGGGACTGGTGCGGCGCCGACCATCGCCAAGATTGCGCGCGAACTTGGCGCACTCACGGTTGGTGTCGTCACACGACCATTCGGATTCGAAGGCCAACAGCGCATGCGGCTGGCGGAACAAGGATTGGCCGAGCTACGCAAGGCGGTAGACGCGCTCATCATAATCCCCAACGACAAACTCCTCGCGATCGTAAGCCGCGAAACTGGTATCAAGAATGCCTTTGCGATGTGCGACGATATTTTGAAACAGGCAGTCGAAGGTATCTCCGACCTCATCACGACAACTGGTATTATCAACGTGGACTTCGCCGATGTGCGCGCCATCATGCACAACGCCGGCTCGGCACTCATGGGTATCGGAACCGCGATAGGCGAGCACCGAGCTGAAATGGCCGCGCGTGCCGCCATCAATTCCCCTCTGCTCGAAGTTTCCATCCATGGCGCCAAAGGGGTCCTCTTCTCGGTCGCCGGCGGCGAAGACCTCGGCATGCTTGAAGTACAAGATGCGGCCAATGTCATCACCGAAGCCATCGATCCGGACGCCAAGGTCATCTTCGGCGCCGTCACCGACGGCTCGCTCAAGAAGGGTCAGGTACGCGTTACGGTCATTGCGACCGGCTTCCCCGAGGCGAGTCAGCGCTCTACACTTTTTTCAGGTTCTCAACGACTGGTAGCCAAGAAAGACCAAGACGTCCCGCCAGTCAATCCCCGCACACGCGAGGATATGAAGAAATCCGATGATGATACTTCCGCCAAAGGAGCGTCCTCTTTCGGCAAAAAAGAATCTCCACGCCACGAGCCGGTGAAAGTCACAAGTAGAGTGGAAGAGGAGGAAGACGAGAGTTGGGGCGGACTTCCCTCATTTTTACGCCGCAAATAATAAGCCGCGGCTTGCGTCTTTTTGCTCTTCACTCACGAACCATGTCCTCCTTCG
Source organism: bacterium (assembly GCA_030647655.1). Taxonomy (GTDB): domain Bacteria; phylum Patescibacteriota; class Minisyncoccia; order Phycocordibacterales; family UBA2100; genus UBA10103. The sequence goes on along the minus strand of JAUSJH010000002.1, from coordinate 30,920 downwards.
GAGGACGCGGTTTCGCTCGCTAGCCGCAATAGGGTAGAATAGTCCGATGTCGGATGAATACGAACTCGCCATAATAGGCGGCGGCCCCGCAGGGGCCGCCGCGGCAATTTACGCCGCGCGCAAACGCCTTAAGACGATTTTTATCACTTCCGAATGGGGCGGTCAAAGCACCGTCTCGATCGACGTTCAGAATTGGATAGGCACTCCCTCGCTTTCTGGCACTGAACTTGCGGCGAATCTGCGCAAACACGTCGAGGCATACAAAGGAGAATGGCTTACGATTATCTCCCCTGCATTCGCAGAATCAATCACACCACATGATGACTCCGTAGATATCACACTGCGGGACAAGACAGTGTACAAGGCAAAAACCGCTTTGATTACGACCGGCGCCAATCGCCGAAAGCTTGAAGTGCCGGGCGCGGCTGAATATGATCAAAAGGGACTCACCTATTGTGCGAGTTGTGACGGCCCGCTTTTTGCCGACAAAGACGTCGTTGTCGTCGGTGGTGGCAACGCGGGATTCGAAAGTGCTCTCCAGCTTCTCACCTATTGCAAAAGCGTGACGCTTCTCCACAAAGGCGAATCGTATAGAGCCGATAAGATAAGCGTGGACGCCGCGCTTGCGAATCCCAAAATGCACGGGATACTCAATGCAGAGCCCGTTGCGATCGAAGGCAAGCAGTTCGTGACCGGTATCCGCTGGAAGGATACAAAAAGCGGCAAAGAGCAATTGCTGCCTGTAGAAGGCGTATTTATCGAAATCGGCCTCATCCCGAATACTGCATGGATTGGTAGCGCCGTCGAGACGAATGATGTGAAGCAGGTCAAAGTTGATCCCAAAACTCATCGCACTTCGCATCCGCGCGTCTGGGCCGCAGGCGATTGTACCGACGGCCTCTACCACCAGAACAACATCGCCGCCGGCGACGCCGTCAAAGCACTTGAGGATATTTATATGAACTTGCGAAGAAATTGAGAAGGCGCGCTACTAAGTCTTCGCGCGCCTTCATCGGCAAGCTTGCTCGGCGTTACCCGCGCCTTTTTGCTTTGCCCCTGATTTCGAACAGCGTTCCGGTTTTCAGCTCCAGCAGGTGAAGTCGTGACCTTTTCTGGGTAATCCCCGCAACCTGTTCGACCAAGTCCCCGATGTCTCCCCCGCCGTTGCAACAGGGGCCGTACAGCTTCCCGGAAAGCCTCCAGGTCTTGCCTTGAAGAATGTGCGGTCCCGATCTGGCGGGGTAGACGCCTAAAAGAAAGGTCTTGTCTGCGGCGACAGGGTCTCTCGAATCCTGAGACGACATATCTTCCTCCCAAGAACAATGACGAAAGCAAGCGGAATGCGAGCTTGTCCTAGTAAACATATCAGGTTACGAGCTCGAAGGTCAAGCTTGACGATAGAGTGCGCAACGCTCTTTACGACGTGATCCGCTTCAATACAGAGAACGCGCGGTCGATGTCCTCGTCTTTGAAGATGATGGAAAATTCGGTGCGCACCGACATGACCTCGACGAAGCTGATGCCCTCCTCGGCGATGGCTTTCAGTATCGGGTAATACATCCCCGGCACGGTAAGGCTCGATTCGGGCATACGCATCGTAAGCGCCGAGAGATCGCCCTGCCGGCGGATACTTTTCTCTTTTTTGAGCAATGATGCGACTTCTTTTTCGGATTCTGCATCAATAATCAGGAGCGCCTCGTGCAACCCGCGCGAAAAATTCACGAACGTGTCTTTGCGGTGTTTTGTACTTTCGGAAATAACTTTGAGCAACGACGATAATTCAATAGAGTTCGGATACACAAGCTCCACCAAATTAGAGCGCACGGTGATATCATTCATCTGCTTCAAAAGTTTCTCGCTGTAGGGCGCGCGGCGGAATTTCTTTCCCATACGATGAAGAGCCATCGCAATGGCGGCATCCGAGACTTTCTCATAAATACGCTTCTCCACTTCCGGCTTTATCTTGCGCGCGATTTGCGCGTTGTTGGCCACCCCTTCGGCCATAGCCTCGGCAAGAAAGGGCGAACGTTGAATAATCTCCTCCACAACATGACTTATGGTTCTCATTGTCAGGATTATAACAAATCGTTACATATTTGCAACTATCCCCCGAAAACTTGCCTTGAGGCTTAAATCTATTTACTGTCTAGCCTAGGCAGGTAAGTCCTGCACAAATACGCAAATCCATAGGCAAACGAGGAGAAACTCAGGCATGCCAAACGCAATCATTGCCGCCAAGTTCGGCGGAACGTCGGTGGAGGATGCAGCAAGTATCATTCATCTGCGAGACAATATCGTCCGTTGCGACCCGCGCAGACGCGCAATTGTCGTGTCGGCACCCGCTGGCGTAACGAACATGTTGATCAGGTGGGTCAAGTCATTCATCGACCAATCCCGTCCGACCAAAGACGTAATCATGGTCAGTGTCCGCAGGCGATTCGCAAGGATAGCCCGCGAACTTGAACTTTCACTCGACATCGATGCAATGTTCCGAGAAATACAAGCCCACTGCGAAGACCTTCGGTCTAGCGAACTCATCGACGAACTGTATCACTACGCAGTGAGTCGTGGCGAGTGGGTCAACGGACAAATCGTTGCCGCTACCCTGGACTTCGAGTTCGTCGACGCACTTCGGTTCATCGTTGTAGACAGGAAAGGACACTGCAAGCTTTCTGCAACAAAGCGCCTTGCAGAGCAAATCGGTCTTGTCGGAAAAACACGTCACGGTATCGTCGTCGGCGGCTTCTACGGACGGGCATCCTCGGGTACCGTCCGCCCGACGCTGTTCTCCCGAGGCGGCTCGGACATCACCGGAGCAATCGTTGCGGTGTTGGTCAGGGCGAAAGTCTATGAGAACTGGACTGACGTCGCCGGCATCTTTGCCGCTCATCCGCACATCGTCAGAAACCCGCGGAAGAACGGCCTGATGACCTACAAGGAACTTCGCGAGCTCACGTTCATGGGCTTCAAGGTCTTCCACGAAGACGCCGTGGCATTCGTCCGCGATGCCAACATCCCGATCCACGTCAGATGCACGATGACTCCGGAGAAACAGGGCACGATTATCGTGAAAAAACTACCGAAAGGCCGCCGCCCCATCGTCACCGGTGTGGCAAGCAGAAACGGCTTCTCAATCGTCACCCTAGAGAAGTATGGACTGAACGACAACCTGGGTGTCCAGGGTCGGATTGAACGCGTATTCACGCAAGAAGGCGTCGGCGTGAATACAACGGGCTCCATCGATTCGGTGACGGTTATCGTCGAGACGAAACTCTTCAAGCCCGTTCGAGATCTCATTCTCAAAAAGCTGAAGAGGTTCCAGCCGGACGATATCCGCGTGCAAAACAATATCGCCCTCATCTGCACCGTCGGGGAGGGCATGCGGAACCGGGTCGGCGTATCGGCAGCGGTCAGCGACGCGATCGCTACGTCACGCACCAACGTCGAGATTGAGCTGCAAGGAGGTTCGCAGATCAATGTCATGCGTGGAGTGAAAGAAAAAAACGGTCCGCGGGCGGTTCGTGCAATCGACCGCAAGTTCTCCAAAAAGTTCAAAAGATAACGAGCAACGAAACTGGGACCGCCTTCGGGTGGTCCCTTTTTTCTTTTAATACCAGCGAGGCTTAACCTTGTTGGCGGCAGCTTGACCATACGGGCGCGAGTTGACATGATGCGTTAGAGGATGTATAGTTCGGCCTAGTTCGAATACGCGACGATACCCCTGCAAACCAACTAAGGTGAGGGAATCCCATGAAAAATCTATCGCTTTACGAAAAAGCCGTACTGGCTTTTGGGGATGAAACTGACATTCGGTGCCCATTCGAGGAGATCCCGCCCGAGAACGCAGAACTGATCGAGGTGCCCCAGGAAGTCCGCGGGCTCATTAGAATCCAGAAACACCTTGAGGCTGAGGCCCAAAAGGTGTTGTTGGAGCCAGATTCGCGCGAAAGCTATGCATCGATGTGGCGAAGCTGGGAAATCGAAGCCGTGGAAACGTTCGTCCGGCGGCACCTGCAGACCAAGTACGGCAGAACGAGGCTCCACAAGGTCGAGTTCTATATCAACTGGAAGTTTCGTTTCGTGTTGCATTAGCCGCGATCTTTCTTCACGAAAGTTAGCCGCGTCGGGTATCCTCCGGCGCGGCTTTCTAATGCCTGAAATGGCGTATGCCAGTGAAGACCATGGCGATGCCCGCTTTGTCGGCGGCATCGATGGACTCTTGGTCGTTCTTGGAGCCGCCGGGCTGGACGATGGCGGTCGCTCCCGCTTCGGCGGCAGCTTGCACGCAATCGGGGAACGGGAAGAAGGCATCGGATGCCATGACTGAACCTGCGAGCGAGAGATTTGCGTGCTGTGCCTTGTGCCACGCGATACGCGCCGAGTCGATGCGGCTCGTCTGCCCTGCGCCGATGCCGACCGTCGCTCCATCCTTCGCATACACTATGGCATTGGATTTAACGTGTTTGCAGACCGTGAATGCGAACATGAGGTCAGAAAGTTCGGTAGAAGTGGGAGCGCGCTTTGTGACCGTTTTGACTTCCCCATCGAATATTTTGTCGTCCGCAGACTGAACGAGAACGCCGCCGGCGATGGATTTTATTACCGTTCGCTTCTCCGCCGGATCCGGCATTCCACCAGTAAGGAGTACTCGGATATTCGGCTTTGCAGAGATGATAGCGAGTGCATCGTCTTCTGCGTCTGGCGCAACAACAACTTCGAGGAATATCTTCACCAATTCCGTAGCGAGTGCCGCCGTTAAGGTAGAGTTCAGGGCGACGATACCACCGAATGCCGAAACAGGGTCGCACGCGAGCGCACGCAGGTATGCCTCGTGCGCACTCTCGGCTACGGCCACTCCGCATGGATTCATATGCTTCACGATAACGGCGGCAGGCTCTTCGAATTCCGCCACGCACTCAAAGGCCGCATCAGCATCCTGTAGATTGTTGTAGCTTAGTTCTTTGCCTTGCACATTGCGCGCTGTCGCCACAGCGGGCCGCTTGTCTTTTGGATTAAGATACAAAGCCGCCTTCTGGTGCGGATTCTCTCCGTAGCGCAGGAGCTCGCCCCGCTTGAGATTAAGACTCAGTTCCTCGGGAAAATCCGAATTTCCGGCGCTCATCACCATAGCTTATCACAGCGAGCGCAAAAGGTATTGCGGCTATTGCGAGATCGCGGAAAAGCACTTCGAAATTCGCGGGGTTGAAGACGACGATGCCGAGAAGCATCGCGGTTGCGGCGACCGACGGCCAGAATATCCTCCACCCCGAGAGTATCCAGAGAGCAATGACGACCTCCGCGACACCGAAAGTGTGTAGGAGCACCTCGTCGGGTACGTACCCCCTCACGAACTGTGGAAAATACCCTATCCACGAATAAGGGTTCCAGAGCGCATTCAGCGGCGGGTACAAAAAGGCGAATGCCACTCCTACCCGCAGTGCTATATGCGCAATTCTCTCGGGGTTCATGCTACCTGTAGTGAGCTTGTCGAATTACTCAACAACGGTAACTTTACCGAATACACCTGCATTCATGTGATTGTGGTAAGGCCACGTCCCGATCTTTTTGAAGGCAAAGGTGTAACTATCGCCCGCTACACATTGGTCGAACGAGGCGTTGGATGTGTCCGGGCAGTGGGCCGACCGAGTGGTACCGCTATATCCCGTGTGTTCGGGGTGCGGGCCGGAAGCGACCCACATGCTACTGCCTCCCTCACTTTCAAATGTAACTGTCCCGCCGACTTTAATCGTAACTTCCGCGGGAGAGAATGTGCTCCCATTGTATTTCACTGTCGCTGTCATTCCTGTATTCACCGGCCCCGTTTCAACCGGGACTTGCGAACCTGCGCCAGTGTCTACAATACCAACATTGGTGCCCGTGTCCGTCGCAGGAGTCTGCGACTGCCACAGCCAATATCCACCTCCAAGAATAATTACCGCGGCCACTATCCAAATCAATGTATTTTGCATGTGATTCTGCAGGCGGTGTCGCGACATCGTGTCGCTCCCACGTCCACTAAGGAGCGACGGACGCAATTGTCCTTTAGAGCGCGACGCTCTCTGCTTTTTATTACTACTTTTTAATAATGTAGCGTTATTATACTACGTATGAAGTTCTATTTCCCTCTTGCCAAGAATTCCTTTCCGTGGCCTACGTCGGTGTTGACAGGAATCCCGCTCTGGCATAATTCGCACTCCCCCTCTTCCCACGAATCAAGCTGAAGGTTCAAGAGTTGCTGGAAAACCGGCGGATTTCCGACATCTTTCCTCTTCACCTCGCCGCGGTTAACGAGCGCAATTGCACCTATGACATCCGCTCCTGCCGCGCGCGCGGCCTCGACCACCTTCTTGATAGAACCGCCCGTCGTCGTCAAATCCTCAACGACCAATGTCTTTTTGCCATTTATGACCTGATCGTATCCGCGCTTGATGACGAATCCTCCCTTTCCGTCTTTATCCGCGTACACGGCAAACACCTCTCGTCCGGTGAGTTCACTCAAATGATAGGCTGTCCATTGCGAAAGAATCGCCGCACCAATAGCAGGCCCGATGACCGCCTCGACTCCGAAATCTTTTCCTCCGGAGGAGGACCCGCCTCCGGCTGAGAAACGCTCCGCAATCGCGCGGCACGCCCGTGAGGTCTCGCGCGTGTACGCATACATAGCGTCTTTGAGCACGTACGAACCGCTGTGCCTGCCGGACGTGAATACAAAATGCCCGCTCCGGAACGCACCGACTTTTTGGAGAAGGGCAAGCATTTCATCTTCGTTCATATGTTAGATTTTGTTAACGAATATTACGAGTTTAGAAAATCTTACATCCCGAGTGCAACGAGGGATAAGGGGCATTCTACAACGCATTCGTAATCGCGCCATGGAGCTCTGTGGCTTTCTTTCGGGCAACTTCCGCAAAGTCTTTGCCGTTTGAGGCGAATATCACTGACCGTGAGGCATTGATAATAAAACCTCTACCGCGACGATCCTTGCCCGCCTGAACCGTCTTTTTGAGATCGCCGTCTTGTACCCCGATACCGGCCGTGAGTATAGGCATATCACCAACGATTTCTCGCACTTCGGAAAGTTCTTGTGGATAGGTCGCCCCCACCATGACGCAGCAGTTGCCATTATCGTTCCATTTGGTCGCGGCAAGATGCGCAATCACTTTGTAGAGCAATTTTCCTTCTACCATCAAGTTTTGTATCTCCCCCGCGCCGGGGTTCGAGGTGTGACACAAAACAATAACCCCTTTGTCCTTGCGGGCGAAAAATGGTGCAAGTGGCTCACCACCAAGATACGGTTGCACGGTTACGGCGTCTGCACGCAGATGATCGAACGTAGATGCGGTGTACGCTGCGTTGGTATTCGCGATATCTCCACGCTTGGCGTCGAGAATTACCGGCACGTCCGGCGCCACTTCATTAATATATTGAATGGTCTCCCGCAGTGCTTTCCAACCCTCGTCACCATGCGATTCGTAAAAAGCGCTGTTGGGCTTGAAAGCGCACACGAGGTCCTTGGTCGCATCGATGATGGCACGATTGAATGAGACGATAGTCTCGCCCACCCCTCCGCCAGCTGGCGGACGGGCGGCTTCGGGGACTTTTTCAAAATCGCTGTCGAGCCCCACGCAGAGGAATTTGTCCTGCTCCCACTGATTTTCGAGGAGCTCCCGAAAGTTGCGTTCAGCCATTGCGGGACATTGTATCAGGAAGCAGACGAATTATCTCCTCTAGGACTTCCCCGAGCGTCCGTGGCGCGGTGTCGACAATTATGTCAGCGTGGAGCTCATACAAGGGGGTGCGCTCGTCGTAGAGTTCTTGAAGCGACTTTTGTCCAAGCCCTATGATCGCGCGCGGCGATGCACCTTTGAGGCGCGCTTCAATCGTCTCAAATGGCACTTTTAAATACACCAAAGTTGAGATGTCTTTGGTGTGGTCCATTGCCCTGTCGCGGTAAATGATGCTTCCGCCCGGAGAGATGACGAGATTATCGCGACCGGATGTGCCCTGAATAAGCATCTCGCTTTCTGTCTCCACATATTTCGTAGCGCCAAGTTCGTCGAGAATGCTTTGGATGGGCTTCCCATACGCACTTTCCAAGAGCTTATCGATGTCGATGAACTCAAGTTCGAGCCGCTCTGCAAGCGGTCGTCCGATGTAGCTTTTCCCCGCTCCAGCCATGCCGATGAGAGTAATGTTCATAAATTCAGGAGATTCTACCCAATTGCCGCCGGCGGAGCAAGATGATGCCGACGAGAAGCGAGTTTACCAAAACGACACCCACGGGAAACAGAGCAGTAGTCAATGTGCGTACCTCGAGCGCAGCGATACTAAGACTAAATCTGATGACGTCAACGAGCCACACGCTTATCGACTCTTCGGCCGGCCGGACAAATGCTTTTCTGAATGTAGGGATGAGGGCGATGGTATTAACTACCGTGAGAATTACTACTGCTCCAAACGGATTTTCGATTACCTGCCAGAGAATAATCCCGAAGCCGGCACCGACGAGGCACGCCCAATCAATAGGTCGGATGTTTTTCTCCCCCTTAAATAACGCAAGAATCATGATGATAGAATTCGCGACCGTCGCAGTTCCAAGAACCCAAGAACCCGCACCGCCTCCTTCCAAGAGTTGAACGGCAAATACGGTCCCATCTATAAGAACGTATATGAACCACGTGAAAATGTGGGGTTTCGTCGACCCTTTGATAATGCTCCATATGTACAATGTGTCGCCGACAAAGACGAGGCCCGCTCCTATCGCGCCTAAGACAACATGATAATCGTAAACCACCCGCGCATTATCTCACGAGTTTATCTCGCGTTCGGGATCCTTTGAATGAATCTCAAAATGTACGATTCTGTTCGTGATGGTGTCTGGCTATGAGTATGCAAAGATTATACCAGATGTCTTTTCAGAAACGCTCGACCAGAACCGGTCTTAAGATACTTCTCGAGCTCATATGCTTTATATTTATCAGTAATAGCGATGTAAAACTCCAGCGAAACAGGGCGACGCCCTTTCGTTGCCGGAACGTACCCATTCATATGTCGACTTATTCTACCTTTTAGATCATCTGTGCAACCAACGTAGAATCCATCTTTGCACTTTAGTGAATATACATAGTACATAATTTTTCCCCGCTTTTGCGTAGCTATGTCGGACTGTGTCACGACGTAGCCACGCTCCAGCGTGGCGAAGTCGGAGAGGGAGGGATTCGCCTCTCGTTGCTGCTGCAACTCGAAACCTTCGGTCTCTCATCGAGACCCTAAAGGACTGCGATTTTCTAAGCCCTATTCTGGCTTGAAAATCGGGAGCCTGCGGCCCGCGGTTCGAATCCCACCTCGCGCTCATGTCGCCAATCTTAAAATGCATGCTCCGCACGTATTCAGATTGTCGATTCGGAGAGGGAGGGATTCGCCTTCGCCTCTCACCTCGCCGTCGCTCGGTTCGGGCTAGTCACCAGCTCGCGGTCTTGCGTACTCGCTCGACATCGCTCCGCGGTTCGAATCCTCGCGCCGTCAAATTTTCTAGTTATGAGGTCTACGCTCTTGCAACCCGGACAGCCTTGCGGTCCATTTTTTTGCGATAGAAAAACTTGCGAACCTCTTCCACTACCACTATTGACGCGGCGACAGGTATTATCATCATCCACTCAGAGATCGTAAGTGGTACGGTGCGGAGAATCGACTGAAGGAGCGGATTGTACACCGCGAGCATCTGAAGAATTATTACAACCGTAGTCGCCCCGAGCAGCCATTTATTTGATAAGAAGTCCATTTGGAATATCGACTTGCGCTCCGACCGGCAGTTCCATGCGTTGAACCATTGGAACACGGCGAGCGTGGTGAGGGAGATAGTCCATGCCTTTGCAATGTCGTTTTCAAAGTATCCCTGGAACAGGAAGAGCGTGCCGAGCATCATGGGGAGTGCCATAAGTATCATGCGTCGCGCCATAAGACTGTCAACTATGTATTTATTCGGCCGCTCGAACTTTCCGGACAGCAGACCCTCTTCCTTCGGCTCCATCGCAAGCGCCACGTCTAGGAATCCATCGGTGACAAAGTTAAGCCAGATGATTTGTGCCGCAAGAACCGGCAGCGGATACCCAAGCAAGAGCGCGGCGGTAATTACTAACACCTCGCCGAGACTGGTTGAAAAGAGATACAGAATGACTTTCTTGATGGTTTTGTAGATGCTCCGGCCTTCCTCAATTGCAGAGATGATGCTGCCGAAATTGTCGTCAAGGAGTACGATGTCGGCCGCTTCTTTTGCCACCTCCGTGCCTATTTTGCCCATAGCGACGCCAAGGTCAGCTGCCACCAGTGGGGGCGCGTCGTTTACTCCATCGCCGGTCATGGCGACAATCTCTCTGCGCCTCTTGTATGCTTGGATGATTCGCAACTTATGCTCTGGCGTCACTCGCGCGAAGACCGAGATATCCGGAAGCCGGGCCGCAAGTTCAGCATCGGACATTTCATCAACTTCTGCGCCGGAGAGTACTTTGTCGCCCTCCTTCCAAATGCCCGCCTCCTTAGCAATGGCTTGCGCGGTGAGCTTATGATCGCCGGTAATCATGACAACTTTAATACCAGCGGCTGTCGCGCGCCCCATCGCACCGGCGACTTCCGACCGCAAGATATCCTGCATTCCAAAGAAACTCACGAACGTGAGGCCTTCGACTGACTCCGGCGCGAGATTCGATGAAATATTTTCACGCATTGCCCCGGCCACGACGCGCAGGCCACGCTCGGACATTTCCGCAAGCGCGGCTTCGAGCTCTTCCATATCCTTCTTCCTTAAAGGATGAGTTTCCCCATCGCGATGCATGCGAGCGCAGAGCGCGAGTACAACTTCCGGTGCACCCTCAACCACCAAAAGGTTCTTGCCGTCTACGTTATATGATGTCGCGTGATATTTTAGCTTGTAATCGAAAGGAATTTCCGCGACGAAGGGAGATTCGCGCACCAGGTCGTCTTTCTTGAAACCGATTTTCTCTCCGAATATTCCAATCGCCGCTTCAGTCGGGTCGCCCGTAACGCGCCAACGGCTCTCGGCTTCGGAGTACGATACTCGGGCATTAGCGCAGAATGCCGCCATTTTGCCAGCCAAAAGAAGCTCCGGATGATTAGCGGCGTCAACTACCGAGCCATTGAATTCGACTGACCCTTTCGGCTCGTAGCCAACGCCGCTGATTTTGAAAACCTTTCCCTCAGTCCATACCTCCCGTATAACCAATTCGTTTTTGGTTATCGTGCCTGTCTTGTCCACCGCGATAATCTGCGCCTGGCCTAAGGCCTCGACTGCCTGTAGTTTTTTGACCAGCGCATTGCGCTTGGACATGCGCCACACGCCGGTAGCGAGCACCAGTGTAATAACAATAGGGAGTCCTTCGGGGATGATGGAAACAGATAGCGACACGACAGTAGTAAAGATGGTTACCAGATCATGGCCTTTGAGTAGACCGAGTATAAAAAGAATTGTGCTGATAGCGGCTACCACGGCAATGATGGCGCGGGAGAGGTGGCGGATGTTCGCTTTGAGCGGTATCTCAGAGTCGATAGCAGATATTTCTTTGGCGATTTTGCCGATGATTGTATTCGCACCAGTCGCCACCACCACGGCCCTGCCGTTACCCGCGACGATATTCGTGCCCTTAAATAACATGTTGCGCTGTTCAGTGGCGGAAACCACCTCAGCATCAATCGGTTCTACTATCTTGCTTACCGGCTCTGATTCTCCAGTGAGGGATGCCTCATCTATTTTGAGACCGCTGAGGGAAATAATGCGGGCATCGGCCGGTACTTTTTCTCCTTCTTGGAGTACGAGGATGTCGCCCCGTACCACCTCGCGGTCGGGAATGACAAGTTCTTTGCCATCGCGCAGAACAGTCGCGCTCGTCTCTACGAAATTTTTAAGCGCCCGGAGCGTGTTCTGCGCCTTGCCTTCTTGTACAGTACCGACGATAGCGTTGAACAAAAGTACGGCAAGAATTATCGAACCGTCGATGACCTCGCCCATAAGGAATACGATCCCGCTTGCGGCAAGTAGGATGTATATAAGCGGACTTTGAAACTGGCGCAGGAAAATGAGCCGTAGCCCGTCAGGCTTCGTTTCGGGCAGCGCGTTAGGCCCGTCTTCTTTGAGCCGCCGAATGGCCTCGTTGGCACTTAGCCCGTTCTCATGAGCGTGCAGTGCCTCAAAGACCGCTGGTAGCCCTTCTTTGTGCCATAAGGTAATCACGGAATAGTGGGATGGAGATTATTAATGTTGTTTAAACCAGACGTACCCGACGTACAGCCCGCTTACTACCGCGACTACGAGGAGTGCTGTGAGATACGGCAGAAATACGTTTTGCCAGTAAACGCCGATGGCAATACCAAATGTCGCGACTGAGAGCTTGAAGAGTACAACTTGCCACCACGCAAACGTCGAGTTCTGTAAAATATCCATACTAAGTACGAATTAGCGAGTAACAGATTAATGCTAACACGTTGATGACAGAGCAAATATTTCTAAGAAGTTCGAATCCTTTTGGGGTTCGAACTTTTTGCGTGGACACGGCCGCCCTACCGTCCTTATTTTAATAGGAATCGGTCGCGATACACGCGTACTCTAGACTGCGGAGAGGGAGGGATCCGCCTCTCGTTGCTGTTGCAACTCGAAACCTTCGGTCTCTCATCGAGACCCTAAAGGACTGCGATTTTCTAAGCCCTATTCTGGCTTGAAAATCGGGAGCCTGCGGCCCGCGGTTCGAATCCCTCTTTGCACTCATGTCGCCAATCTTAAAATGCATGCTGGGCATGCATTCAGATTGTCGATTCGGAGAGGGAGGGATTCGAACCCTCGATACCTTGCGGCATGCCGGTTTTCGAAACCGGTGCTTTCGACCACTCAGCCACCTCTCCTTCGCCCCGCCGAAGGCGGGGCGCAAAATGATCTGACTCCGCACAAAATAGCACACTTTTGAATAACGAAAAAATGCGCTAAACTATTGACAATTCGCAGCTACAGGGCCTTCGGCTCGCCGTAGCTTCAGCGAAGGCGGCCCTATCGTCTAACGGTTAGGACACATGCTTTTCAAGCATGGAACCCGGGTTCGATTCCCGGTAGGGTCACAAAATTGTAAAAAGCGATTCTGCAATGAGCGGAAGCCGTTTTTACATTGATATTCCAAGGTATTTCCGGAAAGCTTCAGTTCGGAAAACACTGTACGCATAACTCGCTCTTTTTCCGTCGAATCACCATAATAGTAATGTAAATAGGCATCTTTTAGGAGTTCGGAAAGTTTGATGATCTCGACGATCACTTCGTGTGCCGACGCATCAGCGGCCTGCTCTTCCTTTTGAAGCAGTGCGAGCTCGGAATTGAGCCGATTCTCCTCCTCGACGTATCCTTCCGGCGAATACACTCCAGCCTTTAGTAACGGGATGCGATTCTCGCGCAAATACGAGAGATCTTCGCGAACCTTCTTTTTCCGGCGGTCGCTCTGCTCCAACACCTCCTGTCTTTTTTTCTCAATATCGCTGATGTCCGACTGCGTCTTTCCATCCAGATCGGTCAGTTCACCATTCGAGAAGGATAGACGGGTAATCAGATCGCCAACCATGCTCTCTAGCACGGTGGCGGGCACATTCCGTCTTTTGTTGGGACAGCTTTTCGCACATCGGGCTCCTAGATAGATATGACCTTTTTTAGGATATGGAGTGTAGACTCGACCGCATTCAAAGCAGTTGAGGACCCCTCGATACGATAAGGGGAGTTTCTTGCTGTAATGCTTGCTCGTTCTCTTTCCCCTGAGCGCTAGCTGAGCCTTTTCTGCAAGCTCTTGCGAAACGAGAGGTTCATGACTAATGCTCTTTACCCGCTCGCCATCGTTGCCATTCGTCATCCCGTAAAAGAAAGGGTTGTACAGTATTCGCTGCACGTCCCCCGGATCCAGCGGTCGGCATACCGGCTCGATAACGATGGTGTCCTCATCGTCCTCCTCGGCCGCTTTTTCCTCCGCTGTTCTTCGTCTGCGCATTGGTGTCATCGTTAACCCCTCGGCATTGGCCCATCGGGCAAGTGCGGAAAGACTCCACTCTCCGGTCGCGCAGAGCTCGAACATCCTTTTGATGATCGGAGCCCGAACCGGGTCGAACGGCTTGTTGTACATATCCCCGGGATTCAAATAACCGATTGGCGCGCGATGCGTGACCACTCCTTTCTCTCGCAGATTCCGAAAGGTATACGTCACTTTCTCACGAGTATCGCGTGAACGATGTTTCGCGAACATGCCATCGATGTCCTTATGTAGTTCTCCGGCACTACTCTTATCATATTTGGTATTTACGAATCGAAAATCAACGCCTCGGTCCATGAGATCGCGAATGACCATTTCATCTCTGCTGTTACGACTTGCTCGATCAGAACTGAGCACCACCACGCCTTTGAAAAGTCCCTTGCTGAGAAGGTACATGAGCCTCTGAAATTTCGGACGCTCTATGACAAATTGCACCTGACCGTCTTTCGTGAGTACGATGTCACTGTTGGTCTTGAAGGCCGAATGCTTCTCGGTGATCACTCCGTCCACACAGAAGCCTTTGATCGAGACTGGGGCGATGCGCAGTTTGTCACGTAGGACGAGCCGCATATTCTCTGCCTTTTGATAGGCGATAGAATTTTGCTGATTCTCCGTGTCGTCGGTGCTTTTGCGATTGTAGATCAGGTAATGGTCGCGGTATTTTCCAGCCTCGATGTCCCTCAACACGTTGTCGCTGATTACAACCATTGCTGCAATGTCATTCTCCGTAATCATAGATGTTATTTTATCATCCCTCACAAAAGTCATAATCCCCAGGTTTGTAATCTTGGTAATCCTTCGGATTATACGGCGGTGGCTTCACGACTTTGAAGATATTCCATGTCTTACCGTCAGAGAGGAAATACCCCTCACGCGCTAGGCGGGTATGAATGTCTCGCAGAACCTCGCCGAATTCGAGAATGTTTGTCCTCTCCTCGGCGGTAAAAGCCTCATGTTCTTGCGATTGATTCGTCATACACAACTACAGATTTCGATCCTCCGGCTCCGCGTAGGGCAGCCCGACTATTTTGAATAGGTCTGCTTCCTCGCGTGATTCATATCTCTCCCCATCTCGGAACAGATAGCCTCCATCGCTTTTGAATCCTCGTTGGGTCCATCGCAACGCCAACATCTTACTGTATTCGTCTGATCCGGTCCTGATTGCGAATAGATGCCCCCAGTTGCTTTCCTCCAAGAAAAAAAGATCCAGCTTGATACCTTCGGGCAATATCCGCTGAGTGTATTTGACCTTCCCGTAGATCATCTCGCCCTTGACCTTTTCCCATTGATTCACGACAGATGCCAATCCATCTTCGAACATCCCCGTCGAATACGGTTTCGGGATGGCGACAATCTCGATATCACCTACCATGGGCTTCTTTCGCCGTATGCTCCCCGCGATCTCGATGCGTATACAGTGCGACCTCAGTTGTTCCAGAACGGCCGAGGCTATTTCGAGAGCCTCGGCGTACGGGAATTTCTTATCGGCCGATTCATTCTTTGGGTTCATATGCGGATTTAGAAAGGAGCTACTGGCGTAGCCTCCACAGGAGCTTTTATTATCTCTTTCACCGCAGCCGGCGCGAGTCCTCGCAGCACGCGGCACTCATCGCTCAGGAACCAACCGAAGTCGTCCACGAGACGTATCTCATTGTCTTCGCCCATCTCCTCATGTCGTGAACACACTTTCAGAATTTCAAGATCCTTCATCAACGTAAGCGCCCACGGTTTTGAGCAACGCATATCGGTTTCGACTTCCGATGTCGTCATGACTCCGCCGCGTTCTATCAATTTTCGGAACAGCTTCGCTCTACCGGATGGCGCACCATCAATGCACAACTCGACAATCGCGCGTATATCCTCCGGCGATATTTGAGTTCGACCGCACACGAGCGCATGGCCTCGCGCGAGGTTATAGAACAACTGGGTGATTCGATCTGGCTTCTCGATCACCGGAGTTTGATACTTGAACTCACCGGAGAAATCATCGCGCCAGGTATTGACGACTCCTCGCAGACTCGCGAGCAACGAAGCACAACGGGCGATAGTCGCCACGAGCGCTTGATCATCGCCTTTCTTATTCCATTCGATCCCTTCCGGATACAAGTTCCAGAGGCCATACAGGAAGTCTCGCGTAGAGGCGCGGCAGAGCTTCTCTTTCTCCTTATACGAGAGGTCGACGACTTGGCGGGCAAGCTCACTCGCGTCCTTATCGCGAGAGTTTATACCGAGGAAGAACAGGCGAGCGCCGAGGCTTCCCATCACTTTCCACACACGAGGCTGGATCGGCGTAGAGGCGGCAAGGACCATGAAAAGGTACTCACCGCTATATCCTCGCTGGCCGTGGACACCCGTATCCGTATTCAATCCTTCGCCGTCGAGTACGCGAGTCAGGGTCCCTATCGCTTCGGTCAGATCTTCCTCCCTCTTCGAGAATAGGGTCGCGAGATCGCGGATCAGGAACATTCGATACTGCAATCGCGGCAGCAGATCGATCTCCGCGAGCTTTTGTTTCGGCACATTCGCGGAATTAGAGACGAACGACGCGGGAGTAAACTTATCACTCGCATAGGTAAGCTCTGGAATATCATCGAAGAAGTTGATCGCAATCGTTTTTCCGGAACTCGGGACATCGACAAGCACGAGCGCAAAAGGGTTCGTGATATCTTTTATCAGGAATTGGGAAACCGTCGACAGGGCTACTTCAGAGGCGAATCGGAGATCAAGAAAGTTCGTACTAATCGTATCTGCCCATTCCTCAAACGCGACCGGTTTGCTCGGTGCCGGGCACTTCGCGATTCGTTTTCTCGGTTCAGCTTTCACGGGCTCCTCCGCCTTTTTC
The DNA here is from genome assembly GCA_030647655.1 of bacterium. GTDB lineage: Bacteria > Patescibacteriota > Minisyncoccia > Phycocordibacterales > UBA2100 > UBA10103. Next base: position 14,012 of record JAUSJH010000002.1, on the reverse strand, counting down.
TTTCGGCTCAACCTCTCGGATTGCTCAATACTTTTCCAAACACGACTGAGCTCCATCGGGGACAAAGGCTTCGGGAGTTTTTGATTCCACGCTCTGAACAGCTCTCGGCCGAGCGGCCAAGCCTCCGGCGGCATTGCCTGAAGCATTTTTCCGGCAACCTTCGTCGCGGTCATATTTCGCATTCCTTCAAGGATGTCACCACTAAAGATTGTTTCCCAATCTTGCTTGGCGGCATCATTCTCGGCCGTCTCTTTCTGGTTTTCCAACACCCACGCGGGCAATTCTTCAAAGCCCGTGTCCCACGGCGATATAACCCAATCATAGGATCCTTTGGTCGTTTCGCTTGGAGGCGCTACGACATATCCACCATCACCTCGAATATCTATCAGCTCACGCACTCTAACGCCGTTCGCCACGGGCACTCCGGGATGCTTATAGTAATGATGGCTCCCACCTCCACCGGTAAACGCGGTCACCGTCGGTGGGAATCCCTCGCTGCTCCCATCTTTTTCGACATCGATCACTACGATTCCCGATATCGCACCGGTAACGATACCGATATTCATATCGGGTCGGTGGTCGAACCACCCGCGGATTTGATCCGGCGAGGCACGTTCTGTCTGGAATTTCTTCCACTCTCCGAGTGGCTTCTTATCACCCCCGACTGGGATGACAGAGAAGCCAAGCTCACAATACTTAAGGGCCATTTCAAGCGCCTCGTTTTTTGCGACTCTCATATTTTTTGAGACTCGAAGTAGGATCCGATAATCTCGACACCTCTCTTCTTCATACTTACTCATTACTGATGTCTCTTAGAATTAAATTACGAGATAAGGACACCGACTTATATCATCGGCGCATGATAGAAAAAATGAGCCTGCTCACTTTTACAGTCAGACCGAGTCAGATTGACTCAGAAATTCCGGCGGATGGTTTTACCTTCCCATGTAAATAAAATGTCGTCTGTAGGAATATCAGAGAGGACTTTTTCGTTAAGCCTGTTCATGGCGCTGTACATCGGCTCCGCTTCCCGCCGTTCAGGCAATACGTCTTTCATTGTCACCCGATCATCCCTTATCTTCAGCCATTCTACGAATACGACGTCCCAAGGATACGGCACGCCAATATCTTTCGTCCCGCTCAGCATTACTTCCGCGAAGAAGGCTTCGAGCGGGGCGGCAACAAGGCTGCAGGTTCGATTAACCGAATCTGCCACCGCGATCTTCCTTTTTTTAGCGTCATACGTGATGCGTTTGCCTTCGAGCGAAATCTTCTCCCCGGCCTCTTGTGCCTCGGGTTGTGTACCAGTTGTCGAAAGACGATGAAGCAATTCTCTTGTATCCGCAACAACTTTCTCCACCTCTGGTATCGCTTTTACACCGAACACAACGTGGGTCTGTTCCGCGAGTAGTTTGATTTGCCCGTAGACCGCATTGACATTCATTTTCACGTCTTCAAGCTTCTGGCCCCTGCCGCGGTACTTGCTCTCCGCTGTGAATAGGTCAGTAAACGGGATGTAATCCTCCGGCAATTTTATGGGACCCTTTCCTGCGGGGGACATTCCTAGCTCCTCTACCAACCCCTCTATAGTTGGTACTAGTGTGCGTATATAAAAAATATTCAGCTCGGCTGGAGGATGCGAAACGTTCTCACCATAGAAAACAATGACGTCCTTGAACACATCATAAATCTGTAAGAGGCTGTACAGCCGTTGCTTGTTTTTCCCGTCTCGAAAAAGCGCAAGACCATCTTCGCGGACGACTGGTTTGAAGTGACGTCCTTGCATAATGGCATCCTAGCAAGGGAATGGATTTATTGCGCGTTCCTACGCACCTTCTGCAAACAATCCCGATATATCGGGGTTAAACAGTGGGATTTTTCCTTTTTGCAAAGTATCGCCTCATTTTGTCATGGGGGTAGAAGCGCAGCGTTTCCGTAGGACCCAAATAAACGTGCGCTTTGCCGCACCACGCGACTTTCCGTTTCTGGGGTGATAGAGCAAGATCGCCTATGTGGGGAAGACGCACGAATTTGTTATTGCGCAGTTCCTGACTGATCAATCGTACCAAGCCTATGTACCACTGTGTGGCGGTTTCGTCGTCGACGAAATTACACATCGCAGATAGTTCACGGTAGAAGCGCTTGCTATCAGTAAGTTCCTTCGTTTTCAGATGCTTCGTCGGTGGTACCCATGCCATACAGTCAATTCTACAAGAATCAAAAAAATCCGTCTGGAGTCCCTTTGTAGAGCCTCTCCCGCTGGTGTACCTCCTTATTCTAGATCACTCCCCCCGTACCCCCCCTACGTGCCTAAAACGAAATCAATGGCCTCGCGGCGGCAGAAATGCTTAATCGGGTCGACAAGATCCCCCGGGGATACCCCCCCTCCTATCAATTCAATACCACTTAGTTCTTGAAGGACTTACTTAATACCAACAAGAGCCCTTTGCGCACTCCTCGTCAGAGAGCGTGTTGACTCATGCATTACACGGCATGAAAAGTTTGAAAGAAATTATGTCAGGGCCGGCGATCTCGGGGTACACGGGGTCGGCCAATACCCGCGACATGGTAGCCACAGAGATAGAGCATCGCTGGGGCAAAGCAGAGGTGAAGCGCTACGATGCCGAACGCAACTGTCTCACGTTCAGCAGGTGGCTCTCACTCGGGTACGCCCCACGCAAAGGGGAAAAAGCTATCCGTTCTGTGACCTATCTTGAGCAGAAGGATGCGCAGGGCAACGTGATCAAGACGATCCCTCGGTCGGTCTTCTTGTTCTACGTAAAGCAAGTGGAGGCTCGTAAAGAGAAGGTATGAGCGGGGTCAAACTCACGATGTATCTCTCGTACGGCCCGAAGCGCGAGATGTCTATCGGGTATGCGCCGGGAGGCCAGACCTGCTTCTCGGATAAGTCCAGCACCATAGAGCCGAAGCCCATGCTCCGAATAGCCAACAGGATGCTACTCGAATCCGGCTTCAAGGTCGGTAGTCGAGTGAGCATCGAATACGGGCACGACATTATTACGGTTCGAAAATTACAGAATCATGAACACATCAACAGCCTACAAACCCCGAGTCCTCTCACCAATCCAACCATTGCGGCCTCGGCAGTTGCAGCATGAAGGATCCGACCCAGTGCGTACTGAAATCGAGAAGCTCTCCAAGACCATCGCCCTCAGCATCAGCTTCGAGCCGGACGTCCCGACATCCGAGGTCTTCTCCGAGATCCCCGTGGCCGCAATAATCTGCACGATTAAGTACAAGGATCGTATTATCGCCCAAGGCAGGGGTTTCTCGACGATCACTCGCCTCAACAAATCGATTGAGCGGTGTGCCTACGCGGCCTTCAACGGCTCGTGGATGTCCGCAGCCGGTCACGCGTGCCGCATCTTCGATACGATGCACCTAAATCGTGCAGATGAGGAACGAGACGAGCAGAAGACAGCCTTTGCGGAGGCGTACAGAGCTCGACACGACGTGAGCCTCGACAGAGCGACCGACAAACAGAAGGACTACGCTCGTCAACTGCTTAGCTTAAACGTCGAGGATGAGGCTGACCGCGAGCAAATCGCATCTACTCTGGACGACATGACGAAGGACGAGATCTCAAGTCTCATCCAGCGATTCGCGAGATAGCGTATGGCCAAGTACCGAGTCTGGCTTTCAGAATCCGAGTTGCTTCCGGTTGAGTTCGAAGCCGATAGCGCTGAAGAAGCTCGTAGGAAGATAGAAGCTCACATCTACGAAGGCACGCTTTGGGAGGAAACATCTATCGAAATGTCCGAAGGCTGTCTCGAAGTCCACAGCGTCGAGCGAGTGGAGTAGAAAATCTTCCAACATTAAACGGCGGTCCCTGTACCGGGGGCCGCCTTTTTTGTTGCCTATTGCGTAATTTTGGCGGGTGCTACAATACGCAGGTTCCGGCAACGGGACATCAAAATTGAATAGGCGTTGAAATAGACGCTAGAACCTAAATCAGTGGCTTCGGCTGCTGACACGGTTTCAAATCATGAGACATAGAAAACCCGTCATTCAGGGCATGTCTCATGTTGTAGGAGGAAACTCCTATAGGGGCCGCAAGGCCTTCCTGGTGACGGGCTTTATGTTTGGAAAAATCAAAGCAAAAATACTCTCGGCTCTCACGAATGTGATGTGGCTCCGACGATATATTCGCGGGGGTGCCTTTGCGCTCGCCTCATTAGCTCTCGCAATCCTCTCGTACAACTATCTTGCGGATTTTCTGTTCCAGATCGGCGTCATCTCGTTCCGCGAGCAAGTCGCAAGCATTCCGACGATGTGGATGTGCGAGACGGAAGTAGTGAACGCTGCGGTTGCATTTTCCGGCGTTTTCGATTACGTCGGCCTAGTCGTCGCGGCCCTTTTCCTATTGCTCGCGTTCTTTTTCGTGTGGCGAAGCTTCAGAAGCGCCACTTAATTATTATTAGACGCTCACAGATAATTTTATGAAAATAATCATAGCAGTTGTCTGTGGCATTCTCGCGCTTGTCATCTTCGTGTCTGTGATCGGAAGCCGAAGTGAACCGGCAGTTACATCCGATCAGCAGCCGGTTTCGCAGAAGCAGGCCGATGATTTGCCAGCTACACCTCATTGCACGTCTTTTGAATATTCCCGATGGTCGCTCTGCGGTTCCGAAGGCGCGCAGAGCCGCGTCGTTACCGAGGCGTATCCAAAGGGGTGCCGTGTAGGCAATGGTGTCGAGCAATCGCGGCAATGTACTTACGTTCCTATTTCGGCGAACGCCCAGCAGCTACTCACGATGATGGCGAATCAGATCCGGCACGCTCAGGGCGGAGGTGTACAAGCAAGCTTTCTCTCGGGAGAAGCCGGGGGAGCTAAAACAAACATCAATTGGACCATTTCGGACGATGGTAACCTCCTGATACAGTCATTGGTCACGGACCGTCAGACCGACCGGGCTATCTCGCATCTGCTGCTGCGAGATACCGATCGCGACTTCCGCCCCGACATCTACTCGCAGGACGGCAGTACCTGGCATGAGATCACCAGCCTAGATCATCAGACGCAGGCGGCTCTGAGCGTCACATGGGGCATCTACCTCGCGTATTTCGGATCGTATTTATTAGCTTATTAGTATTAATACGGCAGTATGAAAACATTAGGAACAGTCTTATGGATCGGAGCGGGTGTCGTGCTTTGGTTCTTTATGATATCGAGCATGTACGGGTGGTGGGGTGGCGTGGGCATTTTCTTGGGACTTATTTTTGCTCCGGGAGTGATATTGTTCCCCCTGCTGTCGTGGTTTATGGACGGCGTCTTTCCGGTTCTCTATTTCATCGTGTGGGGTATTGGTGTTGTGGGTCTGTTTATGGCGAGTGCCGCAAGTGACGACTGATTACGATTACAACAATCTTGTGTTTTCTGAGCGGGCAGAAAAATGTAATGCATGAAAAATGAAACTATCGGCCGATTCGCCACCAAAAGCGGTGTGAACCTCTCAAACAAATATGTATGGATCATTCTTGTAGCCCTTGCTCTCGTCGGGACTGTTGCTTTGTCGCAATATGTTCCGAAGACGAAAACTTCGGCCGACAAAGAGGATCGGCAATGGAACGCTGAAAGCAGGGAGATATTGGTGGTATTTGCAGAAGCACATATCAATGCCGTCAGAAATGTGGGCGATCCTGCTTTTGTCGAATATGTAGCAGGTCCTCTCCAAGAAATCTGCCCTTTTTATATCCCCGATGGCGTTACGTATCGCGATTGTTTATCCGATCTTGTGGAGCGCGGTAAAGCTACATACGGTGGCAGTAAAAGCAATGTAGTGAGCTCTGAGAATTACTGCCAATCGATAAGCGATCAATACACGGGTATCGAGACCGTAAACCTGTATTTTTCGTGCATGGCATACAAGCTCGATGCTTCGTAACTGGAAATATATCGTCAAGTTCAACACATTGGCCGTGGTTGTTTGGATTGTTCTCACATTAACGATGACGCGCGTGTATCTCTGGTGGAACGGTGTGGGTATTCTCTTGGGATTTATCCTTGCCTCGCCGTTTTATCAGAGGCTAGGTATTACCACTATGGGAGATGAAAAAACATTTGTGCGGTTTTTAATCGCACGTAAAGGACTACAGCCAGTTACGGTCAGAGGATATGCGGGTGCGATGAAGCGAATTACACGAGAGGTTGGGCAATATCCAACTGAAGAAAGCGCGGAGGAATTCGTCGAGAAATTATACACGTCGGAGTACTCGTATCATCACAAACTCAATACGGTGCTTGCACTCGAACAGTACCTTGCTTTCATTGGGCGTCCCACGCGATATGGACGGCCGAAGAAGCCACGACCGATGGTAACGGACACCCTCACTGAAGGTGAGGTCGCGAGACTCATCCTGTGCTGCAAAAATATACGGGAGAAGGCGATCCTATCTCTTCTCGCGTACTCGGGAATACGAAATCAGGAACTCTGTAATCTGCGTGTACAAGACTGCCTCGTCACTCAAAATGCAATTAGGATCATCCGTGGCAAGGGCATCAAAGACGGTGTTTCAGAGATAGCGCCCGAGTGTACGTCCGTGTTGCTTGAATACTTCGCGGCATTTCCCCGGGAGGCAAAAGATTTTCTCTTTACAACGCTCGTGCGTAGAAACCAATTATCCACTGGTGATGTAAGAAAAACAGTCTTGGTGATCGCTCGCAGAACTGAAATCAAGAAGCGAGTGTATCCGCATCTCTTTCGCCATTCCATGACAGCGAACATGCTTCTCCGGGGAGCTGATCTCATATCCCTTCGTAGCCAATTGAGACATACGCTCCTTGAAACGACACTCCACTACGCAAACTCTATCGTCTTCGTCGAGAGAAACCGTTACCAGCGATTTGCGCCAAGTTACCTATAGACCGTCACCACAAGAAGGTCAGTGCAGTCTGGGCCCCGTGAATATGCGAAGAAACTCAAAAAGAGCTGATAGAAATCAAGAGAGGTGTCTTAAAGCATTCGGACGTTGGTAAAACCGCCCTAATTTGCTAGTCTTTGCCTAACAATACGATATTTCATGAATTCTGATCTTACATTCATAACCAACGAGGGTGGCCAGAATCTGAAGGAGAGATTTAGAGTATTGATCAAAGACACCAAATTCTTCGACTGCCTTGTCGGCTATTTTTATGCCAGTGGTTTCCATGCCGTGTACAAGTCTCTAGAAAAGACGGAAAAGATCAGAATTTTGATCGGCATCAGCACAGACCCGCACACCTACGATCTGATGCAGCAAGCGCAACCGGTGGAACAGAGTGCGTTGCAGTTCTCGAGTGCAGAGACGAAGGAAAAACTCGGAGCAGTTGTCGAGCAGGAGATGGAGACTTCCGAAGACAGCGAAATAACCGAGAGTGGCGTTACCAAATTCATTGAGTGGATACAGAGCGGCAAATTGGAGATTCACGCGTATCCGTCGGAGAAAATCCATGCAAAAGTTTACATCATGACGTTTGGTGGGGGCGACCGCGACAAGGGCCGCGTTATCACCGGTTCAAGCAACTTTACTCAAGCGGGTTTTGTGGACAATCTGGAATTCAATGTCGAACTCAAGAACAGTGCCGATTACGATTTTGCTTTAAGCAAATTCAACGAATTGTGGGGAGATTCAGTCGATGTCAGTCAAAAATATGTGGACACCATACGGACGAAAACGTGGCTCAGTGACAGTATCACCCCGTACGAGCTGTATCTGAAGTTTCTCTACGAATACTTCAAGGATGATCTAGGCACTCACGATGAAGTGTTTCTCAGATATCTCCCGACCGAATTCAAAAAACTGGAGTACCAAGAACAAGCCGTTCTGAATGCGAAGAAAATTCTCGACGAATACGGCGGCGTATTTATTTCCGATGTCGTGGGATTAGGAAAGACGTACATTTCGGCAATGCTCGGCGGTCAACTCGTGAATGAGGGTAGAATTCTCGTTATAGCGCCGCCGGTACTGTTGGACAAGACCAATCCGGGATCATGGCCGAATGTGTTCAGGGATTTCAATGTACCGGCCACATTCCGGTCTATCGGTGAACTCGACAAGATAATTAAAGAAGGCGTGGAGCAGTACTCACATCTATTTGTCGATGAGGCGCATCGCTTCCGTACCGAGAATAACGCGACATACGAAAAATTGGCCGAGATTTGCCGTGGGAAAAAGGTCGTGCTGGTTACCGCGACCCCTTACAATAATTCACCGAGAGATATTTTGAGCCAGATTAAGCTTTTCCAAAAGGCTCGGAAAAGCACAATCCCAAATCTGCCGGACCTAGAGCAGTTCTTTGCAGGCCTTGACCGCAAGCTTAAAAATCTTGACCGTCAGAGCGACTATGCTGAATACATCGCGGTCGTCAAAGAAAATGCGAAGGAAATCCGAGAGAAAGTGCTCAAATATTTAATGGTCCGCCGAACCCGCACGGAAATTATCAAATATTTCGCAGAAGATCTTGCGTCGCAAAAATTAAAGTTCCCAGACATAGAAAAACCGGAAGCGGCTTTCTACGAGCTTAACGATGAGGAGGACGCCGTTTTTACCAAAACCATAGAGCTGATCGCCAAGAAATTCAAATACGCCCGTTACACTCCTATCCTGTACTACAAGGGCGAAGTCACCCAGCCAGAAGCATTGGCTCAAAAGAACATGGGGAAGTTTATGAAAATCTTGCTCATCAAGCGGCTCGAGAGCAGTTTCCACGCATTCCGGAATTCTATTGGCCGCTTCATCCATTCGTACGAGTCGTTCATAGCGGAGGTCGATAATGGCAACGTATATGTCAGCAAAAAGTACACAAATAAGATCTTTGAATTTCTTGCCGACGATAACGGAGATGCCGTCGAGGCGTTAATCAGCGAAGGCAAAGCCGAACGATTGCCGAGCAAAGAGTTCCGCGAAGATTTCAGAACGGACTTACAAAGCGATCTCGATATTCTGAATGAAATCCATCAGATGTGGGCTGGTATCACTCGCGACCCCAAGCTCTCGGCGTTTTTGGAGAAACTTTCCACAAATCCGATCCTCAAAAAGAATAAAATAATCATCTTTACTGAGTCGAAGGAGACTGCTGAATATCTGGCGAAGAACATAGACGCTAAATTTCCGAACGAGACCATCTGCTTCACCGGTGCCTCAAGTGCATCGGTGCGGGCGCAGGTTACTGATAACTTCGATGCTAAAGTCAGAATTCCCAAAGATGATTACCGGATTCTCGTCTGCACGGAGATATTGGCGGAAGGTGTGAACTTGCACCGCTCGAATGTCGTCGTTAATTACGATCTTCCTTGGAATCCGACTCGCATGATGCAACGGGTCGGTCGTGTCAACCGCGTAGATACCAAATTCGATAAAGTCTACACGTTCAACTTCTTCCCGACTAAACAAGCCAATGACCAGATCAAGCTTCGCGAGGCGGCCGAGGCGAAGATTAGCGCATTCTTATCCCTCCTCGGTGGCGACGCGCATCTACTTACCGAAAACGAACCAATCGGATCGCACGAACTGTTTAACCGCCTCACCTCAAAAGAAGTTATTACCGGCGAAAACGAAAACGAAGAGAGTGAACTCAAATATCTCCGCGTCATCAAAGATATTCGAGATAAAGACCCGGATACTTTTGAAAAGATTAAGCGTTTGCCAAAAAAGGCCCGAACCGCGAAGACGGATAAAGAGCACGCTGGACAACTGGTCTCGTATTTTCGCCGCGGGAAAATACAGAAATTCTTTGGAGCTACAGCCGCTGGCTCGCAAGAGTTGGATTTCATCTCCGCAGCGAAAGTGCTTGAATCCTCAAGAGACACAAAGCGGCAGAAAGTCGACACAGATTTCTACCTGTTGCTTGAGGAAAACAAAAAAGCATTTATATTCGCAACGACTGAAGAAACGCCGGATGTAAAGATGCGCGGCGGACGCGACAGCGCCACCCAAATCTTGAGAATTCTGAAAGCGAGCATGAACGATAACCGACAATTTACCGAAGAACAGGAGCTCTATCTCAAGAAAGTCGTCACCCAGCTTGAGGAAGGAGGATTACCGAAACAAACAACGCGCGTAACGCTTCAGGCTCTCAATAAAGAACTAGAAAAAGGCATCAATCCACTCAAGATCTTGTCAGTCTTGCAATCCCACATCTCCACTCGACTTCTTGAGGGGCATTTTGCCGAAATCGGCATCGACCACTTTGGCAAGCGAGAGGTTATCCTGTCAGAGTATCTGGTGAATATATGATATGCAGAAAATGCAGGCACAGAACATCGTCAAAGAAACTTTGCAAAATGATTTCAGCCGGGAGCGGTTTCTGTACTTTGTAAAAAACCTACTCAACAAGGTAGACGAATCGAAAGCCTTTCATGCGCACGGCTATGTACCAGAGGCCTACAAGAAATCTATTAAGACCTACGAGCGCCTTGCGACATACACTGATTCTGAAGACCGCAAGATAGATATTCTCGTCGTGTATCTTCAAAAGGAGATCTCACTCGAGCGAGCCCGCACCGCTCAGCGCAATTTCGTTGCCCGCTATCTCAAAGATCGGGATCAAAAGGATGCAGGTCTGGTCGCTTTTGTTTCGCCAGACCCGGCCGACTGGCGCTTTTCTCTAGTGAAAATGGAATACAAATTTATCGAAGGTAAATCGGCCCGCGTCAAAATCAAAGAAGAATTCACTCCTGCAAAACGCTGGTCGTTTCTTGTCGGCAAGAACGAGAATAGCCACACGGCCCAGAGCCGCTTAGCCCCTATTGTGGAAGACGATCAGAATAACCCCACGCTGAAAGAACTCGAAGATGCTTTCAGCATCGAACGGGTCACCAAAGAATTCTTCGAGAAATATCGCGAGCTATTCTTGCGGGTACACGAGACCCTGAACGACTGTCTGAAGCGCCACCCTGACATTCGGGAAGATTTTACCGACAAGGGTGTGAACCCCGTTGATTTCTCTAAAAAATTGCTCGGGCAGATAGTCTTCCTGTACTTCCTCCAAAAGAAGGGCTGGTTTGGCGTGCCCATGAATAAAAACTGGGGCGGCGGCGATAAGAGATTCCTACGCACACTATTCGAAGAGACGGCTGCAAAAGGTAAGAATTACTTCAACGATTATTTGGAGCCGCTCTTTTACGAGGCTCTTGCCAAGGACCGAGACGACGATTTCTACAGCAGATTTGAATCCAAAATTCCATTCCTGAACGGTGGTCTCTTCGACCCGATCAGCAATTACGACTGGGTAAATACAGCAATAGACTTGCCCAATGACGTTTTCTCGAATACCAGAAAGACCAAAGACGGCGATACAGGTGACGGTGTCTTGGATATTTTTGATCGCTACAACTTCACCGTAAAAGAGGACGAACCGTTGGAAAAAGAGGTGGCCATTGACCCGGAAATGCTCGGCAAAGTTTTCGAGAACCTATTAGAGGTCAAAGACCGGAAATCCAAAGGCACGTACTACACGCCACGCGAGATCGTTCATTACATGTGCGAGCAAAGTCTAGTGAATTATCTTGTTACCGAGCTTGACGGCAAGGTCTCGAAAGACGACATAGAACAATTGATACGGTCCGGCGAGAATGTTGTCGAACATGAGGCGGTATCGGTCTCGAAGGAGGAGAACCTGGAATACGGCGGCGACTACAAGCGACTACTTCCGGATTCAATACAGAAATACTCCAAAGAGATAGACGAAAAGTTGGCAAATATCAAAGTCTGCGACCCTGCCATCGGCTCCGGAGCTTTTCCCGTCGGCATGATGAATATCATCGTCAAGACCCGTTCCACGCTTAATGCATATCTTTGCGAAGGCGATTCCATATGTATCGGCAGGACACCATATGATTTCAAGTTCGAGTGCATTCAGAATTCTCTCTATGGCGTCGATATCGATCCCGGGGCCGTTGAAATCGCCAAGCTCCGACTATGGCTGTCTCTTATTGTGGATGAGGACGACATAAAACAGATCAAGCCTCTCCCGAACCTCGATTACAAGATAATGCAGGGTAACAGCTTGCTCGAGGAATTCGAGGGAATAAAGCTACTCGACGAGAGACTTCTCGGGACAATGATTATTGATTCGAGAATGTTTGAACCCGACAACCAAAAAATTATCTCGCTACAGAGCGAACTAATGAAACATTACGTAAAGAAACCGGAATGGATGAACGACAAGAGTATTCCTCGACCAGAGGAGGTGAGAAAGTTAGAAGATGACATTCGGACATTGCTGAAAAAAGTTAAGAAAATTAAGAAAGATGGTGTCGAGCAGAAAGATTTGTTTACAAACGTAGTCGAATCGAACGAGATTCGTGACGAATTGCAGAAATTGCATAAAAGTTTCTTTGCCGAAACAAGCAAAACTCGAAAGGACGAATTGAGAGATCGGATTGGTAATATGGAATGGACACTTATTGAAGCAACGCTCAAGGAACAGAATAAAATCTCGGCACTGAAAAAACTAGATCAATTCAAGAAATCGAACGTCAAGCCATTTTTTCTCTGGAAACTGAACTTTTCCGAAGTTTTTGAAGACAAGGGTGGTTTTGATGTTGTTATCGCAAACCCACCATATATCAGACAGGAAGAAATTAAATATAAAGAGTTCCTTTTAAATCAATACGGCCCCAATACTACGTGCGATGTCTATAGTGGACGAGCTGATTTATTTGTGTACTTTTATGCCAAATCTTTCTTGCTACTTAAGGCGGGAGGAGTCGTAGCCTTCATAAGCTCTGATAAATTCACCACAAGAGGATACGCTCAAAAGTTAAGATCATTTTTACGTGACAAAACGACGATCTTATCGATTATCGACTTTGGCGAACGACCAATATTCGAGGCCACCGTTGAAACATGCATTTTCTTGGCAGAAAAACGTGCGCCCCGCAACAGTAGCTTTATCTTTCTAGAGATTGGCTCAAGAGACGAAGTCCAAAATCTAGTTACTACATCATCAGTTGCCGGTATAAAAATTAAACAAGAGAATCTGGGCATAGATAGCTGGGTGCTTGTTGAGAAAAGTCACCAAGATTTAATTGATAAATTATCCCATAAATCCAAACCATTGGGGGACTATGTATCGAACAAGATATTTTCAGGAATAAAAACTGGGAAAAACGATGTTTTCATAATCGATGAACAAACAAGAGATGAACTCATCAAGGCAGATCCGAAATCCGCTGAGATAATTAAACGGTGGCTTGTGGGAAATGATATTGGGAATTGGACAGTCGACTGGGCAAATAAGTACGTTATATTCGTGAGCAAAACGACAAAGATTTCAGACTATGGCGCTATTCATAATCACTTACGGTTACATAAAGATGCACTTACTCAAAGAGCAGCTATAGACCCCAGTAGATGGTATGAGTTACAACAGCCACAAACTGGCATATTCAAATACTTTGAAGAGCCGAAAATAATCTATCAAAATGTTTCGAGGTATTATAAGTTTGCGTACGATGATTGCGGATTCTATCTAGATATGAATCTATTTTTCATTCCAGGGTCGGACATGTATCTACTCGGCGTTCTCTCTTCGAAGTGTCTTCAGTATTTTGCCCATAAGCTCACGAACACGATACCAGGTGGCTTTTTGGTTATGAAGACAATGTACGTAAAAAAGTTTCCCATACCGTTATTAGATTCTGATACTAAGAAAGCGATCGCAGTGAACGTCGAATTATTAGTCAAACAAATTCTTCTTGCTAAGAAATCAAATCCCGAGACGGATACATCTGCACTAGAAGCCGAAATCGACCAGCTCGTGTATAAGCTCTACGACCTGACGCCGAAGGAAATAGAAATTGTAGAAACTTCGAGTAAATAGTAAATATATGAGATTAAATATTAAGGAGTTATTAGATTTCTTTGATGATAAAAAAGATTCCCAAAGAGGAGATGCAAATGCCCTGATGTCTATTTTAGGTGAGGATCTTAATGCTTCTGCTTATAGACATTTTAGAAGAAATAAAGTCGATATTCTTAATGATTCGGTTCTGCCGGGCACCATTAAG
>JAUSJH010000020.1 GCA_030647655.1 bacterium | reverse complement strand
TTCGCGCGCGAGGCGAGATTTTCAGGCAACAGGTCTTTGACCGCCTGCGGCACAATGAGTGTCGTCCCCTGTCCGACGACTACTGCAAGCGTGGTGGTGCTGAAGTGATCGCCATGAATGTCGGTCACCAAGACGATGTCGGCAGGCGGCTGGCCGACAAAGGCTTCGGCGCCGCCGGTCGGGTCGGTGTAAATCACAACGTCACCCAAGCGCAATACGGCAGTCGCGTGAGAAATCGGGATAACTTGTACGGGGGCATTTTGCATAGAGGTGTCGTCTTGTTTTCCACCATTAACGGAGAGGTTGAAAGCGAAGAGTAACAACGGGAGAACGACGAGCGCGCCGAGAATCCAAAGTGTGTTTCGCATGCGGCCCATTATTCTACCTCTCTCTCCTCGCGCGGCAACTGCCCCTTCTTTACCTCCTCATGCTTCCCGTTTTCGCAATTGCACTCTGAGAGCGGCTTGCCGTATTTCGGGCACGCGAGCGCCTGACAGTCACCAGGCTTCTCGGAAACCCCCTCGCACCCCCCTGTACATATATAGTGCTTCATCCGCCAAGTATAGCAGACCGGAATCATTGTAGTCTATGTAAGAACCCTGCCGCTGTCCCGTCATAAATACCGACAATCGAAATGGTTGCCCCAGAGCCATGCCATAATGAGCTCTGGATTACTAATAGAAAAGTAAATATATGTCATTTAGAAAACTTATTACTTCAATAGCTGGTGCGGCAGTTGTTCTCTCGTTCGGTATGGTGAGCGCGGCGTCCGCACTCACGGCTTCGTGCGTGGGAGTTTCCGCCACCTCAAGCATTACGTGGACCGGCTCCACTGCTGGCGGTGTCGCGCCGATTGCATTCTTGTGGGGCAACGGTAGCACGTCATCCGTGCAGACGGTCACTGCCTCCGTCGGCGCACACTCGATGACGCTCGGTGCGACAGACGCGTCTTCGACGGTCGCGACAACGACTTGCGCGGCGACGGTCAACGCCACAAGTCCCGGCAATACACTGGCTCAGCAAATCCAGGCCCTGTTGAATCAGATCAACATCCTCAAGGCGCAGATTTTGCAGCTAGTTACTCAGCAAGTGGGCAGTGTGGCGACAACGACCCCTACCGCGATTTGTTTCGACTTCCGCAGAGATCTTCACAGCGGTGATGATGGTGACGACGTGAGAGAGCTTCAGCGCACACTCTCAAGCGATCCGTCCATCTTCCCGCCGGGGCTCATCACGGGATTCTTCGGTCATCGGACAGAAGAGGCACTCAAGAAATTCCAAAGAAAGTTCGGCATCTTCACCGTCGGCTCCACGACGACCGGCTACTTCGGTCCGAGGAGTCGCGCGCTCTTGAAGGAAAATTGCGGGAAAGCCGATACTGATCACGATGGCATTACAAATTCGATCGATACGGATGACGACAACGACGGCACGCCGGATGTCGAAGATTCACATCCGCAAAACCCGAACGTTGCGACGTCGACCAACACACGTAGCGACGAACGCGGAAAGAAAGGTGATAACGGCAGGAAAGGCATGGGTGGCAGAGGAAACCCGAACGACGACTAATTAATCGGGGTACTTATTCAGCACACCTGCGCTCGCATAGACAAAACACCCCCGCCAACTGGCGGGGGCGTTTTTATTCAGTAGACGTCATCCGTGGTATCTTGCGGGTATGAAGAAACAGCCCCGTACACACAGAAAAGAAGAGGGGCGGACCGTGTGGCAAACGCCAAAGATGACATGACAGATGCTGGAATATGTTCAACGACAGGCACGACGCCGGTAAAAAACTCGCTCTGAAGCTCGAGCGCTACCGCGGCAAAGGTGCGGTGGTACTTGCGCTTCCGCGCGGCGGTGTCGTCGTCGGGTATGAAATAGCAAGAGTGCTCGCACTCCCCCTCGATATCATTGCCGTCCGAAAGATCGGCCACCCCGCCTCTCCAGAATATGCTATCGGCGCAATTGACGAGCACGGAGCAACGATCTTGAACAACGTGGAAACACTGGAGATCGAAGGACGGTGGCTTGCCGAAGAAACCGAACGACAGCGGGAGGAAGCCAAGCGTCGAAGTGCCCTCTATCGCGGGGAGAGGGACCCTGTGAATATCACCGGCAAGACCGCGATCATCGTCGACGACGGCATAGCAACCGGCCTTACGATGCGCCTCGCGGTGCGCTCTACCAAGACGCAGAGGCCGGAAAAAATTGTCATCGCCGTACCAGTCGCACCGCCGGAATCCATCCGCGCGCTTCACGAGGAGGGTGCAGATGAGGTCATCGTGCTTGAGTCGCCGGAGGAATTTCTTGGCGCCGTGGGAGCACACTATATTACATTCGATCAGGTCGAGGACAACGAGGTTGTCCGACTAATGAAATCCGCGTCAGGTTCCTGATGGATGTGCCGTAGCACCGCCACTTGTCCAACTGTGCTCCGCTCGCTGGAGGACGCTTGAACCTCCGACTAATTCCCTGTTCCCTCGCACCCGCTGGCTCTATGCTGAATTATAATCACGCGCTTGCCAGGTTATAACTGTCGGGTAGTATGAGGACAGAACAGCGAGAGAATCCGTCTTTTCTGCAACCAAGGGAGGTTACGCATGATTGCTTTTAGAACGCCCACAGGGGCAAGAGCAGAGTCGAGGCCGAGTGTGTTTTCGAAAGTCGTCGAGCTCGGCGGCCGGACGTTCATATTCCTAGCGATCGTAGTGCCGCATGCGGTACTCGCGGTAGCCTTTGGAATCGACTCCATCACACTGCTAAACTATGTGCACATCATGTGCGGAATGCTCTGGACCGGTATCGACCTGTTTATGGGCTTCATCGTCGGGCCGATCCTCGGACAGCTAGCGCCTGAGCGGAAAGCGGAGGTGTTCAGGCTCCTGATACCGAAAATGACGTTCTTGATGCCAGTGCTCGCCGGTGTCACCATCATAACCGGCTTCATGATGGCGCAGCGTATGGGAATGTTGAGCCTCACACAGCCGTTGGTCGCGGCGGCGCTCGCCATTACCGTCGTGCTCGTAGTGCAGGGCTTCGGATTCCTTCTGCCCAATGAGGTACGCATCTTCAGGCAACTCATATCTGAGAAGCCCGACGGCGACAGGATTGCGAAGCTGGGCATGCAAAATGCCCGGCTGGCGGGGATTCAGGGATTGTTCCAGTTAGCCATCATCTTAGTGATGGCGAACCTGCGGTTCTAGAATCGTTCCGTCGGTGCATGAGGCTCTGGCGAAGCAAAAGCAACGACCGCCTCCCGTTTGAAAGACAACGGGAGGCGCATTCTTTTAAGCTCATCTATACGAATTAGCTCGAACCGGGAACTCCATCGTCCCGTATCGTCAAGTCGAAAGGCGGTCTTTTGTTTGAAGGAAAATTAATTCCCGTATCCGTTTGGCGTCGCCTTTGCAAACCAGTAGTGCGACCCAGCGTCGGTACCTTGATCCATGAGGACTTCAAATTGCCCCCAGATGCAGTAGCCGCCGTCGGGAAGCGTCGCATAGTCGGTGCACGCGCCGATCCACTGTATCTTGTAGTGCCATACCGAGCCGGAACCGCCCTTCTTGCCGTTCCATTCGTTGTCTATCCACGCGTCGTAGGGCGGATTCGCCCAGCCTTCATCGTTGCCGCGGTCCCACTCGGCATTCCACTTCATCACGATCTTGTCCTTCGCATAGGTCGTGTCGCCGTAGTAGGTGCCGTCGAGATTACGGTCGAGACCGTCGGCAAGCCCGTTGAAGATACGCGCCGTCTCGTTGTATCCGTACTGGTCGAAGCCGGCGGCAGAGACCGCCGTAGCCCCGAGCAATGTCACGCCAAGGACCGCCGCAGCGAGCCAAGAATATTTCATAGTTAGACTCATAGGTTTTAAAGATTAATGCTAATGGGTAGATTGTACTCCCCGATGCCAGACGGGCAAGGCACCGAACTTTACACTTTCTTCACCCACTTCCTCAAATCCCTCGGGTTCTAAATGGTACCTGACACCATTCCCCCCTCGGGTTCTAAATGGTACCTGACACCATTCCCCCTGAGCGAAAATTGGACATCGTACCGACACTCCGAAGAATCGTCGCGGCAAAGGAGAAAGACGCGACGCTGTTGTGCTTGAGAACGATGCTTGCGGGTGCGGTTTCGCAATCAGCGTCCGCTGAGGAGATTCTGGAAGATGGTGAGGACGTTTGCAATAAACTGATCGCGCACGCTCACAGGTTCACTGGAAGTGGTGGGAGGAGGCACAGACTCTGTCGGCGGTGGAACGAAGCTCTCGGGCGGCGGCCTCATGCCTTCTGTCGGTGGCTGGAAATCTCCGGGCGGCGGCATGGAACTATCCGGCGGGCGGTTGTAGGCCCCGGGAGGAGGCATGGTTCCGGGAGGCGGCATGGAACCATCTGGTGGGCGGTTGTAGGCCCCGGGCGGGAGAAATACGCCTTCCGGTCGGAAATCCGGCGGGAGTTTGCTTCTATCGAAATTACCCGAACGCATTTGTGATTCTATCTCAGCACGCATCTTCTCTTCCATTTCTCTGCGCTGCGAGTCGAATTCTTCTCCGTATCGCGCGCGCATCTGCGCCTCGATATTGTCTCGATACTCGCCCTCGCCCTCGCGCGGACCAAGCGGCATACCTTGCGGCGGACGACCTTGTTCACCTTCGCGCGGCATCTCCCCGCTCTGCGGCCGCTCCCACTGTCCTTTGTCGTCGAGGAATCCTTCTCCCCTCTGCTGTATCATGCATTCGCGAATTTCTTTGTCGTGAGCTCCCGGATCCACCTCGCCCTTTCGCATCTTGTTTTCGAAATCCTCGCCAAACACTTTGCGCATGCACTCGGTCGCCGCCGAACCGGGGCCGAATGGCCCGCCCTTCGGCCCCTCGCCCATCGTTTCTCTGAAGCAAGCGGGTAATATTTCGCCAAGCTTCTGGTCGACGAATCCGCTGCCGTCCCGTATCGCCTTCAGCCGCTCGCTCCCGATACGTGCTTCGATGCATTCGAGCACTTTCGGCGGCGCCTTTTCGAGAGCCTGCTTCGCCTGCTCTCTGCCCTGCTCCATCCGTTGCTTGTCTTCTTCCGACATCAGGTCATGTTCCGTTGCAAAGGCGATGCATGCCTCGCGGTGTGACTCGTCCTTACAATAAGATTCACACGCTCTACCCTGACAACCGCCCGGGCCCTTGCCGCCCGTTTTCTTGAACATCTCGGCTTCCTTTTCCGACATGAAGCCGGCCTTGGTGGCAAAAGCAACGCACTCTTCCGCATGCGCGGTATCTTCACAGTACGCGCGGCAGTCTTTTTCCCCGCGGCATCCGCCAGGCATTGTGCCGCCCCCCTCAAGGTACGTGGCCACCTTTTCCGCCTCTTGTAGTTCTTCGCCGCTCATCATGCCGGATTTTTTGGCAAAATCGAGGCACTGACGCATGTGCGAGGAGTCCGCGCAGTAAGATTCACACGAATCTTTGGAGGTACAACCGCCCGGACCCTTGCCGCCGAGCCGCTCGAACTCGCGTGCTTTCTTCGCTTCACCGGCGCTCATGAGCCCGTGGCTCTCGGCAAACGTAATGCACTCTTTGACATGCGCGAGGTCGTCGCAGTATGCACGGCACTTGCTCTTGCTCGCGCAATTGCCGAGCTCGGGCACGGGGAATGTGACCGTGGATTCCTGCGCACTCGCGAGCGCCGCCGAGAGGATGAAGAACGCCCCGAGCACCATCGCGCCTCCGACACGCACCGCCTTGAGCTTTGCTTCGTACGTCATGCTATTCGAATGGATTTTTGTATCCCGAAAATGGATTCGTCTCGGGTAGTTTGTCCGCGGGGGTTTCAACGGCTCCCGAGACCTGTGCCGCGACGTCGGGTCCGGAATCTATCTTGGGTATCGGGTCGCTTCCCCGATCCAGCGCAAAGAAGAAGTACATAGCGCCAGCAATGATGAACACGAGTACCCCACCTATCGCAAGCGGTAGATTCGGGCCCCGTGTGAAATCCATGCAAAAGATTATACCATCGGGCACGCGGCTCCATCGCGTTATCCCCCGCACCCGTACCAGTGCGATTCCCCTCCCGCGGAGTGTATTAAATCTTTCTTGGCTTCTTATGTAAATGGTTTCCGACCCCTTTCCCTTTGGGAGTCTGCAAATTCGTTTACTTGGAATCAGTGCTGCGATACCCCGTCACAAACCATGTGCTCGACGGCATCCATACGCCATCATCTTTTTTGTATGGTTCTAGCTTCTTAGCAACATCCGCTTTGATTTCATCCATTTTAGTTTCAGCGGCTTTACCCGAGAGCCGGATGACTTCCCCGGCAGGTCCAATTGCGAGCGCAAACTCCATTGCCTCCTCTGGATCTTTACCTATCTTCATATCGATGTCATGTCGCTCGAGAGAGACGCGCTCAAACCCAGCGTTTTTCATCCACTGACTGGTATCATCTGCGTCTGCCATCGAGAAGGGGCCGGGACCGCAGGTTGGTGCGTTTGACTCCGGCTCTCCAAGGTACGAGCGGACGATTTTCTCTGCTTCATGCAGCCAGCCGTTATCCTTCTTCTGCCGCCACACCACCATGGTCATTCTTCCTCCTGGTTTAAGCGAATTACAGATATTTCTGAGTGCGACCGTAGCATCTGAAAAAAACATAGTGCCAAAGCGAGCAAACGCGAGGTCGTACGGCCCCCCGAGGTCATCGACCTGTACGTCTTTAACATCAAATGTCACGTTCCCTTCTTTGTCGGCATAGTGCTCCTTGGCATACGCAATGAAATTAGGCGAACAATCCACGCCGTAGGCGCTTCCGGTGATCTTAGCTATCTCGGCAGTCCCATCTCCAAAGCCACACCCGATATCGATTACTTTCTGACCCTTTGTAGGCTTAATGCGATCGAGTGCTACAGTCCCGTGGACTGCAAGGCCGTCGAGGAAGATATATCGGAAGCGACTGAACTTTTCAAAAAGCACACCGTCCCACGCCTCAATAATGATGTCATTCTCACTTTGTTTCTTTTTAGTCATTAGCGAAGTGTAGCAAAGATTGCGATATTAAACACCGACGTTCTCTCTCGGGAATCGTGCACAAGCAAGTCCCCTCCACTACCCCAATCCCCCATTCTCATAGATCTAAACCCACCCGTGCCCCAGAATCAATCAACAAATGGTACCTGACACCATTTTCCCCTAAACCGTTCATTCTAATGTTTTGCAAAATGTTAGAATGTTCTGGGCGCGCGGAGTAAGTTTGTGCCGCACATCCCTTCCTTCGTGACGTTTCATCACCAGTCCCGCGATTGCAAGCTTTCGGATATGGTCCGAGGCATTCTCATAGCCGATCTTCAGACGCGTCGAAATTTCTTCGACGGATAATTCGGGGCTGCGCTTGATAAGATCGAGTATCTGAAGGCGGCGATGATTTGCGAATCCCTTCACAATGCGCTCCATAGCGCGATACGATCTCTCTTTCACCATTCCGCTATTATACAAACGTTTTGCAAAACGTTTGATTGTTGTGGGGATAGGGAGAGGGTGATGGTGGGATACGCCGGCGGGTTCCCTATTTGTTGAGATACGTGATGGTGAGTTGGAGGACAGTTGCGAATGAGACCCAGAGAAGATACGGCGTATTCACATACACGACCCAGCGCAGGCTGGGGGCGGCGTACCAAATCGCCGCGAGTGCCCATACGAGCGTGCCGAGGACGAGGAGGATATCAACCGCCGCGAGGAGATTATTTTTGAGGCCGAATTGGAGCGGGGTGAAGGCGAAGTTGAAGATGAGGTTGAGGGCAAAAGGCAGTGCGACCATCCATGGGATTTGCCGCGTGAATGCCTTATAGAAAACGGTACCGAAAGAGACAGCAATGATCGCATACAGCGCCGTCCACACGGGCCCGAAGAGCCACGCCGGCGGCGACCAAGTGGGCTTAATCAGCGTCGCGTACCAAGAGTAGGTATCCATCCCAAAATCCTACCACATTCCTTCCTCTGTCACTGAATTTTTGCTCCCTTCTGCAAATTATGACGTGCACATAAAATTTGAACATTGCGAACATCGTCGCTTCGGCCGCCCTTTGAATACGGAAGAATATGGTCGTAGTGTAACCCCGTGTTGGCACCGCACTCCCTGCATATTCCCTTGTCCCGTTTCCAAACTTCAACTTTTACTGACGTGGGGATCATTCTCTCGTGTCTATAGTCGCTATCGTCGATAACCAGGCGCGCTCCGTCCGCGGGCGTCAAATAAAATTTAAAGACTTTTCTACCATCTTCGTCAATATATCTTGCATCAATAAGGTTGAATATTCCTTTGTCGAACCAAACACCGATATCGAGTTTCTCATACACTTGTATCTGCAGCGGGAATTCACGCACGCCGCCCTTAAAATCAATAGCCTCTTTATAGAATTTTCCGTTGTCACTGAGCCGGCCGCTGTCCCGAGTCATTGGCTGATCGACCGATTTCTTATTGGCACCCTTAGCGCTCAGGTCATGCCCTTCATATATGAGAAGTTGCTTCTCTTCATCCCATTCATCCTTATATGGGGCATTGCGTCGCGCTGACATCAAAAAGACGGACAGACGCGTATCGTCATTTCGAAAGTTCATTCCCTTCTGCAAATTCTGCCGCTCGCGCGTAATCAGCTCGGTATAGGAGATAATCGGTGAACTTCGAGTATTCCCCAGCAAGTCGCTCATCGCCGGATTAGATCACCGGAGCTGGCCCAGATCAAGCCCGGCTAATTCTCAATAATTTCTTGCACAATGCCTTGCACGCTATCCCCTTCCCCTGGCGTTATTGGCACATGAGACTTATTCGTACTTTTCGGCAAAAGGAGGCGGACCCCGTCTATGCGTGGACCATATTCTTTAATAGTCACATTTTCTCCACCCAACAAAGCGACAACCCTGTCGCCCGTGTCCGCCTTTTCCTGCTGACGACACAGAACGAGGTCGCCATCATTGATACCGGCACGATTCATCGAATCCCCTTCCGCACGAAGAATGAAATACTTATAACCTGGCTTTATCTTTGATTTCTCTACCAATATTTGATCTTCAATGTTTTCTTCCCCAAGCAACGGGTTTCCGCACGGCGCCGAACCAACAAGCGGCACGCGAATCATGTCTAAGGTAATTGGGGACAGGACGGGTACAGAAGATTTTTGATAACTCTCCCTTGCTTCGATTCTACTCTTGAAAAACTTCTCTGTCTCTTTGTCTACAAAATACACATAACACCCCTTCATACCTCGCGTAAGAAGAACGCGATACGTGTTTTTAAGGAGGTCAACGAGTTTTTCTCCAGATCGCTTTACCACACTGTCTGCTGAATTTTCTCTTAGCGCAATCCAAGTTTGGTTCTCGAAGTTGTAGACGAGATCAGGACCAATAATCACCCCAACGTAGTCAAATTCAAATCCTTGAATCGTATAAATGCTTCCTATTTGATTCACTCCGTTTGGATCATTCGGCCACAGTGAAGCGGTTGGTATCCCAGGAGCGAGCTTAAAGCCGGGTTTGCCCTCCCAGGGCATTTGAAAGTCGCCAATTTTAACATCGGCTACTAAAGTTCCGTCTGAATTTGGATTGCTCCACGGCCAACAAAAACCCGCAACAAGCCGAGCGGACTGTTTCTCACCATTTTTTTGACATATTTTTGAATACAGCTCTTGTGGAGAATCGATAATTTGAAAATCAAATTCCTCTTTCTGGTCCCAAATAACGTTTGCTGTACGTTTGATTCCAAGCGTATTATTCACCCAATTTACAAATGCGTCTGACCCGCTACACCGAAATTGAGCTTCCAACTCATATTCATAGACCTTACATCCCATCTCGATAGCAGTATCTTTGATAAACTCCGCCGAGCCGGTTTCATCTGGGCGAATATTCTGATCATCGTCAATAAAAAATACACCTATTTTTGATGCGTTTATAAGCTCTTCAATTTGTGGAGTGTCAGAACGCATTTCTTTCTTTGTAAACCGATTATTACTAGTCCCTCTAATACGGTGAGCTTCATCGGCGACAAGAACATCTAAAGTATCCTTTTTTGAATTCATATAGCTATTAAAGTACTTGAACTGGACAGCCCCACGCACACCAATCTTCTTCCTCAATGTCTCTGTAAATGCTTTTGAACCTGTTGCGTAGTTAGTGTCATATCCGGCTCGCAACAAATCTGCCATAAGATTAATAGCAATCACCGATTTTCCTGTACCGGGGCCACCACGGATTATCACTACCGATTTTTTGTCTTTTTTAAGTCCCTGCTTAACTAGAGAAAAGACTTTGTCATATACTATAAGTTGCTCATCAAGCAGTATATATTCGCTTTTCTCTTTTATTGTCTTGCTAACATGGTCCATCAACTTCTTGCTTACCTTGTATTCCGTCTTCTCCACACGTTCGAGTATCGGTAAGCCGCCTCCGCCTGAAAGCTTATCTTTAAGATATTCACTAAAAGTGTCCACGTCGTCTGCGCAAAAAACTGGATTGCTCTTTATTTTCTCAGCAAATTTTGTTGCGAGAAGTTCGTCATCTTTTGCAGGAGAATAATTATGAAGGTAAGAGACCGCATCAAGCTTAATTGAATCGGCACCATCAAATGCAGGATGAAGGTCTTGTAAATACATCTTATATTGGCCAACCTGGACAGACGGGTGCAGAACCTCCCGCTTTGCTCCTCCAACCCATGTAGCCACCTCGTTTTCTCCGTCTGAAGCTTCGCACTTCTCCCATTGTTTGAGCTCAATGACAACGGCCCTGTCGTTCCCGGGCTGATCTTTGCCGGTTATCATGCAATCAAGGCGTTTAGATGTTTGCGGAAGTTGATACTCGAGAATTACTCCGTGATCGTTTAGACCTGAGTAGTCAAACACCTGAGAAACAGCGCGAAGTGAATTTCGCCATGACTGCACCTCACTCGGAGAAGGATAATAACGAAAGTATTGGAAAAAAGATTCTCTAAGCTTGTCTCCAATTTGATTGTGAACGGTGTCATCCAAAAACTGAGTGGATGAACCTGAATAAAGTCTCATAGTTCATTGTATTTGGTATGCTTGCCTTTTGATTTTTCAATTGGATATTTCTTGTTGCTCTTCTCCAGCTTTTCTTCAAACGCTTTCGGTAAATCAATTTTCAAATCGCTACTCATTATCGCTATCCAATACAAAACATCGGCTAACTCGTCGGCAATCTCTCCCTTGTGGGTTCGAACGTACTCTTCCATTTCCTTCGTATTCTTCCACTGAAAATGTTCCATGACCTCAGCCGCCTCTAAAACGAGGGAGAGGGCAACGTCTTTTGGATTGTGGAACTGCTTCCAGTCGCGCGCATCGCGGAATTCGATTGCCTTTTTCTGAAAATCCTTCCAATCCGCCATATGAAAAGATCATCCCACAAATCTTGGGTTTGGGGAAACTGCGGGTTTAGAGCTGGATGTCTAGGGTGAAAGAGATGGTGTCGCCCGCCTGGATGCCTTCGGCATGTCGGACCTTGGCTTTGAGGGGCAGAATGTAGGCATCAGAGCGTGAATCGGGGAAAATGGATGTTTCCCACGTCGTTTTCCCTATACGGACTTGCACGCGCACTGCACCGAATCCCCTGCGCGGCCCCGCGTATCTCTCGTGTATCTCTGCGGAATGCTTCTTGTCGACGTGTGCAAAATGCCACGCACCCTGCGCGCCCGGCCACAGCACCACCTCCGAGCGCATCTTGTACCGTTTTGCCATGACGAAATCTTGCCACAAATCATAACTTTGGCGAATCCACCCTTTCCACGCCGTTTCGGCAGATGGAGACTTTCCTATCTATTGTTCCCGCAAGTGGTAGTGTCGCGGAGGAAGGGAGGATTGTCTTCCCGACCGTATACCCAAGGAGGGATACAAGATGCTCAAAATGTTCCAAGGTGAGTCGCTCAAGCGGCTTCTCCAAGGCGCGGCAGCTGGTGCCGTCATCGCGATGGCCCTCGGCTTCGGCTTCGGCGGATGGCAGCTCCAGAGCAAAGCGCTGAAGATGGCAAACGACAAGGTCGCCATCGCAGTCGTCGCGGCACTCGCGCCGATTTGCGTCGCAAACTTCCAGCGCGGCGCCGACGCAAAGGCGCAGCTGGTCGCCCTGAAGGCGACCGATTCCTGGAAGCAGGACACGTTCGTGAAGGACGGCGGGTGGGCCGATTTCCCCGGCAGCGGACCCAACCGCGCTGTGGCCGAAGACTGCGCCAAGATGCTCAACGAGCTGAAGTAATACCGTCGACCGCGAAGTAGCGGATCGACATTGGCATTAACGTAATGTCTCAACACCTGCTCCGGATAACCCGGGGCGGGCGCGCTTTTTTAAAACGCCTTATTTTTCGAGATCGAGGGTGTCGTCAATCCTAATGGGAAATGGGGACAGGCACCATTAATTTCGGGAAAGCGTGATGTAATCATTTTTCTCTTGTCTCCCCGGGTAGGCTCCCGATTTATCAAAGTGTTACTGCACTTTGGTATAAATCGCAGTCCTTTAGGGATTCGCCTCTCGCACAGCTGTGCTCGAGACCTACGACCTCTCTTCGAGGTCTGCGGGCCTCCTTACGCTCGGCACTGCTGTTTGTGGCCAATCGCTTCGCTTGGACAAACAGGGAGCCTTCGGTTCGAATCCTATCTCCGGAGGAGAACTGATACGACAAAGCCCGCCGTAAAGGCGGGCCAGTCGATATCAAGCTCCCCGGGTAGGATTCGAACCTACGACCAACTCGTTAACAGCGAGCTGCGCTACCGCTGCGCTACCGGGGAATCGCCATGAGTATATCCGAAAATCGCTCCCTCGCAATTGGTCTGCGGGCCTACGGCGGCTATACCACCTCTAAATGGCAGCCCCCGACTTGCCGGGGGCTGATTTTTTACTCTACGCGTCAAAATCCTTGCCGCGATGCGCGAGGATTTCCTGAAAGCGCGGAGACCTTTCAAGGATCCGTGCTTCTTCCTCGCACCATTCGGAATAGAATCCCGGCCGGGCGTCGAGTTCCTGCAGAAATTCCTGCCATGGTACCCAACGCGTTGCCTCCACCTCTTTCCCATTTGGGTTTGGTTGGTCGAGAGTGAGACCCACAAGTACCGGGCAGATCTCGTTTTCCATCACGCCATCGCGCACGAAGGTGTAACGGTACGGTGCGATCTCCTCGATGAGCGTGGCAGACACCCGGAGCTCATGGGCGAGTCGGCGTTTTGCGGCGTCGGCATTCGATTCACCCAAGGCAGGGTGGCCGCACACGCTGTTGGACCAGACCAAGGGCCACGTCTTTTTCGTGTGGCTCCGCTGTTGGAGCAAGAGGCGTCCCGTGCGGTCAAAAAGGAACAGCGAAAATCCCCGGTGCAGTGGCGTCGTGGCCGTGTGCACAGAAGACTTCGGCGCAGTGCCGAGTACGCCGTTGTTTTCGTTCACGAGCACTACGACTTCTTCTGCAGGTTGCGGGGTCATATGATCAAACTCCTGCTATTCATGACAAAGAGCTGTGCTGGAACCCGAGTGAGTCTCGGAGTCCATCAGCCCGTTGAGTAGTATTGGTTACAAATGTCTCTCAGTCAAATACGTCCCAATTGACCTTGCGTACTCAACACACTAAGATGTAACTTGGCTCCTTTGAAAATTCACCCCAATACGGCAACGCAGAAAGAGTGTCATGAAAAAACGTCTACGTTTACGAGCCGTGGCGCTCATCGTTGCAAATCCCGTAGGCGAGATTCTCGTCCTTCAGGAGTTTGTGACGAAGGCGCACATCGGCAAATTCGCCGGAATGTGGTCCATCCCGATGGAAACGGTCGACCCCGGACAGGACTCGATGGCCACACTCAGTCAGCTTCATTTGGAAGAGCTGGCTGGGCTCCCGTCTATCCAAATGCCTGCACGGTACATCGGGGCGTACGAGGTGGTGCCCGACGTATGGGCTCGGCTCTACGCCACGACGTCCTCCACGTATGAACTGCCGGCAATCTACGGTAACGAGCACGAGGTGAGAAATCACCAGTGGTTACCTATCCACGTAGCCCTTGAACTCTGGCTCCGGCAAGGGGCCGAGGAGATGATCCGGGACTATGCGGGAGGTCTTGAAAACGTAGTTCGCAGGAACTGCAACGAAGTGCGGAAGGTGAGCAATAAGGTGCGGACATGAGTGCCCGCATGGCAAATACCGAGCGTATCCGCGAATTGGATACGCTCGTTCTACAAAATAATCTGCGTCCCGTGCCTTTTCCCTAAAAGCACATCTGCAAGAGTCCCCTTTGTATTACCGTTAAAAATAGTCGCGGTCGTGCCACGCGCATCAAGTAGCGCGTTAAGTTTGCCCGGCATCGCGCCCGTTACGTCCGTTCGCATAGTTTTTAAATGCTGGGTCTTGAGGAGATTCTGTATCTCCGTGCGATTGAGCTTGGTTATAGGATATTCGCCTTTACGCGGCGGAAACGTACTATACACACCGTCGGTGTCGCTCGCGAAGAAAAGACGGGCCGGTTTTAATTTCTTCGCGAGCGCGACCGCGAGCCTGTCTGCGGAAGCAATCGCCGTTCGTTCTCCGTTTGAGAACACAACATCTCCGCCGAGCAGAGGGACTCCTCCTTTTTTGAGAACTGTTTGTAGTATTGAAAGATCCGTAAAGTGCAAGCGGCCACGTCGCACACTCGTGAACGAGCTCGTTTGGAGGGGTACAACCGGAATACCGGCCTCGAGTAACAGCAGACAAAGACGAGTACCGAGTTCGCGCGTCGCGGAAACCGTGTACCCGACACCTTCCAGGGTGTCCGCAGAAAGTGGGCTGTCGAGAAGCCTATAGCGGTGTGCGAGCGGGTGAGCGAACGAACCAGCTCCATACAAAAGAATAAGTCGGGGGTTCCCTTTTTTTGCCCGCACTCTCACAATCTCACGGGCAATCTCCTTGATTCGGCGGGTCCGAAGCATGGGTCGGCCTCCCTTTTTATCGGTAATGATGCTGCCGCCGAGTTTTACTATAGAGGTATTTCCCATCATGCTACTATCGCACAATGACCGAGCTTCATGCAATCATACGCGGCCGCGTGCAACTGGTGATGTTCCGGGATTTTGCACAGCGCAAAGCGCGCGCACACGGCATCAAGGGTTTTGTCAAGAACCGCCCCGACGGAGCCGTTGAGGTCGTCGCGCAAGGTGAAAAAGCCTCTGTCGAAAAACTACTCGAAGCACTTCATCGAGGATCACTCCTGTCGCGCGTCGATTCGGTCGAAAGTGGGTGGTGCGAACCCGTGAAGACATTCGATGATTTTAGTATCACCTTCTAAATTTGAGATATGAACGACACGCGAAGAATACCGACATGCATAGGAATTATCCTCGACGGCAATCGCCGATGGGCAAAAGAAAGGGGGCTTCCATCATTTGAGGGCCACCGAGCAGGTATGGACAACATCGAGCCGATCGCTTATGCAGCCCGCGACATGGGTATCCGACACATGGCCGTATATGCTTTTTCTACAGAGAACTGGGATAGGTCGAAAGAAGAGGTCTCCTATCTCATGGGGATCTTTGAGTCTATGGCCAGCAAACGTTTGACGAAACTTTCAGAGGAGGGCATCGCGGTCCGCTTTGTCGGCCAGAAGGGGCGCTTTTCTCAGGCTCTTCAAGATGCAATGCATAAGGCCGAAGGGAAAAGCCCTAAAGACCCCAAACTCACGTTGTGGATATGTATTTCATACGGTGGCAGAGCGGAAATCGTGCAAGCCGCACAAACTGCCGCGAAAGCGAACGAGCCTCTAGATGAAAGATCCCTCGCAAAACATTTGTGGACAGCGGGGATGCCCGATCCTGACCTCATCATCCGGACAGGCGGGGAGGAGCGGCTTTCCAACTTCCTTCTTTGGCAGGGCGCATACAGCGAATTGTTTTTCCTGAAAACATACTGGCCAGCTTTTACCAAAGCTGATCTAAAGTCGGTACTCGACGAATACGCCGCACGCGAACGGCGCATGGGCAAATAAGGCGGCTACAAAAACAGAGCCACGGCGCCCTTTCGGGCGCCGTGGCTGGGAAATGCTTCGGAAACGGTTACTTCAGGTGCGCCGAGACGAGCTTGGTCATTTCAAACATTGTCACTTCCCCCTTACCGCCGAATAGGACCTTCAATTTTTCATCAGCCAAGATGTTACGCTTGTTGGCAGGATTCTGGAGATCGTGCTTCTTGATATAGACCCATATCTGCTTAACTACCTCACCGCGGGACATTGGGCCCTTGCCGATGACTGCCTCAAGCTCCGGCGAGAGGTTCATTGGCTTTAGCAATGCAGGATTCGCTGTTCTTACCATAATGATAACGTTATTTGCTAGTATGGGAGGATTATAGCCCCTCGCAGGGGCTACGCCAGCCCCTAGGTGTATAACCCAAGCGGCCGCCTTCCGGCGGCCGCTTGGCGTTTGTCGCCGGCACATGCTTGTGCCGGCATAAACCTGACCCCGCTCGAAGAGAGCGCCGACATGGGCGCCTTCTTCAGGCGGGGTTACATGTGGGTTTACATCCCACCAGAACCGCACTGTTTGCAGTTCTTCTTGTGCGAGACGATTTCATAGACCGCAGAAGCGCCTACGAGCACGTACACAAGCGACTCGATCTGTGAACCAAGCATGCCGATGACATTCCAGTCGCCTGTACCGAGGAGACCGCTAAGGCCGATGAGGCCCAAGTTCAAACCTCCCACTAGGATGAGGATCCAGCTTACCATGTGCAAATTTTTCATATTTTCTGAAGAGAAATTGGCTAGTAAACTCGACCGCTAAAGCACTGCTGTTTGTTTCTAATCGCTTTCGCTCTTAGACAAACAGGGAGCCTTTGTTTATGCCCACACAGTATGCACCCCTTTATGAAGGGCACCAGTACGTTATCCACTTCCCATACACCGCCTTACGCAGTGGGTTAGGCCCCTTTCCCCTGCGCTTCGGCCTCGTAAATGCGCTTGCGCAATTCGGTCGTTGAAAAGTGGTGGTCGCGGCTGTTGAAATACATGGGGATAGGCAGGTCATGGCCGGTATAAGGTTTACCTTTCCAATCTGGACCGATGATGCGGATGTCAGGCTTGAGTTTTACCAGAAGCTCGTAGAGCTCCTCCTCACTGTCGTAGGTCACTATCTCGTCCACATACTTAATGCCTTCAAGAATGATACGGCGCTCCTCGAGCGACATGATGGGTTTATTTTTCTGTTTCCCTCGATAGCTTGCGTCCGTCTGCGAAGGGTCCCCTTGCAGACAGACGATGAGATAGTCGCAAACGGTCTTTGCCTCCTTTAGCATGAGGATATGCCCCGCGTGGCACAGGTCGAAGGCGCTTGCGGTTATGCCTACCTTTTTTCCATCTCGCATTGTCGCAGAATAGCAAAGAACTGGACGCCTGTGTACCCCCATGCGATAGTAGTGGCATGGACTGGACGCTCTACCTCGGAGCCGCTGTGATTCTTTACCTTTTGGGCTCCATCCGCATATTGCGGCAGTACGAGCGCGGAGTCGTATTCCTTCTGGGAAAATTCACCGGCGTACGGGAGCCGGGGCTCACGCTTATCTTCGTACCGTTCCAATCGATGGAACGCGTATCATTGCGCACGGTAACGATGCAGATTCCCTCGCAAAAGATAATCACCAAAGATAACGTCTCTATCGACATAGCCGCGGTCGCCTATTATCACGTCACCGATCCTGAAAAAGCGGTTATTGCGATTGAGGATGTGTACCAAGCGACCAATCAGATAAGCCAGACAACCGTGCGCAATGTCGTCGGCCAATTCAGCCTCGACCAACTGCTCGCAGAAACCGCAAAAATAAATGAGCAGATAAAAAATGTCATCGACGCGCACACCGAGCCGTGGGGCGCCGAGGTCACGGTAGTGGAAATAAAGGACATCGTTCTCCCCGACAACATGCAACGCGCGATGGCGAAGGAGGCCGAGGCCGAGCGCGAACGCCGTGCGAAAATCGTCGCCGCCCAAGGCGAATTCCAAGCCGCGGTAAAGCTCGGCGAAGCGGCCGATATCATCACCGCGCATCCCGTAGCTCTTCAGCTGCGTACTCTTCAGACAATGGCCGAAATAGCGACCGAAAAGAATTCCACGATAATTTTTCCTGCACAATTCATGACGACCGTAGAGGAAGCGTTCAAGACCCTGAAAAGAGATTCGAGTTCGAAATAGAGGCTCGGTATTAAAAGAGCGAAGTGGTCGGACCGCGATGGGGCCAGACCACTTCTTTCGCGTTACTAAAAATGCCGGAAACGTTCTTCGCGCTCAGCTTCGATACGCGCCCGCTCCAGCGCCGCATTGTTACCGGCTCGTCCGCGCGTCCGTGGACAACGGGGACTAGCTGGCGAAGGCACACGGCCCGCCTTTCTGTCGGCTGCCCATGCCTGACCCAGGGTTCGTCGATTTCCCGCACGTGACTTGTCCCGGTCACGATGCGGTTGTTTGAGGCTCTTGTGCATTGACATGGCGAATTTCTCCTTTCTCCATGTCTCGCTACGGGTTACGCCGCAGCTCGGCTCATCTGGGAACTAAATACCCATGAGACTATGCTATATCCCTCTGAAATTTGCAAAGGTGCCGTAAATAGGGCAAATCTTCCCCGCGCAATTCATGACGACCGTAGAGGAAGCATTCAAGACCCTCAAGAGAGATTCTTCCTCAAAATAAACCCTAAAACAAAGGTCTTTTAATCTAAAGCTTTTTCATTTTTTCTATAAAATACTCTCTTGTTACTCCTAATGTGCGAAGACTATTCATTACGATGAAATCTGGGAGAGTTTTGCGACAAGGCACTATGATAGGGCGAGCCAGTCCGAGTTTTTTGTACTTAACATGGCTACCTTCTATACCTTTGAAGTGACAGCCTTCGCGCAAAAGAAATTTCTCGAATCGCTTCCAAGATATGTCCCCCAACTCCTTCATAGAAGGAGTTTATGCAAAAGTTGGAATCTTAACGCCTACAGATTCTTGAGATATCTTTGGTGGAATCCAAGAAGATTTTATTTCATCTCTTTTCCAACCAAGGCCACCTAAAACTTCGTCAGCTGTATTATTTTCGACAAGATCGTTAAAAAAGATTCTCACTGCTTCTTGAAACATTTTATCAGCTTCCGCCCTAGAGCTGCCGCAAGTAGACAAGTCCAGTGCTGGCGTGTACGCGATGACCGTCTCATCCTCTTCTATAAATACGACGGGTAATTCTACTGACAGTTTCATTAAATTACCTCGTTTTTCGGTCTTAAACCACGACATGCGTAAAACTGTAGCACGTGCATATATCTATGCAACGCTGGTATGTAATCGAGTACACGCGGTCTTCATTTTGAAATTCCATTGACCATAATTCAATGGTGCGGATACGGACCGCGCATGATAGAATCCGCCCATGAAAACGGCGCTGTTGGCGAGCTATGAGAAGGATGCGGCGCTCCTGCGGCTCGGGCGACTTTTGACCAAGAATAGCTGGAAACTCCTCGGCTCTGCGGGCACTGCGAAGTATTTGAATGAGAATAACGTCGCTTGCCGCGATGTGGCGGAAATCGTCGGGAAGCCGATACTCGGGCACCGAGTGGTAACGCTCTCCCGTGAATTGCACGCGGGCTTGCTCTCTACGGATGCCGACCAAGCTGAACTCGACAAGCTCGGTGTTCCCCGCATTGACCTCGTGTATGTGACACTCTACCCTCTCGGAAAAGCTATAGATGCCGGTGCGTCGCAAGCCGAAGTGATTGAAAAGACCGATATCGGCGGTCCTACCCTATTGCGGGCGGCGGCCAAAGGCCGCCGCGTTGTGCTTTCAAACCCTGCGCAGATAGATATACTCGAATCGTGGATAAAAAACGGCTCGCCGGAAAGCGAGCGCGAAGCACTCGTTACCGAGTTCGCGGCAGCCGCAGAGCGGCGCGTTGCCGACTATGTCGATGCGTCTGCGCGATATTGGGAAAGCAAAATCAAGTAAGTTCTCTATGGTGCCGAAGCACGTCTTTTTCGATCTCGACGGGACGCTCACGCGGAGCCGTACACTGATGCAGGATTCACATCAGGGACTTTTCAGAAAATTGTGTAGTGAAAAGGACGTCGTTGTCGTTACGGGCGGGCAAATTTCGCAGATACAAAATCAAATACCCCCGACATTTAACGGACAGTACTACGCACTTTCCCAATCGGGCAATCACGCGATTGGAAAAAATGGCGACGTCCTTTGGAGCGAGCGATTTTCAACCGACCAAAAGACGGCGATTTTAGAGTTCATTCGAATTATTCACGATGAGGTCAATCTGCCAGTCAAAGACGAGAACGATTTGGTAGAAGATCGGGGTAGTCAGATTTCGTACAGTTTGATTGGGCACCATGAAGACACGGGCAAGAAAGAGGCGTTTGACCCGAAAGCGCAAAAGCGTCTTGTAATTTTGGACGTACACAAGGAAGATGCGGAGCGCCTGCGCAAAATTGGAGCAGATGTGCGCCCGGGCGGTACGACTACGTTCGATTTCACGATTGCCGGAAAGCACAAAGGCTTCAACATCATCCGGCTAATCGAATATGAAGGCTGGAAAAAAGAAGAGTGCCTTTACGTGGGCGATGCGCTTTTCAAGGGAGGCAACGATGAGACTGTCGCCGGCGTCGTCCCTACACGTGCGGTAAAGGATCAAAACGAAACATTCGATTTTATCAAGAGTGATTTGCTATAATACTCCCTCACATGTCAGCTCCCGCACTTTCGATACACAATCTAAAAAAGACCTACGCGACCGGCACAGAGGCGCTCAAAGGCGTCTCTCTTGAAATACCGCAGGGAGATTTCTTCGCGCTTTTGGGCCCGAACGGTGCGGGCAAGACGACCATCATCGGCATCACAACAGGATTGGTCAATAAGACGAGCGGCACTGTCTCTGTGTTCGGCCACGACATAGACAAAGAGACAGAGCTCTCAAAAATGCAGGTGGGGCTCGTCGGTCAAGAGGTCAATTTCAACCCCTTCGAGAAGACTCTCAACATTGTCGTGAATCAGGCCGGCTACTACGGCATCCCACGCTCCGTGGCGATTCCTCGTGCCAAAAAACTCCTTACTGATCTCGGCCTCGC
>JAUSJH010000019.1 GCA_030647655.1 bacterium | reverse complement strand
GATGCCGCACCTTCAGAAGGATCTTGAAATCAAACTGAAGCGCCTGAAGACGCTCCAGAAGTCACGCCGCGTATTGAATGAGGAAGTTGCCGAACAGGATATTGCCGGAGTGGTATCGCGTTGGACCGGCATACCGGTCGCACGCATGCTTGAAGAAGAAGCGGCGAAGCTCTCCCGCATGGAAGAGTCGCTCAAATCAAACATCATCGGCCAAGACATCGCCGTGAAGAAAGTGACCGATGCGGTGAAGCGTTCGCGCGTCGGCATAAGCGACCCCAATAGGCCAATAGGTTCATTCCTATTTCTTGGTCCCACCGGCGTGGGGAAGACCGAGCTCTCCAAGAAACTCGCAGAATTTATGTTTAACGACCCCGAGGCGCTCGTGCGCGTAGATATGAGCGAATTTATGGAGCGACACTCGGTGGCGAAGCTTATCGGCGCACCGCCGGGATATGTCGGCTATGAGGAGTCGGGTACCTTGACCGAACGCATTCGTCATCGACCATATGCGGTGGTGCTCTTTGATGAAATCGAGAAGGCGCATCCGGAGGTGTTCAATATTCTCTTGCAAGTACTTGATTCGGGACACCTTACTGACGGTAAAGGACGCAAAGTGAATTTTAAGAATACGATTATCGTGCTTACGAGCAACATCGGCGGAGAATTCATCGACCGGCTTGCGAATATCGGCTTCGGCACCGCTGACGCAACCGAAACGACTCGTTATGAGGAGACGAAAGAAAAGATAATGGATGCACTTAAGGAGCACTTCCGTCCCGAATTTCTTAATCGCCTTGATGACATCATCATCTTTGATGTGCTCGCGAAGGAGGCACTTGCTCGGATTGTCGACACGCAAGTCGCGGAGGTGATGAAGAGGCTTACGCACAAGCGCATTGCGCTCGTGATAGAGCCTGCGGTGCATACCTGGCTCGCTGATAAGGGATACAACCCGCAGTATGGTGCGCGCCCGCTTCGTCGCACGATTCAAGATAAGATACTCACGCCAATCGCCTCGATGATGGTCGCACAGGGTGTGATGGAGGGAGGTACCGTCACGGTCTCCATCAAGAATGACGAACCACATTTTGAGGTGAAGAAAAAGGCATCTAAGACGGTGCATACAAAAACGAAAGAAGCAGTAGTTGCCTAATAACGGCGTTTCTGCTACATTTTCTGTATGTCACAAGACCGCCTGCTCAGGCTCAAATCCACGAAGTCCAACCACGTCATTTGGACCCGTAAGAATAAGAAAGCGGTGGAACGCAAGATCGAGCTCATGAAGTTCGACCCAACGCTCAAAAAGAACGTCCTTTTTAAAGAGACGAAAAAGTGAGTAAATAGCTTGCGCCAAACGGCTCACACGGTGTGAGCCGTTTGTTTTTTGGCGGGGGCTTATGAATACACAACCCCACTTGGATTTGCATAGTCGTGCTGCACTCCTTGCAAATCTCGGCGTATACTCAACCCATGTCGATGATTGAAGAAGTCATTTCAGGCACAGCACAACTTGTGGATGTGCGCACAGCGGAAGAGTGGCAGAACGGACATGCGGAACATGCATTGCATATTCCCGTGGAAGATATACTGCGTGGCGAAATGGGGAAGCTCGTTCCTTCCAAGAAAACGTATGTTTACTGCCGATCAGGCGGAAGAGCCGGCGTCGCGACCGCGTATCTGCAAGACCAAGATTTTCAGGCGGAAAATATCGGCGGCCTCAATGATTGGTTGCGCGCAGGAGGAACGCTTGCGGCGTCTTGATGCGAGCTTATGCGTTTTGAAATGGAACACAATTGAGCGGACTATCTTGAAGTGGAAGGAGGTGTTTGAGACACACAACATTGTTGTATAAAAATAAAAGCCGCCCGACGAACCGAGCCATCGGGGGCTTTCGTTCGCGGGCGGTCGTTTTCTGGCGGTCAGTCGAGATTCCGACTGGCAATGTCGGCCACTCTCGCCTGCATCATTCCGAACAGGTGAAAGATGACCAGCTCATCAGTCTTCGTGCGAATGGCGGCGACGTAGCCATCCGAGAAGAAACAGCAGGCAGGCGAGCCCTTGAAGTCGCCGTCGCCACAGTCAGCGTTCAGACATTCCGCGATAGTGGTATTGCTCACGTTCGGGTCGCGCAGCTTGTAACGACGAGTTGCCCCATGCAGTGTTTCGAGCATTCGACGGTTACCGGCCGTCGCCTGTTTTTCATCGCAACCAAGTTGTTTTTCGCGTTCCATGTGGCTATCTCCTTGTCGGTTATAATGAATGTACGCAACGAACCTAAACTGTTCGTCTTGTTTTCTTATATATCACACTATACAAATCCTGTCAAATTTTCACCAGGGTAGAGTAAGTTATTCCGCGATAGTATAAATTTCTATACCCTGTTCTTTACCTTTCACCTTCACGCCGCCCAAGTGCGAGAGGGAATAGGAACCGGTGAGTTTTTGTTTTGTTGTCTCGCCGACAATAATATGCGTTTTGTATTCTTTGTTCACCCCCTCAAGTCGTGAAGCGGTATTAACGGTATCGCCGATCACCGTGTAGTCAAAACGACTCTCGGCGCCGATGTTACCGACGACGACGGGACCGGTGTAGAGACCGACACCGATGTCGATCATGGGCTTGCCTTCGCGCGCAAGTTCTTCGTTGAATTCTTTCAGCCGTTCTATCATCCCGAGCGCGGTCGCAAATGCATGGTCGGCTTGCAGAGGGTCCGCTAGAGGTGCTCCCCAAAAGGCCATGATTGCGTCCCCGATATATTTATCGAGCACGCCCTGCTGTTTGAAGACTTCGTTCGTCATAATCGTAAAGTAGCGATTCAGAACCGACACAAGCTCGCTCGGAGTCGTGGCCTCGGAGAGAGAAGTGAATCCGCGGATGTCGGAGAAGAGTACCGTGACCTCACGTTCCTCGCCGCCGAGGAGGACCGCACTTGGGTTTTCCAAAATGAGTTGAAGCACTTCTTTCGAAACGTACTTTCCGAACACATCTTTCACTTCTTTTATTTCACGTCGGGCAAGCAGGTAGCGATAGACGAACAAGAACCCGGCGGAAAGTATCCACGCGAGATTTGTGTGTATGAGCGGCACCACCGTTCCCCCTTCGAAAATGGTCAGGATGATGAGTGTGGAAATGACGCCAGCGAGAGCCGATGCAAGGAGTGCCCACAGCGTGCGGCGTTTGAAGAGGAAAAAGAAAAGGCCGGGAAGAAGACCAAGAACGATTATCCACAACGCCGTGTACAGAGATGCCGCCGGAGAAAGTGCATAGCCTTTCAGGAGCATGTTAGCGATTTGCGCCTGTATTTCAACGCCAGGCATTTTCGTACCGCGGTCGACCGGCGTCGCTTGCTCGTCATGGAGGTCAGTGG
The DNA here is from genome assembly GCA_030647655.1 of bacterium. Classification (GTDB taxonomy): domain Bacteria; phylum Patescibacteriota; class Minisyncoccia; order Phycocordibacterales; family UBA2100; genus UBA10103. The sequence goes on along the minus strand of JAUSJH010000019.1, from coordinate 2,745 downwards.
CGGTAACGCCCACAAACACAATTTTGTTTGCAAGAAGTGAAGGTTCCTCAATGGCGCGCGTAAAAGGAATGCGGCGAATGGCACCGGTCGCTGCTGCGTATACGATCCGCTCGGTCGCACTCGGCTCACGCGGAATGGCTTGTCCGCTTTGTTGTACCGTTTCAAGCGCAAATGCCGAAAGAGTTCCTGCGGGATAGGTGATGTGCACCGGGAATCGCCGCACAATGGTGTCCTGATCGAGAATGAGATTCACTGCGCCGAGTGAGACTTTCGAAGCAGAAGTAAAAGACGAAAGCGGTGTCAATATGTTCGTTGTTTGAGGGAGAGTCTGAGAAAGGTTCAGAGAGGAGGCTTCCGCCGGCATGACAAGCGGATACGAAAGGGCTTTGAGTGCACGCGAGAGCGTAGCGTCGTCCGCTGTTCCAACGCGGGACGGTTCAGCGAAGATTACATCAAGCCCCAGCGCTTTCGGAGGTGTAGAGTTGAGGGAGGTGAGAAAATTTGCGAAAACAGAACGTGCCCACGGCCACTGGCCTATTTTTTGTATTGAATCGGAGTCGATTGAAACAATAACAATGCTCTGGTCTATCGCTTTCGCTCGGAAGAGATGGTCTTCAAGACCCGTCTCAAATCCTCCGAAAATACCGGCAAACCAGAACAGAAGTGCAATGAGAGTTCCGAGAAGTGGAATAAGAAACGGTGCGGATTTCGTAACCAGTGTAGGCATAACGGAACACTATCCTCCTGTCGCAGTTTGAGGCGGCACAAACGCATGCACTGAGAATTGTTTTGAAGCGGCGTTCAACTCTTTACCATCAGGGCCGGTAAGCGTTGCATAGACTGCGCCCGGAACCTCGCCAAGTTCCGCGTCGTTCGGTGAAAGTTGCGCGTGGAAACTCCCCGGAGTAGGGAACACCCCTATGTTGTTTATGACATTCCACGCAACCAAATCGGTCACGTCTTTTTTCGAGTTGTCAGAGAGAAGAAGTATTGCGTGGAAAACTGCAGTGTCCCCATCGGTCACACCGAGAGTAAGGTCGCTCTCTGAAGTAACAGAGAGAGAAACAGGATGCACGTCGGGCGTGCCACCACCACCACTTTGAGTTGTGGGTACGATATTTTGATTTATAGGTGCGGTTGTAGGGTTTGGAGTAGTTGTCTTTTCCACCGGGATTTCTGCCGTCGTGCTCGGAGGGCGAGGGGGCTTAGGCGGAGGTGGCATTTCGGGTTTAATACCTACAGGAGCATTCGTTTGGTCTGGCGGCGGGAGCGGGGGTGGTGGCGGACCATTTTTCTCACGCCGCTCAAGAATCTTGTCTTTGAAATCTTTGACTTGCGCGTCGCGGAATTCTTTTCGGAATTCGGCGTCGTTCCCCAGTTGCGTCTGAAGCGAATCGTGGAGCGTATTGAACTGTTGCTCGCGCTCCTTAAATGCTTTATAGGCGCCACTTTTCGGAATGTCCGCAGACATGGTCGTCGTGGCGAGCTTCTCTTTTCCGGAGGCGAGTGCGGCAAGGTGCGTGTCATCGATGGTGACCTGCGTGTCGACCGTTACATCCGCTTCCACTCCAAGAGGCTGGTGCGTGTCTAGTTGAAGGGGAGTTACGGTGACTTTATTTTCGATGCCGACCACTTTTGTTTTACCCTTGGTTATCGACGTCATGAAGGAAGTACCTCGCACGGTAGCGACAGCATTTGAGGTCTCTACTTTCCATGAAGAGCTTACGCCAACGAGATCAAGCACTTTTGACCAAAGCGTTCCCGTGCCGAGAGTTATGTGGACATTTGTGGAGCCACTCGATTCGTCGTACTTAGCTTCTGTTATGGTTATTGAACTATTGGGGTCTAGTTTCGCAAAAGAACCGTCGGGGAAATGCACCAGAACAACGCCCACAGCACCTGTCTTTATGACGGAACCGATAGCAACCTCATCTCCTGTTTGAAGGGTAGTGGTTGCCCCCTTTGTGTCTTCGGCAGTTGCCGAAGCGGTAATCACCTCAATCCACGGTTTTTCGCCGGCGGCGAGTGCAACGGCCGCTACAGTGATTGATTTATTCCCATTCGGTTGCAAATACCACCATATGCCACCGCCAATAAGGAGAAGTGCGACAATGCCGAGGGCGTATTTCATCATGGCGGTATTCTACACCAGAAACTTCAAGAGTGCGGGGGCTTGCGATTACGCAACCCCACTTGGATTTGCATAGTCGTGCTGCACTCCTTGCAAATCTCGGCGGTAGCTCGTGAGGACACGACTACACTTGGACTTGCATAGTCGTGCTGCACTCCTTGCAAATCTCGGCGGGCCCAGCTGGAGTCGAACCAGCGACGTCGGTTTTGGAGACCGAAATTTTACCCCTAAACTATAGGCCCGTAGCTGAACGATAACAGATAAGGGAGCAGGGGAAAAGCCGCCATGAGATAGGTCGGAGGCGGTATGATACGAGTATGCGTTCTCGCGCCACCTTTTTTATACTTCTATTCGTAGCAGGTTCGCTCGCGTTACCGCTTGCCGCGCACGCGGGTGGGGGGATACCGTTCTTCGGTCCAATTATTCCCGCTGCTTATAACGTTTGTCCCGCAAGTTGGGGTCTACTCATTACCGTCATCAATAACATCATCAGGTTTCTCCTTACGCTCGTCATCGTCTTCGTTGCGCCGTTGATGATCGCATATTCAGGATTCCTTTTCGTGGTGAATCCCATGAATTCCGGCGGGATAGCCAAGGCAAAAAGCATTTTGCTC
>JAUSJH010000011.1 GCA_030647655.1 bacterium | reverse complement strand
CGCAGAAGCATATGCGTTTATAAGGAAAGGAGAGACATCGCTCGGTAGCAATTTGGAGATTGACTGGTAAGTTACAAAAAGAAGGGGAGCCCCGATGGCGATTATTTGCCATGTCATGCGGATATAATACCATCGACTGTGGGTGCGGGGAGACTCGAACTCCCAACCCTTGCGGGACACGGTTCTGAACCGTGCGCGTCTACCAGTTGCGCCACGCACCCAGTGTGGCGCATTGTAAACCTATTTGGGACGGACCGTAAACCTGTCATTGTCAACGGTGGGCACAGTGGTATGATTGTACGTGGTCGGGTTTTCAGCACTAAAAATAAGCATATTTTTGTATGGCAGGGAAACAAATTGGCACGGTTACGCATTGGTACGACAAGCTTGGCGTTGCAGTCGTGAAGCTGACTGCCAAGCTCGCAAAAGGCGACAGAATCAAGATTAAGAAGGGCGTTGAGGAGTTTGAGGAAACTGTTTCCTCCCTTCAGATTGACCGTGCTGATGTCGCATCTGCGAAGAAGGGAGACGACGCGGCGATGAGGCTTACACAGCGTGCCAAAGAGGGCGCGGCTGTTTTTCTTCTCGATTGATTTTCTTGTAAGCAATTTCCTATATCACGAAGGGCCTTGCGAGCTGGCTCAAAGTTCGTACAATACGGTTTCCATATGCCCGACTTGACCCCGCGAGACGTGAGGAAAATCGTTATCGCTCTCGCGGTCTATCTTGCGTCGCTTTTCGCCGCCAACACGCTAGGCCTTAAGATAATGCCGTTCATACTCGGACTCCACGTTTCGGTCGCCGTTTTCTCATTCCCCTTTGTCTTTCTTACGACAGATGTGATTGGCGAAGTATACGGTAAAAGAATAGCGAAACTCTTCGTACTCGCGGGCTTCATCGCGACGGCGCTGTTCGTCGGCTACTCATTTCTCTCGCTCGCACTGCCGTGGGATCCGGCAGGCGAATGGGTGCACCAAAGCTACAGCACGGTCTTTGGCATCTCGGTACGCATCGCCATAGCTTCGCTCGTCGCATTCGCCATCGCAGAATATCAGGACGTGCTCTCGTTCTTCTTTTTCAAGGCGCGGCTTGGTTCAAGACTCTTCTGGCTTCGCTCCAATCTCTCTAATCTGTGGTCCCAACTCCTCGACACAGTCATTTTCATGACCATCGCGTTTGCCGGCGTATACCCAACGCCTGTTCTCCTCCGCATAATGCTCACGTGGTGGCTCTTCAAGGTCGCGATGGGATTTGTCTACACCCCGCTCTCATATCTCGGCCTGCGGCTGCTGCGCGATTAGAAACTTTGCATTTTGATATGAATTGGGTTGTTTTTTGTATCACAGTTTCCATTAGTGCATTTTTGGTGTATCCGGGCTTTGAAATAGCCCAAGTCGTTTCGATACGGAAGGGCGAAATTCCTGCCCGCGGAGTTCATATCTGGAAGGGAAGGCCCTTTCTTCATTGGAGCGATTTTGCGACGCAGCTCTATGGCGACCTAATCTTTTTTTCCTTGCTGAATGGTTTTGTTGCAATTGCGTTTCAAAGTGTGCAGGCCTCCGAAAAATTCCTTTTGTTTTTATTAGCGTCGATTCTAGGGTTTGCCATTACTTTTTTATGGATTAGGTTGGCGCAAAGGGTATTTGCGTCACCCAGGTTCAACAGGTGGGACTGGCACTTTACGTCACCCGCAGGACGCCTCACGGTCGGTGGAAAGTATCATGTATTCTACTTTTTTCTTGAATCAGTAATCCTTGTCATCGCATTCGGATATTTGATTTGGCAACCCATAGATGCGTTACTCCGTATCGGGATACTGACTTCATCTGCCGGTTATCTCGTGGCGTTACTCCGGGATGTCTGGAAATTAGGACTTTTATTGGAATGGTTTATACCCGCAGAAGGTTCCGCAAAGTAAGTATGCGTATAAAATCCGTAAGAACACGCATATTTAAAGAAAGAGAAGACCTCATTGCGTTCATTACAAAGCATGTTCCGAAACTGAAAGATGGATTCGTCCTCGCGGTGACGTCCAAAATAGTTGCGCTTGCAGAGGGGCGTATTGCGGTGGTGAAAGACAAAAAGGCAAAGGAACGCCTCATCCGCGCGGAAAGCGAGTGGGCAGTAGAGTCGTACCCGAACTGGTGGCTCACGGTGAAAGACGGCTCGTTCGCCATCAATGCGGGCATAGATGATTCCAACGCAGATGGCAAGCTCGTTCTTCTCCCGAAAGACAGTTTTCGCGCAGCCGCGAATATCCGCGAAAAACTGCGCAAGTGCTACGGCATAAAGAAACTAGGCATCATCATCACCGATAGCCGCGTCGCGCCTTTGCGGAGAGGTGTTTTTGGTACCGCTATTGGCTATGCGGGATTCCGAGGGCTACGGGATTATAGGGGGACGCCGGACATTTTCGGGCGAGAGCTCGAGGTGACGCAGGTCGGTGTTGCGGACTCACTCGCTGCGGCTGCTGCCCTCGTGATGGGTGAGGGTCGTGAGCGTCAGCCGCTTGCAGTTATTGAAGACGCGCCGGTGGAATTTGTCAGCCGAGTCAACCGAAAAGAATTAGCTATTCCGTTCAAGGACGATATATATCGCCCGCTTTTTTCACGCAAGCGCCGCTAGGAGGCTTTCCTAGGCCCTTTGGGCCGGACGACCCGGCCTACTGGCCGGGTTTAGTCTTCTTCTCTCCACCCGAATCCACTTCGTAATTCGTGTTTTGCGCCTCGAAGAAATTGACGAGCTCGAAGACGTCGGTCGCGGTAGACATCCATTTGGCGGGATTCGTCGCGTTGTAGTATTTCTCGAGCCCGAGCTCGATGAGCCGTCGGTCGGCCACGTATTGCACGTACTGATTCACGTAATCGGCGTTGAGGCCCAAAATTCCGCGCGGGAATAGGTCCTTGTTGAAGGCAGTCTCAAGGTTGACACCCTCGATGACTATCTGGCGGATTTCTTCGGCGAATTCCGGCGTGACCATGTCGGGATTTTCTTCAAGAATATTGTGAATGAGATTGATGCCGAATTTGAGGTGGAGGCTCTCGTCGCGCAAAACCCACGTCACCAAAGAGCCAACATTGCGTAGCTGATTTCTCTGGCGGAATGAGAGCGCTACCATGAAGCCCGAATAGAACCATATACCTTCCATCACGATGTTGGTCGCAACGAGGTTCCTGATGAAATCGCGTTTGCCCTCCAGCGTCGTGACGTCGAGCTCTTCCTCCGTCATGCGCTTCATGTACTTGTTTATAAAATCCTCTTTTGCCTTCATCGAAGGCACGTTCTGGTGGAGCGAGAAGGCACGCTCTCGATCGATGGGGAAGGTCTGCAGGACGTACTCGAACGCGACGCAGTGATTGGCTTCCTCCCACATCACCTTCGCGAGGTAGAGGTGGCACTCGGCCGATTTAAGGTATGGATAGATTCCGAGCGCAATAGAGCGATTGACGATGAGCTCCGCCGGATTGAAAAAGGCAACAAGGAATTCGACCGCGTGGCGCTCATCTTCCGTCATCTTTGCCCAGTCGTCGAGGTCTTCTTTTAGTGCTATCTCGTGCGGGAACCACGTGTTGCGCACGGCTTGGTTATAGAGATCGGTCGCCCACGGGTATTGGGATGGGTGCAGATTGTAATCTTCGGGGGACGCTTTGCCGACCAACATGACGGTTGATGTGAATTTTTATAATTAGGAGCGCCAAGTATACCCCGTGAGATAAGAAGATTCTAATCCTGCTGTAATCTCTGGGCAATCATCTCATGGGGTATACCCCTATTGGCACGCTATGCACACGTTCGGATTGTCAGCTGGGTCTGTGGGAGCGTCTGCAACGGATCTTTCTGCGGGCTTTACAGATGCAACCTCGGCCACTCCTGATTCACTCCGCACAGTTTCCGCGGGAGTCGACTCGGATTTTTGTGCGACGACGAGATCAGGAGCGGATGCTTCGATAGGTGAAGGCATGTTCACGGCAACGGGTGAGGCGACCGCGCCAAGCGGTACGCCGGCAGCGGCCAGCTTGATGGCTCCGAATCCGCGCTTGCCGGTCATCTCGGCTTTGTTGACGTTCGTCGTCGATTGCTCGGCGGTGTGTCGTGGCTTCATGTGAAGGTAGTAGGTGGTCTTGAGGCCTTTGCGCCAAGCTGTCATATATACATTCTTCATGTCATCCATGTCGCGGCTCTCAAGATACATATTGCGTGAGAGCGCTTGGTCCACCCATTTCTGCGCCCGCGCGGCCACTTCGATGTATGCGTACACATTCGTTGTGAATGCCGTCTTGTAGATTTCTTTAAGGTATGCCGGCAGTCCTTCGACTCGCGAGATGTCTCCCTGATCCTCAATAATGTGTTCTTTGACCTCATCCCAAAGGCCCATGTTCTTCAGATCTTTGACGAGATTATGATTGAGATCGAGATACTTACCGGAAATTTTGTTGCGCGAGAAGACCTGTGCGAACCGCGGATCAATGCCGGGTGTTGTGCCGGCGACAAGACCGATGTTGGCGTTGGGGGCGACCGCCATGAGCGTTGCGTTGCGCATACCGCCTTTCACTTTCGCGCGGAGTCGATCCCAATCGAGACGCTTTTGCTTCGTTATCTTCGGGAGATCGATGACAACACCGCGGTCTTTCTCCACTCTCTCTATAGTGTCGAGTGGCACTAAGCCAAACGACCATCCCGAGCCTTTGAAATTATTGTAAGAGCCGCGCTCTTTTGCCAGTTCCGCGCTCTCATCTATCGCGATGTAACTTATAAACTCGAAAACGCGGTCGGCGAAATCCCACGCGTGCGGAGACTCATACGACATCGAAAGTTGTTCCAAGGCGTCGGCAAAACCCATGACGCCGAGTCCGACCGCGCGGTTCTCACGGTCAGAGCGCGACGCCTCTTCTATCGGCAAGACGTTGATGTCAATGAGATTGTCGAGTTGGCGCACCGCCAAGCGCACGCTCGTCTCCAGCTCTTTCCAATTTATCTGCTTGTGCTCGATGTGCGCGGCGAGATTGAGCGATGCGAGATTGCACACCGCGATATTGTCTTTATCCTGCGGGAGACAGATTTCAGTGCAGAGGTTCGACATGTGGATAGTACCGGTGTTGTTGTTGAGTGCGCGCAGGTTTACCGGATCTTTCCACGTGAGCCACGGATGCGATGTGGACTGAAGAGATGTCAGGATTTGATGCCATTGCTCGGTCGCAGGGACTTTTTTGACGAGTCGCATCTTGCCAGCTTTGGCCATTTCCACGTATTCGGCGTAGCGAAGGCTAAAAGCTTGGCCGTACAGCTCGTTCAAATCGGGCGTTTCTTTGGGATCAAACATGTACCAATCCTCGCCTTTTTCAACGCGGCGCATGAATTCGTCGGAGATCCATACGGCAGTGTTGGCCGTGCGCATGCGCAGGTAGTCATCGCCGGCGTTGTGTTTCCAGTCGATGAATTCGGGGAAGTCGTAATGCCAGTTCTCCATGTAGAAACACAGCGCCCCGAGTTTTTTGCCACCGCGCTGTACGGCGCGAATGGCGGTGTCCATTATTTTCGCGAACGGCGTAGGACCCGAGGAAACCGTGTTGGAAGACTTGAGAGGCGAACCGGCCGCGCGCAATTTGGTAATGCTCACGCCGATGCCTCCGGAGGCTTTCGATATTTTCATCACGTCCGCGACTGATTTGGCGATGTGGTCCATGTCGTCATGTACTTCCAAAAGAAAACAGTTGGAAAGCGCAGGGCGAGCAGTGCCTGCTCCTATGTTGGTGGAGCCTCCGGCGATGTAAAGGTGCCTCGACATGCGGTCATAAAATTTGATCGCTTGCTCCGTCGGGTTTTTTTCGTTGTATGAAAGACCCATCGCGATGCGCATGAAAAAGTACTGTGGCGATTCTATACGTTTTTGATTTTCGTCACGCATCGAGTAGCGATCAAACAAAGACGAAAGACCGGCATAGGTGAAAATCTCGTCGCGCTCGACCTTCAAGGCAGAGGCAAGTTTCTCCAAATCAAATGATTTCTCCATCCGCCCGTCCAGAAGTCCGTCGGCGACGTGTTTTTTGATATGTGCGGAGAATTGGACGCGGTGTTTTGTCTCGAGTTCTGCCGGATCGTGATTGTATTCACCCACTACCCGTCGGTAGACGGTCTTCAGGAGCAATCTGACGGCGACTTTATCGTACTCGATGTCCTCTTTTATGTTCTGAACGGCGGCGTTGATAGTCGCCGCGTCCATTTCTTCGGTCGTGATGCCGTCGTAGAGCGTGAGCTTAGTCTCGGTCGCGATTTGCGTCGTCATTCCGATTGGGTCGAGCAGTCCGACGCATGCGCGCTCGATGGAGCGGTTGATCTTGTCGGCATTGAAAGCCTCCTTTTGGCCGTCGCGTTTTGTGATGGTGAGTGTCATAGAGAGTTTTGAGGTGGCCTATCAGTATCGCACATCGGGATTCGGAGACAACAAATTTTTCGCTGGGGATAACACACTTCGGAGAGTGATTTTGGGTCGCGGGTTCTTTTTGGGCTATAGTACGAGACATGATAGGCCTCTTTGATTCCGGCTTTGGAGGTTTGCACGTACTTCGTGGCGTTGTCAAACGCCTGCCACGGTACGGATATCTCTATCTTGGTGATAGCGCGCGTGCTCCCTACGGCCCGCGACATTCTGATGAAGTGTATGCGTTTACGAAACAAGGCGTTGAGTTTCTTTTTGCGCGCGGAGCAGAACTTGTGGTGCTCGCATGCAACACCGCTTCGAGTGAGGCCCTACGAGCGATACAGCAGTGCTATCAAAAGGCCAATGACAACAAAAAAGTACTCGGCGTTCTTATCCCGTTTGCAGAAGCGGCCGCCGCACGCACGCGCACAAAGCGCGTGGGCGTCATGGGGACGGAAGGTACCGTACGCTCCGGCGCCTTCCTGCGCGAGATAACGAAAGTTGATGCCACTATCAAAGTCTTCCAGCAGTCATGCCCCCTGCTCGTGCCTCTCGTCGAATCTGGTCAGCAGGATTCGGAGAAGGCCGATGCCCTCATTCGAGAGTACACGAGACCGCTACTTGAAAAGAATATCGACACGCTGGTACTCGGTTGCACGCATTACGGAATTCTCGAGGAAAAAATCAAGAAGATTGTCGGGAAAGACATTCACGTCATCTCCGACCGCGACGTGATGCCCGAAAGCATCGCGGCGTATCTGAAGCGGCATCCGGAAGTGGAAACGCGCCTTGAGAAAAACAGTATGGTACGTTTTTATTGCACCGGAGACAAAAAGCATTTTGAAAAACTCGGTGGTATCTTTTTCGGCAAAGCCATAGAAGCTGTGCAGATGACACTAGGTGTGAAAGATATATAGTTGCTCTATGGATTGCGGAGACATCTTTAAAAACAAACGGATTACGGTACTGGGCTTGGGGCTCTTAGGCCGCGGAGTCGGCGATGTGGAGTTTCTTGCGAAGTGCGGCGCACAGGTACTTGTTACCGATAAAAAGTCGGAAACGGAATTGGCGGAGTCTGTTGCGAAATTAAAACAGTACAAAAACGTTACGTTCAAGCTCGGCGGACACGACATACAAGATTTTAAGAATTGCGACATGGTAATTAAGGCTGCGGGCGTGTCGCTTGATTCACCCGAGATTGCGGCAACGCGTGAGGCAGGCATACCCATAGCGATGTCCACCGCACTCTTCGCGAAGTACGCTATGAAAGCTGGAGCAAAAGTTGTTGGAATAACAGGCACGCGCGGCAAGACCACCGTCGCACACATGATTGCTCATGTTCTCAAACAGGTGGAAAGGGAAGTGCATCTCGGCGGCAACATTCGCGGAGTCTCAACGCTCGCAATGCTGCCAGCGGTTGGGAAAGACAGCATTGCCGTGCTCGAACTTGACTCATGGCAGTTGCAAGGATTTGGCGACCTCAAAATAAGCCCGAATATAAGCGTTTTTACCAATCTCATGCCCGACCACCAGGATTATTACAAGAACATGGACGAGTATTTTTCAGACAAGGCGAATATTTTCCGCTATCAGCATGTAAGTGATGTATTGATTGCGGGTAGCACGATTGCCGACAGGGTTCGCGTCGCACAACCCCCACTCGACCCAATCATTCCGGAGAAAATACCGTCCGCATGGACACTGAAAGTAATTGGGGAACACAACCGTGAGAATGCATCGCTCGCGAATGCCGCACTTCAAGCGCTCGGACTTTCTGACGACGAGATAAAAACGGGACTTGAGTTATTCGAAGGAGTCGAAGGGCGTTTGCAGTTCGTGCGTGAAGTGAACGGCGTGAAAATCTACAACGACAATAACGCGACGACGCCAGAGGCAACAATCGCAGCCTTACACGCGCTCGGAGAGGAACGTAAGATTGTGCTTATCATGGGAGGTGCTGACAAGGAACTCGATATGAGTGTGCTCATTGAGGAGATTGGAAAGCGTTGCAAAGCGGTCTACTTGCTTGCAGGGACTGGCACGCAGAGGATTCAGAAATACCTTCCCGCCCCCGTTCTTGGATCTCTGGAGAAAGCGTTCGGTTCTGCACTTGCCGCCGCAGTTCCTGGCGATGTAATACTTTTCAGCCCCGCATTTGCATCATTCGGAATGTTCAAGAACGAATACGAACGCAACGATCAATTCCTCACGATTGTAAATCGTTCTTGAATCTCAAAATTCAGAATACAAGGTTCGCGATGTAGGCGGCTCCGAATGCGACGATGCCGCAAATCGGGAACGTCATAAACCATCCCTTCACGACGGTACCGAGAACGCCCCACCGCACGTCGCTCATACGCCGCGACGAGCTTGCGCCGGCGATTGCCGAGGTAATCGTGTGTGTCGTCGAAAGTGGCACGCCGAATAGCGATGCCGCAATTATGGTTGAAGATGCGGCGCTCGTCGCGACGAAACCTTGCCATGATTTGATGTTGACCATCCGCTTGCCGATGGTGGCTATGATGCGCCAACCGCCGAGCGACGTGCCGAGGCCCATCGTAACTCCGCAGAGCACAATGACCCACCACTGGATATGAAATACCGAAATTTGCGCACCAAGAACCAAAACGAGGGTAAATATGCCGATGAATTTTTGCCCGTCATTCATGCCGTGAGCGAATGCCATAGTGCCGGCGGTGAATATGTGTGCAATATCAAATCCCGTCTCGGCGCGTCTGGGAGAGGCCGAAGCGGCAAACATCATGACGAGCTTGCTCATCAAAAATGCAAGACCGAAACCCGCTATCACAGAAAGGAGCATGCCGATAAAAATCTTGAGCCACCCTGCCCACAGGAGGGCCCCGAATCCGCCACCTGCGATTGCCGCTCCAGCGAGGCCTGCAACGAGCGCGTGCGATTTGCTAATGGGGAGACCTCGGTGTGCTGCAAAAGCTCCCCACGCGATGATGCTAATCATCGCCGCCGCAATTGCGGGTACGGTCACGGAGTCGGTCGTCACAATACCTTTGCCGATTGTTGCCGCGACCGCCGTTCCCGACATAGCACCCGCGATGTTTAGGATCACGGCCATAGGTACCGCAAAGCTGAGCGGCAGGGTGCTTGTCGATACCACGGTTGCGATGGCATTGGGCGCATCGGTCCAGCCGTTGATGAACTCTGCTGCAAGCACCAGGAGAAGTGCCACGCCGAGAAGGGCGAGCGCGGTCATGCTTCTTTTCTCGCTATTGAGAGAATGAGCGTCCCGCAATGATTTGCAGTGTCAGTCACGTCCTCCAGCATACGGAACAAATTGTCGTGTGCAATAAACGCGAGCGGATTGACATTGACCTTTCTATCGCTCACGAGCCCCTTTTCTGCTTTGTGAAGGATTGCATCCGCCCGAGCTTCCGATTTTGCCAGGTGACGTGTGTACTCTTTGACGCGCGCAAGCTCCATCCGGCGTTCTTTCAACAGTTTGCTGAGCTGGAACACGGTCGCGGTCATATCCTCGATGGTTTCGAGGAGCTCGCCCGCCTCGGGGCGTAAATGCGACAGGTGAGGTTTGTATGTATCCGCGTGAGTAGCTATGTGACGCATTCCGTCGAGAGTGTTGTCTAAGGTGCTTGCAAGACTTGCGATATCGGATTTGTCGAAGCGGAGAATAAATGCGCTGTCGAGGATCTCGTGGATGCGCTGTTCAGTCATATCACCTTCGCGCTCAAAAGCGACAATCTCCGAGAGCGCATTTCCCGCGCTTTTCCGAAGAACTTCGGCACACGCAGACGCGATCTCCGCTTGCCGCATCAAGAGCTCTGTAATGCTGTCGTTTTGGGACCGTCCGAAGAAGCGCTCAAAATGATTCTTCACAATCGCTTTATATCACCCTCACGCATTTTAGGCGAGTGGATAAAAGAGGGTAATTTCTGCACGAGCGTAACGGTCGGTTTCTGGAAATCGTCAGGCAGATGGAAGCCGTTGCATAAGTGTCTCGATTCCTTTGCGCATCGTTTTGCTCGTTTCCGGGTCACTCTGGAGATCTTTTATGGTCTCCTGTAAGCGGCTGTCGATTCCGTTGGTGTTGTCGAAGAGGTAGGAAGGGAATTCCTCGAAGCGCTCGAAATATTCTACGAAAACATTTTTTCGTATTTTCGCGTTCAAGCTCGTTGCTGCCGCTTTGAGCTCCTCGAAATTGAATTTCGGTTTTTTCTCCGCTTTGCTCATAGCTTGATTGTAGCCTCTTTCGTCTTGAGGCGAAAGGCTCCCGATTTGTCCGCGCGTTGTGCGCGGTAACAGATCGCAGTCCTCTGGAGGGTTGTCATTAGCCGGTGGTGAGACATAATCATATCCATGCCATCGCGGGTATATATGGTGGGCATTGGCGGCATCGGGATGTCAGCTCTTGCGCAGTTTCTGAAGCATGCCGGGCACGCGGTGGGTGGATCCGACAGGGACGAATCGCCTACGACCACGCTTCTCTCACAGCGCGGGATTCCTGTCGTCGTTGGTCATGATGCGCGCAACATCCCCGATGCGACCGAGCTTCTTATTTATAGTGACGCGGTGCATGAGACGAATCTGGAGCGTGTGCGAGCGCGCGAGATGAATATACCTGAGATTTCGTATTTTGAAGCGCTCGGCGCGGTGACAAAAGATGCTCGGACTATCGCTGTTGCCGGCACGCACGGGAAGACGACGACGACGGGGATGCTTACCCAAATTCTCGTGAAGGCGAAAAAGAAACCCACGGCAATCGTCGGGTCAGTCGTGCGGGATTTTCCCGGTGGGGAAGGCGGGTCCAATTTTCTTGCAGGTGACCTGAACCTCTTTGTCATTGAGGCCTGCGAGTATCGCGACCACGTCCTGAAACTTTCGCCGGAGATCCTTGTTATCACCAATATCGAGCTCGACCATACTGATTATTTCCCGGACTTGGAGGCAATCCAGGAAACCTTCCGAAAGGCGGCCGCTCGTGTACCAGAGCACGGTGCACTGGTGACCAATCCGAATGATCCCAACATTGCGCCAATTCTTGATAGTGTTTTGGCACGGATTGTCGACTACACGGAAGAATCAGTCCCGCGCTTGCATCTCATCGGCGAGTTCAATCGTATGAATGCGCGCGCCGCGAAGAGCGCGGCGCGCGCCGCGTTCCCTGATATACCAGCCGAGCGCGCGAATGAAGCACTTGCATCGTTCCGTGGCTCGTGGCGGCGATTTGAATATCACGGCGAGACCCCGAATGGTGCGCTCGTCTACGATGACTATGCACATCATCCGACCGCGATCGCAAAGACGATAGAAGCAGCGCGGGAAAAATTTCCCGACAGGAAAATCATCGTCGCGTTCCATCCGCACCTCTATAGTCGCACGCGCTCTCTCTTGCAGGAATTCGGGAAAGCGCTTGCCACAGCAGACGAGAGTCTAGTCGCTCCCATTTATGCCGCTCGCGAAGATCCCGATCCATCAGTCACAAACGAGACTGTCGCGGAAGTAACGCGTCGCTACGGGGGCGCTTCACAGGCACTCGATTCTTTCGACTTCATCCGTGACAAGCTACTTAGCTATGATGATCGACACTTAATCATCACTATGGGCGCGGGCGATATTTACAAAGTTGCAGAGCAAATCGCTGGGGAGTAGTGTGCTCTATAATGGGCGGATTCGATAAACTCACCACAGGCAAACTTTCTATCGTCGCAACACCAATAGGCAATTTGGGCGATCTTACGTTCCGCGCGCTTTGGAATATGAAAGAAGCGACGGTCATCTACGCCGAAGATACACGCGTTATTTCGAAGCTCCTCTCGCATTACGGACTTCGTAAATCGGTATTCCGGCTCGATGCGGCGACGGAAGGGAAAAAAGCGCTCGAAATCATCTCGCGGCTCGAAAACGGCGAACACGTAGTTGTGGTATCAGATGCGGGTACGCCAGGCATCTCCGACCCCGGCGCGCGCCTCGTTTCTTACGTGCGTGAACACGTGCCCGAAGCGACCATCGAAGCGATTCCCGGCCCTTCGGCTCTTACCGCGGCGCTATCGATCGCGGGCCTTGTCTCGGACCAGTTTTTGTTCCTCGGATTCTTACCGCACAAGAAGGGGAGGCAAACGGCACTCAAGAAAATAGCTGCGAGCGAATACCCAGTCGTTCTCTACGAATCACCGCATCGGATATTGAAATTACTGGCCGAATTGGGGAAGTTCGCGCTACAGAGCCGGGTCACTATTGCCCGCGAATTGACCAAGCTCCACGAAGAAGTGCTGGTCGGAGCGCCCGATGAACTCGCAAAAACACTCGAGAAAAAGAAGGCGGTCCGCGGGGAATTCGTTGTCATAATAGAGCCATAGGAGGTGGTATACTTCCCACATGTCCCTCGACGCTCTCATCATGTTAACGGGTGCTTTTGTTGCGCTACTACCGTTCCTCGGTTTTCCGAATAGCTGGGACACCGTCTTCTTCTTTCTCGCAGGAGTACTTATGATCGCGCTCGGCATTGTCGTGCGCCGGCGTCTCGCCCGCAAGTCTACGGTCGAGGACGCCGATAAATTTCCGGACAGACAAGACCATTTCGCAGAGAGTATATCGCGACATGAAGATCAATTGGCGTAGTAGTACCCTTATCTTTGGGGTCGGCATATTGCTCGCTGCCGGTGTAGCCGTAGCGGTAGCGTCTGTGGTACCGAAAGTCTCTTTTGTGCGAGGCGCTTCGGTCTCCACAATACCATCACAGGCCGCGCAGCCGTCCGCGGTCACACACTTGTCGACACCGACTCCGGTAAGGGCAGTCTATATGACGCAGTGCGTTGTTGGCACGCCATCGTTCCGCTCCGAGTTGGTAGATCTTATCGAGAAAACCGAACTCAATGCAATCGTTATAGACATTAAGGATTATTCTGGTGGCATTGCATTCCCCACCGATAACCCTGTACTCAAACCATTTGTCTCTACTAAATGCGGCGCCGCTGACATGAAAAGATTCGTCGCTTCATTGCACGAAAAGAATATCTACATCATCGGGCGCATTACAGTGTTCCAGGACCCGCTCTACACGAAAGCGCATCCGGAACTCGCGGTGAAAAAATCCTCCGATACTAAAGTCGTCTGGAAAGACCACAAAGGGCTCTCGTTCATCGATGTAGGGGCCAGACCTTTTTGGGAGTATATCTCCACATTGTCAAAGGAGTCATATGCGCTCGGTTTTGATGAACTCAATTTCGATTACATACGATTTCCTTCAGACGGAGATATGAAGGATATCGCATACACGTGGAATAAAGGGAAGACAAAGCAGGAAGGGCTTGAGAATTTCTTCAAATACCTGCATGACCAGCTTGCGCCGACCGGTGTCGTGATGTCCGCAGACCTTTTTGGCATGGTGACGACAAATTATGATGACCTAAATATCGGGCAAGTCTTGGAGCGGGCATTGCCGTATTTCGACTACATTGACCCCATGGTATATCCCTCGCACTATCCAACCGGCTTCAACGGGTACACAAACGTGAATGAGCATCCATACGACATCGTGAATTTCTCGCTTGCCCACGCGGTCAAACGCACGGTCGCCACAACGACTGGAATTGCCTCGTTTGCATATACGCGTATCGGTACTTCAACGCCCGCCATATACCAAAAGCCATCATATCCGGCTTCCAAGATCCGCCCGTGGCTCCAATCCTTTGATTATCCGGTGACCTACACGCCGGCGATGGTCGCGGCGCAAATCAAAGCGACCACAGATGTCGGTCTCGACTCATATCTCTTTTGGGATCCTTCCAATAAATACCGGAGCCTCAAAGAAGTTTTGAGCAAAGAATAATCTTGTATGTCGAGAATAGACGATCCAACACCGCGCATTGAGTACCTGAGAAAGAAGGGGATGCAGGACAGCGTCATTGCAGACAGGCTGGTGCTCGAAGGGTGGGAGGCCGAGGATTTTGTGTCGCATTTCGCTCCAGAACACACGTCTGGAAGTGCACAGGAAATTCCGGCGCACGCTCAAGGAAAAGCGCGTTCGCGGTTCTTTCCGGCACTTTCTACGAGCGTGCTTGCGGGCGCCGCGCTCATGGCACTCGGCTTTACAGGCTACATTTTCTACCAGTCGCCGGTTGTCTATTCGATATCGCTTCCTTCGGGCGGGGCGTCGAGTTCACCGCTCGTCTACGGAGCGCTCGCGGCACTTTCGGACCCCGACTATTACGAAGAGGTGAAGGGGAAGCTTGCCGACGACCGTGCATCGTTCATCGACGCGGACCTCTCGGCGATGCGCCTCAAAGTGTACACCGAAGGTATACTCGCGCTAGAAGTGCCCATTCTTGCGAAAGGCAAGGTCGGTTCGTGGTGGGAGACTCCCGCTGGCATCTATGAGATACGGTCGAAGGAGAAAAATCATTTCTCATCTTTTGGACAAGTCTACCAACCATGGAGCCTCGTTTTTCAAGGCAACTTTTTCATTCACGGGTGGCCTCTTTACGAGGACGGCACGCCGGTTTCGACCTCATATTCCGGCGGATGCATAAGGCTTTCGACAGAGGATGCAAAAAAGGTCTACGATCTAGCTCAGGTCGGCATGCCGGTCATCGTCTACAATGCGCCCGCCTCCAGAGATTCATTCAACTATCAACTAAAGGCGCCACCCGTCCTCGCGTCCTCGTACCTCGTCGCGGACTCCAAGAACGGCACTGTACTTACAAGCAAAAACGCTTCTGTCGCCGCGCCGATTGCCTCGATCTCGAAGCTCGTTTCGGCGCTGGTCGCAACCGAATACATCAATCTCGATAAGGAACTCGTCGTTACCAAAGATGCTATTGTCTACACTTCGATTGCGCGCCTTCGGGCTGGTACCTCGGTGCGTGCGTACGACCTACTCTTCTTGCTACTGCAGGAATCGTCTAACGAAGCGGCCGAAGTCTTCGCCGCCGCGAGCGGTCGTACACAGTTCGTCTCCCGCATGAACGAAAAGGCAAAAGCTATCAATCTCACGCACACGGTATTCTCGGATCCGTCTGGTGCCAAGGGAGATTACTCGACGCCGCAAGACCTCTTCACCCTCCTGCGTTATATCTATGACAATCGGCGTTTCGTTTTCGACATCACCTCGGGCGATGTAATTGACAGTGCGTATGGCGCTCCTGCGTTCTCAAACATCCGCAACTTCAACATAGTGAAGAATGCTCCGGCGAAACTCCTCGGAGGAAAAGTGGGTCAAACGAACGAGGCGGCGGAGACCTACGCGGGAATCTTCGAAGTGACAGTAGGCGGGCAGAAGCGTGAAGTCGCGGTCATCGTACTCGGCTCGCGCGACGCCGAGGGCGACGTGCGTAAACTTCTCTCGTTCGTGCACACGCTCTACGCTCCCGGAGAGCCGCAGAGTACAGCGGCAATATCACCATAGTCGCGAACTATTTCGCGGTACAATAGAATGCATATATGGCCTCTCGTCCGAGAGTATACGCACTCTTGATTCTTTTCGGTCTCGTCCTTCTCCTTATTGTTTCGTTTACCTCACCTACTGCGAGACATACGGGCTCGTCTCAATCCGCCGCCGCATCCTCCGCCGACATCCAATCCCAGATAGCCGCCCTCCTCGCACAAGTAGCAGTCCTCCAGCAGAGGCTCATACAGCTCCAAGGAGGAACTCTCTCTTCTACAGACTCAGGGCAAGCCACCTCCTCTATTAGTTGTACTTTCACCAGAAACCTCTCCCGCGGTCTACGCGGAAACGACGTCGCCTGCCTCCAGCGCCTCCTCATCGCAGAGAACCTTCTTTCCACTGACTCTGCCACCGGCTTCTTCGGCCCACTCACCGAAGCCGCCGTACAGAAGTACCAAGCAAAATACAACATCGTCTCCACAGGCTCACCAAGCACAACAGGATACGGAGCAGTGGGGCCGAAGACAAGAGCGTTCATCGCACAAAGAGGGAACACGAATACTGGGGGAACCACAGGAGGTGGTGGAACCACTGGAGGAGGCAGTACCGTAGGAGGCGGTGGTGGAGGGGGCAACACAGGAGGGGGCGGAGGAGGAAATACTCCCGCGCCCACACCTACACCCACTCCACCTCCTTCTGGAGTAGGAGGCGGGGGAGGTTCCGGTGACGGTGGTGGTGGAGGAGGAACTGCTACACCACCCCAGCCCGAATCCTGCAATGTAAACGGCAGCAACATCGCACACGGCGCATCCCAGACGTTTTACCCGCAATCGACTGTTCCTTCAGGCAGTAGCTGTGTCTCAGAGTCCCGTACCTGCGACAACGGTGTATTGTCGGGAACTTATGGGTATGCGAGGTGTGTTGTGTTGTCTACGCCTCCGCCTACTCTGTGGGAGACCGGCACGCCGCTTGCCACAGTAGTTGCCAACGTAGACGGGATCGTCTGTTCGGTCGCAAACGCGCGGACGGACGACGGAGCCGAGGCAGGTCTCGCATTCGGAGGCGGGCACTCCACTACTCTCGACGGAGCCGGTATCACCGCGTGTCTTGATGTTGACTTAGGAAGCTCTGCCTATACCGACGTGAAAGTCGGCTACCGCATGCTCGATTCCATTTGCGGCGACTCATGCTCGGGGAATCAGTGCGCCATTAACCCTACTCTGCATGTATTTGGAAGCACTGATAGATCCACGTGGACGCGATTCGGCACTCTCCAGCCTGTTGCGGTAAAAACGAGCGGCACACTTACGTCGCCTACGCCGTTCCGCTACGTGCGCCTCTGTCGCAATGGTTCCTACGATACGCGCCCCAACATTGCTATTGACTCTGTACTTGCAAAGAAGGGAGACTCGACGTCATCTCCCGCCCCCACGTGCTCACTCACCGCCTCTCCTTCGTCCATATCATCCGGCCAATCATCAACGCTCACATGGAGTACCACCAATGCTTCTTCTGTCTCCATCAATCAAAGTGTCGGTTCAGTATCCACAAGTGGGACGAGGTCAATTTCCCCTTCGGCGACGACTCCCTACACACTCACAGCGACTGGTGCGGGAGGAACTACGACGTGCGCGCAAACAATTACTGTTTCATCAACCTCCTC
The DNA here is from genome assembly GCA_030647655.1 of bacterium. GTDB lineage: Bacteria > Patescibacteriota > Minisyncoccia > Phycocordibacterales > UBA2100 > UBA10103. Next base: position 6,895 of record JAUSJH010000011.1, on the reverse strand, counting down.
GTCTGCCCCCACCTGTTCACTCACAGCACCCTCTACCGTAGTCGCCGGTTCAGCGCTCGCGCTCTCATGGACCACGACAAACAGCCCGACATCGGGGTCGGTTATACGGGTCTGGCACACCAAATCAAATGCGAACGCAACAACGACACTCTCCACAAATCCTGCTCTTCCATCTGGCAACGCATCATTCACCGCTCCCGCATACGCCGGCCTCTATACCTACACGATGACGGTGACGAACGCTACAGGGTCGAACACTTGCACCAAGAATCTTACGGTGAATCTCCCGAGAAAAACATCGAGCAATATTTTCTCTGGTCTTAAAGGATATGGTGCAGGAACGACCGGCGGCTTAAACGGCGTGCACTACGTTGTCACCAACGCCAGAGATTACGATCCCGCGTTCCCCGCAACGTCTGTCCCTATCCCCGGCACGCTCCGTTATGGAATAGAGATGATAGCAAAATGCAAAGAGATCGGCGTATGCGCCGCAGACGTGGATACGCAGCCCGTCTGGATATCATCAGGGATTCCACTTTCCACACCGATAAAGATTTTCGAAAGATGGAACAATCAACTAGAAAAGCTCTATTCTTTGCCGCTTCTCATCCCATCGAATGTCACGATAGAAGGACCGATAGGTATCGATGCAAAGTACGGCGCAATGAGAGTGTCTGATGCCAGCAATGTCGTGCTGCGCAATATCCGCTTCGGAAGAATTGCGGGCGCTACCAATAATGATGGCCAGCTATGCTACGACAATGAAGTACCGGGTTCGGTGTACGCACAACATTCCGGCTGCGGGGTGCCCCTGCTTGTGGATTCGCGATTACAGGCGATCGAGCGCATTTGGGTAGACCACAATGAATTCAAGAACTGCGGCGAGGAATGCTTCGATATTTGGGTATCGGGTCCGCTTCCTGCCACAGGTCGGCTGCCGCCGACGGATAAAATAACCGTCTCCAATAACAGTTTCAAAGACTCCTTTTATGCACTCCCGCTCGGGGAGCTGGGAGCTGCCGAGAATAATAGGCGGCCTCTCTTAGGCACTATGCGTATAAGCGTGTACGGCAATCTCTTTCAGAATATCTACCGCCGTAGCCCTCGGGTCGCTGGCGCATTCCAGGTGCATTTCTTCAACAACGCAGTCTTGAATTGGACTGATCTCGCGAACGGAAAGTGTGCATACGGCCGGGGCTCTGACGTCGCCGGCGGGGGACAACTACTCGCAGAGAATAATTATTATGTGGCGCCAACCTCGAATGACCAACTGTGCAAACACGCCGTCGAAAACGAGGTGGTCTGGGGTCTGTACGGCTCAATACGCCAGACGGGTAATATATTCCAAAACGGTGGTGTATGCGTGAAAGCTATGACCTCAACTACATTCGTACCTTGTACCCAAGAAACTGTCTTTACGCCCTCCTACCCCCACACGCTCCTAACGGCTGGGCAGGCTCGTACGTCCGTCTTGGCGAACGCGGGCGTGCAAAGTGGCTCAAGTGCAAGCGCTGAGGATACATCAAATCTCGCCTCCGCCTCCTCGCCCGGAATCGTAGAGAGATTCCTCACCTGGCTCACAAATCTCCTCAAACACCTGCTATCATATATATAATGCTCGCTTTTCGCATTGGCTTTGCAACGCTTGCGACGCTCTCGCTCGGCTTCATATTCTCCGTTTTCGTCATCACTCCGGCAGAGGCCTCCACCTGCCCCACCATTCTCCGCATACTCTCGCGAGGAAGCTCCGGCGAGGACGTCCGCGCCCTCCAGACCTTCTTCAGCGAGCAATACGCAGACTTCACACAAGAGTACGTCACAGGATACTTCGGCCCCACCACCGAAGCAGCGGTCAAGCAGTGGCAGGCCTCCAAAGGCCTGGTCTCCAGCGGCACACCCTCCACCACCGGATACGGAGTAGTGGGACCAAGGACCCGTGCCGCCATCACCCTCTCCTGTGGAGGAACTCCCGCCCCAACCCCGGCTCCATCCACCACCTCCACCATCACTCGCAATCTCTCCCGTGGAAGCACGGGCTCCGACGTCATCGTCCTCCAGCGCATCCTCATCGCAGAAGGCCTCCTCTCACAAAACTCCGCCACCGGCTTCTTCGGCGCTCTCACCGAAGCTGCGGTACAGAAGTACCAAGCTAAATACGGCATTGTCACAGGAGGTTCACCAAGCACGACTGGATATGGAGCAGTCGGTCCGAAGACACGACTCTTCATCGCACAAAGAGGGAATACGAACACGGGAGGAACCACAGGAGGAGGCACAACTGGAGGTGGAGGGGGCAACACTGGAGGAGGAAATCCGGGAGGTGGTGGAGGAGGCGGCGGTGGATCATCAGGTGGTGGTGGAGGAGGAGGCGGTGGCGGAGGAGGTCCACCACCACCCCGCTCCTGCACACTCGGCAGTGTCACGTTCCCACACGGGGCATCCCAAACGCTGTACTCGAGAACCAACGCTCCCTTTGGCGAGAAGTGCAGCGCGTACTCTCAATCCCGCACTTGCACCAACGGAGTACTCTCGGGAAACGTCTCGTATCAATATGACTCATGTACCGTTAGCGCCGCACCTCCCGCACCTACCTGCTCGCTCACCGCCTCTCCTTCGTCCATATCATCTAGTCAGTCGTCCACACTCACGTGGAGTACAACCAACGCTTCTTCTGCCTCCATCAATCAAAGCGTTGGTACGGTGTCCACGAGCGGGACAAGTCCAGCTTCACCCTCGGCAACGACTCTCTACACTCTAACCGTAACTGGTGAGGGAGGAACAGCAACGTGTGCCGAGACTGTTACCGTCACTCTTCCCGCACAAGCGGCACAGTGGGAGAGCGGAGCCGTTCTCGCGGTATCCGGACTCGACGGTATCGCATGTACGATTGGGAATGCACGTACAGAGAACGGACAAGAGGCAGGCCTAGCACAAGCCACCAACCAGTACGCGACCCTCGATGGGCTAGGCATCACCGCCTGCCTCGACGTCGATTTCGGCAGTACCCAATATAGAGAGGCGAAGATCGGATATCGCATGCTCGATTCCATTTGCGGCGACTCATGCTCGGGGACTTCTTGCGGCGGCATCCATCCCAACTTGAACGTGTTTACGAGCACCGACCTTTCTACGTGGAATCGTCTCATAAGCCTCCCGTCGTCGCCAACGCAGACGAGCAACGCCGCCTCGTCGCAGGCACTTTTCCGCTACGCGCGCGTCTGCAGAGGCGGGGGCGGAAGCACAATCAGCAACATTGCCGTTGACTACGTCCTCGCGAAGAAAGGGACCGATGCTACGCCCGCCTTTTGCACCTTCAACGGCGCGACCGTCGCACACGGCGCATCGGTGACCGCGTATCAAACAGCCTCCGTTCCCGCAGGACAACAATGCGTCTCCCAATCTCGCACCTGCAATAACGGAACATTGGGCGGTACATACCAATTCGCATCATGTTCGATGGGACCAGCAAGCTCATGCGTCCTCGACGGTGCTACGGTCACCTCCGGACAATCCCGAACGTTCTACTCGGCGCGTACCGTACCGAGCGGCCAGCAATGTACGTCAGTCGGCCTCTCCCGCACCTGCACCAACGGAATCTTGAGCGAGAGCGCCACATACCAGTACGCCTCCTGCACCGTCGGAGCCGCACCCTCTGCATTTACCGTTACAAGCACGGCTGATACCGGCGACGGCACCTTACGTTGGGCTCTGGAGCAAGCAAACGCGCTTCCCGTCGGTACGACCGGGAGAATTGTCTTTAATATCAACGCCAGTTCAAAACGGATCCGTCCAACCTCCTCTTTGCCGCCCATCACCAAACCGGTGCACATAGACGGTACGACCCAGAGCGGGTATACCGGCACTCCACTCATTATTCTTGATGGTTCAAATATAGTAGACACGGCCACAGGCCTCACCATACGAGGAGGCAATAGTACCGTGCAAGGGCTCGTCATCCAGAATTTTACAGGGGACGGAATCAACCTATACGGAAAAGATTCAAATAAAATAATAGGAAACTATATCGGTACTACGGCAAACGGAATGGCCGCAAGCACAAATAGGGGGCATGGCATCTTTATTAACGGCGGTTCATCGCACAACGAGATCGGCGGGCCGCTCCCGCGAGAGCGAAACGTCATTTCGGGGAATGGAGTGGGAGGAACGGCTAAACACGGGATACAGATTCACCCGGGATCCACGGATAATCGAATCGTGAATAATCTTATCGGGACCAACGCACAGGGCACGGTGGCTGTGGGCAATGGCACGAACGGAATCAATATTAATCAGTCGAGTCAAACTACCATCGGCGGCGAGGGAGCGCAGTATCGGAATATTATTTCGGGAAACGGCACTGTATTTCCAGGTGGAGTGAACCAGGGGTACGGCATTACTATTTCAGGACCAGATTCCGGCGGGAGCATCATTCAGGGGAACTACGTAGGAACGGACATCACCGGCTCACGCGCGATACCGAACATTCGGACAGGGATTAATCTGCACGATAGCCCGAACAACCTCATTGGGGGGGACGATCCGCTCGAGAGGAACGTCTTTTCCGGAAACGGCCGACATGGAATTAATATTGATGGCGCGGCGCCTAACGGATGCGTAGGACCTATTTCCGACGGATACAAGGGGTATAGCCACGGCAATCGCGTGATAGGAAACTATGTCGGGACGAATGCAGCCGGTACCGCGGCGTTAGGGAACGGCACGTGGGGAATAATTCTTGTCGCCGCTCAAACAGCGACGATACGAGACAACCTCATTTCGGGAAATGGATTCAATACTTCCGAGGCGGGGGTACACGACGGCATATGGGTACAAGGGCTCCCTAGTGGGTGTAGCGGGGTTGCCGGACACGACACTCGGTACGACCCTACCGGATACGCTCCCGGCACGGCTGCCATTGATTATGTGTCGCACGACAACACCATTATTGGAAACAAAATCGGTACTGATTACACTGGTCAAATTGCGATTCCAAATGCAAAAGATGGCATTAATATTGTGGGCAGTTTAAGAACTGTCGTGGGTGATGGTACACCAAGCGGCAGAAATATAATCAAGTTTAATGCAGGCTGGGGCGTAAACATCAAAGGCACAGGCACATATAGTACGAGTAATACAGTATCCCCAATTAACACGATACTTTCCAATGCATTGGGAACGACACAGAGAGTTGCAAGCGTAGCACAAACCAGCAACCTCGCCTCCGCCTCCTCCCCCGGCATCGTAGAGAGATTCCTCACATGGCTCACAGATTTCCTCAAACACCTGCTATCATATATATAATGCTCGCTTCCCGCATTGGCTTTGTAACGATTGCGGCGATACTGCTCGGCTTCGCGCTTTCCGTTTTCACCATCACTCCGGCAGATGCGGCCTCTTGTCCCACCTTCACCCGCACTCTCTCCCGAGGTTCTTCAGGCACAGACGTCCGAGCACTCCAGACCTTCTTCACGGAGCAATACCAGAACTTCACGCAAGACTACGTCACCGGATACTTCGGCCCCACCACCGAAGCGGCGGTCAAGCAGTGGCAGACGTCTCACTCCCTCGTCTCCAGCGGCACCCCCTCAACCACCGGATACGGAGCAGTGGGTCCGAGGACAAGAAATGCAATCACACAATCGTGTGGAGGAACAGTTGTCACTCCTACTCCAACCCCCACACCAACCACCACCTCCACAATAACCCGCAACCTCTCCCGCGGAAGTACCGGTTCTGACGTCATCATTCTCCAGAGAATCCTCATCGCAGAAGGCCTTCTCTCGAATGACTCCGCCACCGGCTTCTTCGGAGCACTCACCGAAGCCGCCGTTCAACGATTCCAAGCGCAGAACGGCATCGTCTCCACAGGCTCACCAAACACGACAGGCTATGGAGCAGTTGGTCCACGAACACGCACCTTCATCACTCCGCTGGGGATTGTAGGTGGTGGAGGAAGCACAGGTGGATGGACGCCACCACCACCTCCCACAGGAGGCGACGGAGGCGTGTGGAATACCACGCCCACCTCATGCACGTTCAACGGCGCGACCGTCGCGCATGGCGCGTCGGTGACCGCATATCAAACCTCATCTGTCCCAACAGGACAAACCTGCACATCGCAAACACGCGCCTGTACTGATGGAATACTGTCGAAGACGTATCAATATGACTCATGTACCGTTAGCGCCGCGCCTCCCGCGCCTATCTGCTCGCTTACAGCTTCTCCCTCCTCTATCACTGCTGGACAATCGTCCACACTCACGTGGAGTACAACCAACGCTTCTTCTGCCTCCATCAATCAAAGTGTAGGGACAGTTACTACAAGCGGCTCAAGGGCAGTTTCGCCCTCGGCAACGACCCAATACACTCTCACCGCAACAGGCGCAGGTGGCACGGCGACGTGCGCGGAGACTGTTACAGTCGCTCCCCTCATACAAGTGGCACAGTGGGAGAGCGGAACCACCCTTGCAGTATCCGGTCTCGATGGTATCGCATGCACGATCGGAAACGCACGAACCGAGAACGGGCAAGAGGCAGGACTCGCGCAGGCCACTGATAACTACTCGACCCTCGAGGGTGTGGGCGTGACCGCCTGTCTCGATGTGGATTTCGGGAGTACTCAATATAGAGAGGCGAAGATTGGCTATCGCATGCTCCAAAGTATCTGCGGAGATTCGTGCTCGGGTAGTTTTTGCAGTACCTATCCATCGCTCCACGTCTTTACCAGCGTCGACCGTTCTATCTGGAACCGCCACACGAGCCTCCCGTCGTCGCTCACACAGACGAGCAGTACAGCATCATCAGCAACGCCATTCCGGTATGTGCGCGTCTGCCGCAATGGTTTCGGAGCATCGCGTGCCAACATCGCCGTTGATTACGTCCTCGCGAAGAAAGG
>JAUSJH010000003.1 GCA_030647655.1 bacterium | reverse complement strand
TGTCCGATAGAAAAACAAAAAAACGAACCACCCATAATGCGAGTGCTTCGCTCTTTTTCAACCTGTCCTTTAGAAGTTTTTACTACAGCGACCATATCTAGTCGCTGGTTCCCCTCGCCACGCTTTTGCGTAACGTTGCCGATATTATGTATGTATCACAGCGAAGGTCAACACTATTTTGTCCTTTCGAGGCAATACGACATAAAGCGTAGACATGCGTCAAATCTTGTGCCGATTTATCCCGAAGAACCCACGGCTTCGGAAAATAAGGACAAAAACGCGAATCGCAACAATACCAAGGACGGTCCTTGACATAACATGTGGAAAAGTATGTGTATGGCTTGTGGATATACACAGCCCCTCACAAATAGAGCCACAAAACAGGATATGATGGTAAGGAAATGAGGTTCCAGAGTGGACCCAAGGCCTAGGGAAACCAGCGAAAGCTGTCGGTCTCGGGTCCGCTCTGAAACCCCCATAGAAAAAAGCTCAAAGTAGAAAGCCCAGCTCCGGCGGAATCTTATACAACAACTCGTCCTTGTCAACACAAGTCTGCGTGTTGTCTTTTATGCGTATATAAAAAAGGCGCGCCGAATCAGAAGTGGCGCGCTTTGTCTTTTCTTTGTCCTTGTGTCAAGGACCGTCCTTGACACGTGGGCTGGCTACAACTCCATGAGGACTTTGCCTCTGGCGTATGCAAACAACATGCTATGGAAATCGCTCTCCTTATCGAGAAGGTCGCTTGCCTCATCGTATGCGAGTATCGCGCGCTCGGGCCTCTCGCCCACGTAGTAGTCGTAATAGCTCGAGTACCGGTAGTTCTTGAGAAATTCCTTCGACTGCGCGGGATTCACGATTCCTTTTTCCTGCCATTGCGGCTCGACAAGCGAAATGGGATTGAGATGGACATACGGGAAAATCCACTTGAAATACGGGTCCGTATCCAGGTGACTGCTCTTGAATCTGCCTTGAAAAAGAGTTCCGTTGTGACCGTACTTGAGATTGAAATACATGGAATATGCCGTGCAGATCCGCCTCACAAAGCGTGTGATGCCGTCTTCAGACTTTTGTCGTAGCACCAAATGAAAATGGTTGGGCATTAAGGTATACGCGTAGATATCCACCAAAAAATGATCAACCTTTTCCTCAAACACACGTGTCAAGGACGGTCCTTGGTATTTTCGAAGGTTGCTCAGGTGAATGCTCTTAGTATTGTTCCCAACAAAAATCAGCGAAAGAAAGCGCCTGTAATCAGGCTGAGCAAGAAAAATCTTCTGCTTCCCCGCTCCTCTGTTGTAGATGTGATAAGTCTCGCCTGCCATCAGTGGCTTTGCACGCAACATACACGTGCATTCTAGCAGATATGTCAAGGACGGTCCTTGACATGAATGCGGGAATTAGTTGCCGGCTCCTCCCCTCAAGGTGTCGAGAATGCTGTTCCACAAACGCTTTGTTGTTTCCTGAACAGTTCCCGGACCAAGCGCCGATTGGAAAACGTCTTTCGAGATACTGGCATCCGCGCCTGAAGGCACGCTCGCCGGCGCAGGCTTTGCTGCGGTGGTCGGCGTGGCGGGCACTGCCATGGAGCGGACTGCTTCTATCGTCTTCTGTTCGGCATTTGTGAGAGGAAATTGTTTGGTGTTGCGGCAATAGAGTTCGTTTATTTTCTTGCGCGTCGTGAGATACGTAAAGCCCGTTGATTTGGTAATTCCCCATGGAGTCAAGATGTCGGCGGCGTACTTGCTCTGAAATGCGTGTACGGCGGCAAGTGTCGTCGCGTCGTATACGCCGCTGATCTGGATGTTGGCGACACCTTCAAAATCCCGCAAAACATACTGGAGCCGTCTCACCTGATTCTCGTCATTTTTTGCTCCGCTCTTGATGAAGGCCGTCAAATACTTGTCGCATGATTCCGTGGGTTTGGGCAGAAGTGCTGGCAGAAGTACGGTTGTCGTCGCGACCCCCAGAGTTTTACCGCTCGAAGACGCCGTGACCACGCCTAGGGTGAAACCGCTTCCTCCACCTCCACCTCCTCCACCACCCCCGCCTCCACCTCCTCCACCGCTCGCAGGCGCGGGAGCGGGCGCGCTGGTCTCGTCATTGTCGGATGTGCCGGAACATCCAAGATCGGCCGCATCTATGAGGCTATCGCCGTCGTTATCTATCCCATCGGCACACGCGAGCGCACTAGGAGGGATGTCGTTGTTGGTGATGGTGCAGGTCTTCGTCTCACCTGCCGCAAGTGTTACAGCTCCGCTCGAATTACAGTCACCGCCGAAAGTGGCCGCATAGCCGGACTTTTGGATTTCGCCGACTGTCCACGTCCCCGCAAGAACAGTCGTCGTCGCACCCGAAGAAACCCCGATCGTCTCTGCCATCCCGGTGGACGTCGTGGCAACGTGCAGGGAAAAACTTGATACAGTGCTTGTACCACCATTGTCGTTGATAACTATCTTCACGACGACCAATTTTGCCCGAAAGCCCGCGCAGTCCGAATCGAGCAAGTCTGTGGCGCCATCTGCGTCGTTATCAACCCCGTCGGAACACAGTGCGAGCGTATTTTCGACGCCCGGAGGCGGGGCGTTTGACTCGTCTGTATCGAGCGATGATGAACAGCCCGGGTCAGAGGGAAAATCCTTAAGTCCGTCGCCATCGTCGTCCACACCGTTACCGCACGCGGCAGGAGGAGATGGAGCGGTGAATTCGCTGTCGTCGGAACTATTTGAACATCCCGCGTCGTACGGAAAATCTGTGCGTCCGTTGCCGTCATTATCAATACCATCCGAACACTGCGTAGGAGCGGGGGGAAGATTACGACAATCGCCTGGGAGATGTGGTATCGGCGGTCCGACTTGATTTAAATCAGTAAATACTCTGCACACGATCTGGCTTCCCAGATCTGGAGGTGGTACATCTGCATGAGCTAGACGCTGGTTTCCAAAGAAAAGGATGCTGGCCGCAAGAAACGAAAGAATGAGCATCGCTCTTGCCGCCGACACCTTTTGATGTGTCAACGTCATAGGTTTTTGGAGAATTACTAGAAACAATAAAATATGGGAGAGAGCAGACCGCCACACAAGATATACCTGCGCCCCCCACTGTCAACCCCATGAGATGGCGGCGCTACGCCTATCTCACGGGGTCAACGCTCCTTCATATATGAAGGATATAGTGAGCAAACGTCAACTACCTGCCGGTATCGTACAAGAATAGCTAAACAAGTCAGGAAATATCAGCCTAAAGGCACAGGAGGACGAGACCAGAAGTACCATCCCGCGCCAGCCGCGGCAAGTACCAGCAAGGCAAGCAATAGCCACGTCCTGTTGTCAGGCCCCGCTCGGTCCGAGGTGCTGGCAGTGAGACTCGAGCCCTGTGATGTGTTCCATGTGCTTGACGTGGAGACACCTCCTCCCACTTGCGAGACGATGCTTGACGACGAAAATGAAGACGATGCCTGACTCGTAATGGTAGTCGGTTTTGGTGTGAGATACGCGGAACTTGAACTTGGTGTGAGATACGCGGGACTCGAAGCTCTCATTTGTGAGTTGAGCGAGCTTTTTATGATTTGCAATTCCCCCGTAGTGAGCGGGAACTGCTTGGTACCGCGGCAATATATCTCGTTCACTTTCTTGCGCGTGGTGAGATACACGTATCCCGTGGATTCTGTGATGCCCCATGGTGCGAGAATCACTGGTGCGTATTTTTTCTGGAATGCGTGCACGGCCGCCAATGTGGCACCGTCGTATACGCCGTTTACAACGACCTTGGCGCCTTCAAAATCACGCAACACAGTCTGGAGCCGCCGCACCTGCTCTGGATTGTTGTTCTGGCCCGATTTAATGAATGCTGTCAGATAGGCATCGCACGACGCGGGCGCTGACGTTGAAGTTCCTAAGACCTGGCCACCGCTGCCTGTACTCGGGCTTCCCCCTCCACCTCCGACACCGCTCGAGCCCGAAGGGATACCACTTGTGCCGATGTAGCCGACGGGCGGGCCGCCTCCTCCGCCGCCACCCCCTCCGCCGCCGCCTCCAGGCGCGTCGGAGTAGACCGGATTGGATTCATTGTTATCGCTGGGATCATATGGCATGTTCGGATTGTTTCCGATGTGACATCCGTCATCCGCCGAATCAATTTTGCCGTCGCCATCATTGTCCACCCCGTCGGCGCACGCGGCCGTACTCGTTGCAAGCGTGTTGGTGATGACGCAGGTGGTTGTCGTTCCTGCAGCTACCAACACACCGGAGCAATTATTGTGACTTGCATTGTATGTCGAGCTCGCGACCTCAAGCACCGAGTACGTGCCGGTCGCGACGAGAAGATCATTCTGTCCGTCGGCGTCAAACGTCGTTGTCGCAGTGCCGTTCAGAGAGAATGAGAAGAGCGTCGGGGTTGTCGTTCCGTTCCCAAAGACTTTTTTCACGACAAGTGTGCCCATCGTGGACGAAGTGGCGACTAGGGTATTCGTGATGGTGCATGTCGTCGTAGACCCAACACTTACCGCGACGGCTCCGCAATTTTGATAGCTCGCCGTGTAGGTGCTCGTAGCTATTTCAAGAACGGTGTATGTACCTGCCGCGACGGTAAGGTCATTTTGTCCGTCGCCCTCAAACGTCGTGGTTGCGGCGCCATTTAGCGTAAACGCAAACTCGCTCGGGGTCGTGGTCCCGCTACTGAACACTTTTTTGACGACCAACGTGCCGGTCGTCCCTCCGCCACCACCTCCGCCACCTCCGCCACCCGACGTGTTTGTTTCATCATTATCGAGCGCAGATGTGCAGCCCGGATCAATCATGTCTATGAGTCCGTCGCCGTCGTTATCTATGCCATCGGCACACGCGAGCGCCCCCGGCGCCACATCATTGTTCGTGATTCTGCATGTCTTAGTTTGCCCTACTGAGAGCGATACCTCTCCGACCGAATTACAGTCACCGCCGAAAGTCGCTGTGTAGCCAGATCTTTGAATTTCCCCTACTTTCCATGAGTCCACCGCGACAGTTGTTGTTGCGCCAGAAATGACCGACGTTGTCGCGGACGTCGTTGTTCCGATGTAGAGAGAGAAATCAGAGACCGTGCTCGTGCCACTGTTATCGTTGATCACCGTCTTCACGACAACCAGTTTTGGCTTAAAAGCTGTACAATCCGGATCGGCGAGATCGATTAGCCCATCTCCGTCATTATCAATTCCATCAGAACACAGCGCGAGTGTGTTTTCAGGAGCGGGAGAAGGATCCGGTGATTCGGAGTTATCGTTCGCATTCGTGCATCCGGGATCATCGGGGAAGTCGATATGTCCGTCATCATCGTTGTCGAGCCCGTCCCTGCACTCCGCGACGAACAAAGATTCATCGTCGAGAGAACCGTCGTACGTGCTCGAATTGCCCGCGTTGCCATCCGTGTGACACGCTGGATCTTCTGCATCGGTAAGACCATCATCATCGTCATCATCTCCGTTCGAGCATTCTGTCACGGCAGGCCCTGCGCACTCACCCACGTCGAACATGGGAAGTGGTGGGTGTAATACCGGAAAACCGTTCACTTCTTCAAGCTGGTTAAGATAACAAAGAATTTGGCTACCGGTCGGCGGATCCGAGAACGGCAGGCCTACCGGACTTATCGAACCTATTGGGCTAATTGGACCTAAGGCTTGAGCAAGACGCTGGTTTCCCAAGAAAACAATGCTGGCCGCGAGAAGCGAAACTGCGATTATCGCCGCTACAGCCGACATTTTCTTTAATGTCAACGTCATAAGCTCTAAAATTTGTGAATCCTAGTAAATGGGTAAGTTATGAGAGAGCTTTTTCTGCTTCTACGGTATCACGCTCCACATGCGGTCAACATGAAGTTCCGTGGACAACGGATAACACCTTCACTCTCGTCCATTCTTGAAATTACTCGAGAACATTTTCGATTATGATAAAACGTCCGCATTGACATCCCGCACGCTCCCCTTTCCAGTATTTACAGAAAAAATCTCATGTCTCTTACCTGATGTCTTATAGGACATTCGTAATGGACAATTCGGTACTCCAATATGTTCTTTAGCAAAAAGCATTCCTATCGGACAGTCTCAATTCCTGCCTTGTCCTTTAGAACCAAAATGACATCGCGCCAGACGACGACACTTCGTTACTGTATCTATCTTTTCTTCTGAAAACAGTACCGCCCTAAGATCAAAGTTTGCCTCAAAAGATTTGACATTTTGCCCCAAAAAGACCGTAAAATGGGGTGGATAACCGAGGGGATAAAGCTGTGGATAACTGACTTTAAACGGCACTGGGTCGAGTCTGTACTGTAAGTTGGACTAACGCCGACGGACGAAAAGCATAAGCACGATCAAGAATCCGAAGATTGTCGCGGCCATGAGGGGAAATGTGATGTAGCCGAATTCGAAGAGGAAACGTTGGGCACAATCGCCTGCGCCCGAGGCGGGGCATGGTATGACAGAGTGTCCTCCCATTTGTAGATAGTGTTGGTATAGTGCAGCCGCACCTCCGAAGATAGAAAACGCGATTGAATAATCAGCGACGGCACGGTCACGCTTATACAAAGCGAGAGCGAAGAGGACTACCTGCGGCCAGAGGAATACCCGTTGCACCCAACACCATCCGCAGGGGACAAAACCTAAAACCTCCGAATAATACAATGTGAGCCCCGCGCCCGCGAGCGTAAGAAGAAATCCTATCCAAAGTCCCCAATCTGCCAAAAATCGGCCGGCATCTTCAAGATCAGGGAATTTCCCACGCAGAAAGAAAAGCGCGAGGAATCCAGCGCCAGCTATCTGCATCGCGAGTATGCCGAGCGCAAGTACGTAATTTAGCGTTTCAAGCGACATGTTGACTACGGCAATGGACACCCGCTTGCCTGCGACAATTCCTGCAACGTACGCTCGCCCGTCAATGTCGTCGTCGAGTTCGCGAATGTCCACGTCGGATACTGTTGTACGCTTTTGTCTTTACATATCTGCAACTGACCCTGCCCGTTTGGAGTCGAACATTCGACATACGGCAGTAGCCGCGCTGAGCCACCGAACATCGCCTTGGTTGCTTGGCAATGCGGACACCAGAACGCGCCATAAAATATGGCGCCTTTGTCTTTGAGGCATTGCGCGAAGGTGTCGAGTTGCCCCGGCTTCTCTTTCACAAAGACCGATGCCCCGACGCCAACGACGATAAGCACTACGATGATTAGCCAGAAAATAAGCACTCCCTTTTTCATGTGATTTTGCGAAATTATGCCGTGTAATCGTCCATTAAAACGCGGCCTTGCAGTATATCATAAACGGTCCGTGATGAAGTAAGAACTGATACAATGCCGGAATGCGAAGAATGTTTCGCCCTGAGTTCCGTATGCCAATAGTCGTGTTTCTATGTCTCGTGCTTGGGGCTCTATCGACTTCCCCCTTCAGCGGATATCTCTGGGCAGTGGGCATCTTCATTGGTCTTGGGAAGATCGTATGGGACTCGTTTGGAAAGATACGCCGAGGTGCGTACTCGCTTGATTACATAGCGTTCCTCGCGATGGTCGTCTCTCTCTTCGCCGACCAATATCTTGCCGGTGCCGTCGTTGCGCTCATGATAACGGGTGGCGAAAGCCTAGACGAATACGCCTCGGCGCGCGCCGAGAGCGCACTACGCGGACTTGCCGAGCGGATCCCAAAATCTTGTCTCGTGCGAATGTCGGACGGTTCAACGATTCAGAAGCCAATACAGGATGTGCGAGAGGGTGAGGTAATAATTATTCGGCCGAATGAGCTCGTCCCACTTGACGGCACGCTACGGTCTTCGGAGGCTCTTTTGAACGAAGCCAATCTAACCGGTGAGCCGCTCCCCATAACGTTCTCCCGCGGCACGTTCATAAAGAGCGGGAACGTAAACGTCGGTGAGACTATCGAAGTATCCGTCGAGGGAGGATTCGAGACGTCAACATATATGCGTATTGTCCACCTCGTGGACGAAGCGAAAAAACATCAGGCTCCGGTCGTCCGGCTTGCCGAGCGTGTCAACTTCCCCTTTACCGCAATCACACTTCTTCTCGCTGGTGGAGCGTACGCCCTCACAGGCGAAATTTCCCGCGCACTTGCCGTCTTGGTCATCGCAACACCGTGCCCATTGATTATCGCCGCGCCGGTCGCTTTCATCGGCGGACTCTCACGGGCCGCGCGAAAGAACATCATCGTAAAGCGCCCCGCGACCCTCGAAGAACTCTCCCACGTCGGCGTTGTATTCTTCGACAAGACCGGGACACTGACGCTTGGAGAACCGCGGCTCTCCGCAATCGAGGCACACGATACCCGCCGCTCTGAAACTGAAATTCTTTCTATCGCCGCTGCCATAGAATTCCATTCTATCCATCCGCTCGCGCGAGCCACCTTGACCGCCCGCACGGCACGGAATGCGCCCCTCCTCGAAGCTAAGAATGTCGTCGAAACCATCGGGAGAGGCATCGCGGGCGATGTGTCAGGTAGTCGTTTCACAATTACAAAGAGCCCGGTGCATGCTACGGGCGGCATTATACTCTCACTGCTCGAGAACGATCGCGAGATTGCCAGCCTGCGGTTCGAAGATGAAATAAAAAACAATGTTTCTGCGCTTTTCCGATCACTGCATAAGGAGGGTGTCAAAATGGAAATATTGACGGGTGATAAGTCAGAGAATGCGGAACGCCTGTTCGGGCATTTTGGCATCCCCATCCGCGCCGATCAAACGCCAGAGACAAAATTTGCCGCGATCGATGAAATGAAAAAGCGCAATATTGTGGTCGCCATGGTCGGCGACGGATTGAACGATGCTCCAGCGCTCGCCGAGGCACAGGTGGGCATCGTCTTTTCCGGTACTGAAAACAGCGCCGCCATAGAGGCTGCCGACGCGGTCATTCTCGGGCGTGATGTGATGCTCATCGTCGAACTTTTCGATACCGCGCGGCGCGCGATGCGGGTTGCCGCGCAAAGTATTTGGGGCGGCGTTGCGTTCTCTGTCATCGGCATGGCGATCGCGGCGCTCGGCTTTATCCCCCCCGTATGGGGCGCCCTTACTCAAGAGGTCATCGACGTAGTGGTCATCCTCAATTCACTACGCGCTGCGCGCGGGTAGTGGGTCGTCCGCATCGCGAACACTTACAGCCCTGCGGCCGGATGAATTCGTCGAAATACTCGGAGCCGTAATCCATCGTAAGCTCTTCTCCCCGCTCAATATCCCGTGCTGCGTACACGAACACGCTACCATTCTGAAGCTTGGCTTCACAGTTTGGCACACAGGAGTGATTGATGTGACGAGCGACATTGTTCGGAGATGAGCCATCGATCGTCCACGTATCGTCTACCTCAAACAGATATCGATTCTTTAGCGTGTCAGCGAGTGATGTGGGTATGCGCGGGCCCGCATACTCGGCAACAAAGTCGCCCGCGACCATCGGCACAGCGGCAAAGAGCCCTTGCCCCAAGCCGGGGCGCGATTTTTTCACTATCAGCTGCTTCTCTATCGTTTTCATATGACTTCGGTATAATAGCTTGAATGACAAAGCGCGAAAAGCTCTCTACCGAAAGTTACAAAGGTGTTCGTGATTTCTATCCCGAAGACCAGTTCGTCCAGCGATACCTCTTCGAGCACATGGAACGTGTGTGCGAGCTTTTCGGCTACGAGGAATACAACGCCTCTATCCTTGAGCCGTCCGAGCTCTATCGCTCAAAGACATCAGAAGAGATAGTGAACGAACAGACCTATACCTTTACCGACCGCGGGGAGCGCGAGGTGACTCTGCGCCCCGAGATGACACCCACATTCGCGCGCATGATTGCGGCACGGCAGAGGGAAATCCCGCTTCCCGCCCGCTGGTACTCAATCCCAAATGTGTTCCGCTATGAGAGGCCGCAACACGGACGGCTTCGCGAACACTGGCAATTGAATGCTGACATCGTGGGAGCTTCTGGCGTCGAGGCTGATGCGGAGATAATCGCAATCGCACACGGGATCATGCGCTCCCTCGGATCGGACGAGCGCAATTTTGAGATACGGGTTTCCGATAGAAGGATACTAAACGCTATCTACGACAACGTCGGCGTATCCGAGGAGTTACGCGCCGAGGTCACGCGGCTTTTGGACAAACGTGCAAAGCTTAAAGATTTCGAGAAACAACTCGCCACCGCCTTAGGCAACGGAGCAAAAGCCGCCTCGGTGCTCGAGCAACTCGAGCTCACGACCTCGAGCCGCTTCCTCGAAGAGCTTCGGACGGTCCTCGAAAACATGGGCGTACGCAATATGGTCGTTGATACGAAGGTGACGCGTGGTTTTGATTATTACACAGGCATGGTATTCGAGGTATACGACACAGATGAGAGCAACCGCCGCTCCATGTTTGGCGGCGGCAGATACGACAATTTACTCTCGCTTTTCCTGCCTACCGGTCAGGCAGGCGGAGGTGAGTCGATTCCCGCGGTCGGCTTCGCGATGGGAGACGTAACAGCGCGCGACTTTCTCGAGACGCACAACCTCATGCCGGCATACGCGCCCTCAACGGAGCTCATGCTCTGCGTTGTCGAGCCAGAAGCGATGTCGCACGCGGTACAGCTCGCGCAAGGTTTGCGGCGCGAGGATGTGACGGTGGCGGTGAATTCTTCAGGAAAGCGCATCGGCGACCAGATCCGCAACGCGGACAAAATGAAGATACCTTTCGTCATCGCGGTCGGAGCAAAAGAGCGCGAGAGCGGGCGCTACACGATAAAGAATCTCTCGAGTGGAGCAGAGATAACACTACCTGCCGATGGCATAGCAGAGCATCTTTTCAGCTCGCTCGGGTAATTCTATGGTCGAAAAAACGCCGAGTCCTGAGGATGCAAGAAAAAGCAACACAGAGGCAACTCGGCGTCGAGCTCTCAAAGGGCTCGGTGCCCTCGCAGGTGTTGCTGCGTATGAAGTATTTGCGGGAAGGGCAGCCCCGCAAAAACTCCAGAATATCCCGCGTATATCTGTCGAAGATGCACTAAAGAAAGCCGAGAAAGACCAAGATGTTAGCAAAACCCCTCTAGAAGAAACGAATTCCGAGAAAATCGACCTTTCTTGGATGACTCAAGAACACATTGAAGACCTTTTGGGAATGCTCTATCACGGACACAACGCAGGTGCGCTTATCGCGCACTCGACGGATGGATGGAAATATGACAAACACGGCAACGCGTATATCGAGAGGGCACCGTGGGGAGGTAGATGCACGATTATTTATAATGTGCACAATTATCCGCGTGAGACAGGCGGCCTGAAAGCAGACGTCATAACGCTTGAAGGACTCATCGTGGCTCCTTCGGAAAACAAGATTGAAGATCTCCCTGCTCGTAAAGCCGGGAGGCACGAAGATATGCTTCTCCGGGAGAACTTAGACCGTCCAACGTACATCGTCGATATCGGCCCATCAGGAAAGCAATTGCTATTCCTAATCTTTGGCAGTAGCGTAGTAACGGGAACAATGGCCATGGCAGGACTTTCAAAGATTTTGAACGATCCTGCGTCACTGCTTTCGCCGCGACATTCTGCAATAAGCGCATATTTGATGTCCGAAACAATCACAGGAGCTGGGCGCTGGGGATTATTCAATTCCCGAAAGGCGCTCCGAGCAACCGGGGCTTTGGTCAAAACGATAGACGATATGCCACACTTGGGCATGCTAGTGTTGCAACGATTACGAAATGTATTGGCAGCCGAGAAAAACGATTACATTGCCTCCTTGTATGGCGAACAACTGGGGAGACCCGTGCATCTCACTACCGAGTGGGGAGTAATGCACGTCGGCCTCGAGACAGAGACTTTGCGTTCTTCTGCGGAAAGGGTCGCCACACTCAATAGGTGGAAAAAATTGATACTTCTAGCATGCGTCGATCCGAACGAACCCTCCCTTCTGTGGACATGCCCGCGAGTTGTTCACGATATAGACTCCCATAACAACATCACCAGAAAATTTGAACCTCCCCATATTGAAGTCCCGTCGCTGAAGAAATTGTTTGCCGAAGAATGATATATGCGCACGGTCGTATTTGATATCGAGACGGCAAATTGGATGTCGGATACCGGCTCCGGCGATCCGGCCGACCTCACCATAGCGCTAGTCTGCATTCACGATTCGGAGACGGACACATATTCGAGCTATCTCGAAAACGAACTGCACAGCTTATGGAATGTCCTTGAGCGCACCGATCTTCTTGTAGGCTACAACTCAAATCACTTCGATGTCCCGCTTCTCAATAAATACTACCCCGGAGACCTTACTCGGATAAAAAGCCTCGATATCATGCACGAAGTCCACGCAATCCTCGGGCGCCGACTCAAGCTAGACGCCATCGCCGAGGGGACGCTGGGTGAGAAGAAAAGTGCAAGCGGCGCGCAGTCGCTTCAGTGGTGGCGCGCGGGTGAGATAGAGAAGGTGCGCGAGTACTGCCTCAAAGACGTCGAGATAACGAAAAAAATATTCGACTATGCGCTCGCCAATAGCTCGGTCAAATACAAAGAGCTTGGCAAGACGCACGAAGTGAGGCTCGACACTTCAAAGTGGCTCGCCGAGAGCAGAAATGCGATGACCTACACACTCGGTTTCTAAAGAAAGTCGGGCATGATAAAGTGTTCACGAAGCTTGGGTAGCTCAGTTGGTAGAGCGCGTCCCTGAAGAGGATGAGGTCCCCGGTTCGATCCCGGGCCCAAGCACCAAGATACTCCTATTGCTACTGATTCGTTTTGCCGATTTTTGGGAACATTGTTTCGAACTGCTTCAGCATTTCCTGAAAACTTCCGAACTGCGCTTGCGCTTTGGCGCCGGTTCCCTGTATCTGATTCACGGCCTGCATCGTGCTTTGAAGCATCGGAGCAAGGTAGGTCATGTACAGCCAGAACGGCAAAACGATAAAAAGCCCCGTATAGAGTAAGAATTTGATGATTCCGCCCCAAAAAGCGTTGCGGCGCATTGCATGGAGCATTTTGTTGTTCTCCCGCACGAGCTTGTATATCTCCTGCTGTTGCCCTTGAATGGGATTCGTATCCATGGCGCTATTGTACCATTCTCCTCAAAACCCGAATGGGTTTAGGATAAAGGCGTTGAAACCAATTACGTATGCGAATCCGAGTCCGACGATCCAACCGAAGATAAGGAATGGGATCGATGTTGCGGACCCAAGGTATATCCACGAGCGAGTATAAAGGTTCGCGCCTTCCATGATGATCCCAAGAATTATCGTGGAGACGAGCAACGCTGAAATTTCCCCAAGCCCCATCACACGTGCGATGGCGTAGGCATCTTGCATGACCAACATAAAAATACCCCAAAAAAGCGGGAGAACGATAAGGAGCCACGGATGCCTCTCCGCGGGCGGATAGCGCCACCAACGGAGCGCCAAGAGTCCGAGATAGTCCCAAGCCATACCGATGATGCATCCGCAAACAAACACGACGACCGGCATCGAGCTACCATGGAGGAGCGTGGTGGTGAATGATATCCCCTGCATTTTATACAGGACGATTTCAAGCAATACGAAAAGTCCGACCGCAACAGCAAGTCCCACGCGGCTACCTTTACTCATCCGACAAGTATAACTTACGCCCTCGCCCCTACTCCGCTAAAGCTTCAGACGGGCAAGCAGGAACCCGTTGCCCTCGAGAGGAATCGGACCTCTATCGATCCCTTAGGACGGGACTGTTCTAATCCATTGAACTACGAGGGCTCAACGGCACTTTATCACACAGAGGGAATAGTTAGACCGCGAGAAGTTCGCGCAAACGCTTTTCGTCGAAACCGACAACGAGATCGCTCCCTACCGTGATGACGGGAACTCCCATCTGGCCGCTCTTCTCTATCATCTCTTTGCGCTTCTCGAGGTCCGAGGCAACGTTGTATTCTGCATAATTCACCTTGTTGGCGGTGAAAAATTCCTTTGCCGCATGACAAAAGTGGCACGTGGGCGTCGTATAAATTGAAACTTGTTGTGCGGTGGCCATACTCGTCATGCTCTTATTTATTAAGGACGATTAGTATATCACGATGCTAAACCGTTGCTCTCCCCACTTTGAGAATCTGCGCCCACCATGCAAGCTGCTTGAGCATCCCCTCAGCGCTGTCTTTGTAAGAGTCCAGAACTCCAGCTTTCAGTTCCCCCTTTTCGTCTCGGAGCATCCATGGAGCTTGGATGTGCACAGCCTGCCGGATGGGCGCCATTTGGAGTTCCACCGCGACTTCACGAAGTTGCTCGACAGAGCGCCCGCCGCCTACACTTCCATAACTTAGGAATGCGACTGCCTTGTTGTTCCACGGGGCATATATGTAATCCATCGCATTCTTGAGAACGGCCGAATAGCCGTGGTTGTACTCAGGCGTGATGATTAGGTATACATCGGCTTCCTCGATTTTTCGTGCCCACGCGTTCACGACATCTTTTCCGTGGTCAGCACCGAGTTTGATCTGCGATGGTGATCCGGCCTCCTCGTAATACGGCATCGGATAATCACGAAGGTCGAGGACTTCGGTATCGAATTCAGTATGATTCTTGAGGAGTTCCATTATCCACGCCGACGCTTTCTCACTAAAACGACCCGGACGGGTACTTCCAAGAATGACTTTCAATTTGAGTGCGTCTGCCATAAAAATCTGGAAATAATTATTCTATAGGACGTACAGTATGGACCCAACACTTTACTTTGTAAAGTTGACGTGGGCGTGGTAGCCTATGCATAATGCTCAGAACTTCACGTCAACGAATGGTGCTGTGCCGGTCCTGCCCTATCGCCAAGGTCGCCGATCTCGTAGGCGATTCGGTCAGTATCATCATCTTGAGGGATCTTCTCGAAAAACCCCGACGATTCACCGACCTCGAGCTTGCGCTCGCAGGCGTTAGCTCCCGGACTCTCACACTTAAGCTCAAAAAGCTCGAGGAGGCTGGGCTTGTCTCCCGACACCAGTCCCGTAGGCTCGGTAATCGCGTTGATTACCGGCCCACTCAAAAAGGCGTCGCTTTCCAAAAAGTTGTTGATGCAATGCGCGCGTACGGAAAGAAATATCTCTAGTGCGGGATACGAGAATCGAACTCGTATTTACTGCTTGGGAAGCAGTCGTTCTGCCACTAAACTAATCCCGCATTCGCTCCGTGTACATGAAATTTATCAGAATTCCAGCACCCAAGCGAGGCGGCCCGCACATGCTTGTGCGTGCCTGACCCGCCTCATATCGGCGGTGGCCGACATTCGGCCCCTTCGGGCACCCTCTTCGGGCGGGGTCACCTACCACCAAGGAAAAACCCTGTGAAGCCACTGCAGGACCGAGGGAGGGGCTTCGATAGGCTCCGGCTTCTGGGGCTCGACGATGACGATGAGCTTCTCACCGCGAGCGGCAAGCGCGTACTGTTCGCGCAACACACCCTCCATGCCGCGATCGGTTTGCAAATTCGCTATATCTGAATCCAACTGCGCTTGCCGCTCGGAAAAGTCACGAAGCTGTGCCTCTGCTTCCACGCGCAACGCGCGGGATTCCCGTTCCTTCTTGTATGCACTCCACGCACCTCCGATGGCGACAATGACGCCCACGAAGAGCGCCACGAGAAGCAGGCGCTTACCGAAAAGACGAACAGGGTCATTGCGTTGGCGTATTGCCATCGGGTAATCTTAGCATTACACTAACGAAGTGAGTGGAAATGTTTCTTGCCGGCTTCGCAGGCCCGACGGGGCCGAGACCGAGCGCTGCGGCAGTAGCCGCAGATAGCGACGGCAAGAAGTATTTCCCGAACGAAGTCTATGAGTTTTCTTTTTCACAAGCGCACCAGAAAGGTACTCCAATGGGTCTGGAGTGTGGTTGCTATCCTCATATCGTTCGGCATGGTTGTTTTCTTCGCACCAGGACTCCCCGAGTGGCTTGCGAGTTTGCTCACTTCCTAGGCGGGGCTAGCTTTCTTTCACAACCTTCAGGAAAACGTCGTGCGGGATGTCTACTTTGCCGCGCGCAAGCATTTTTTTCTTGCCCTTCTTTTGTTTCTCACGGAGCTTCATCTTGCGGGTGATGTCGCCGCCATACATATGCTGTGTGACGTCCTTCTTCATCGCCGATTTGCGACGTGAGGCCAGAATGCGACTGCCAACTTTGGCCTGTATTTTCAATTCGAACATCTGTCTCGGCAACAATTTCTCGAGCCGCTCCACCATTGCCTCAGCCTCATGCTGGACTCGCCTGCGCGACACGATGCGGGCGAACGCGGGAACGAGCTCTTCGGCCACTAGAACGTCGAGCCGCACAACATCCGCCGGCCGCAATCCTATAAGCTCATAGGAGAGCGACGCGTAGCCGCTCGAAACACTCTTCAAGCGGTCGAAAAATCCTCGCATTAGTTCACGTAGTGGCATTTTTGCCCCGACCCTTGCTTTGCCATCAAGCAGTGTCTCGGTATCACCCACCACTCCCTCGTGTTCATAGAGAAGTTGACTCACCGCGCCGAGATATTCGGGCGGCGTCATGACAAATATATCTACCCAGAGCTCGCGGACCGACGTTGTCGTACCGTCATCTGGAAATCGTGCGGGGGAGTATACGTTTTCCACTCGTTTGTCCGTCCGCGTCACTTCATATACCGTAGTCGGCATCGTAACGACAAGCGCGAGGTTGAACTCACGCCGCAAGCGTTCGACCACAATCTCCAAATGGAGCATGCCTAGGAATCCGCAGCGGAACCCTTTACCCATAACACCGGAAGATTCCTCTTCGTACGAAAGTGATGAGTCGGAAAGCCGTAATCGCTCCAGAGATTGCCGCAAGAGCGGCAGGTCGTCTTGGCTTTCTGGGTACACACTTGCCCAGATGACCGGTGTCGGGCTCTGATACCCGCCGAGAGCTGCGGCTGGATTACGCGACGTGGTCACCGTGTCACCCACGCGAGCGACCCCAGGCTTTTTGATACCGGTGACGATGTAGCCGATCTCTCCCTCGACAAGCTCGGGACAAGGCCTTTCTTCGGGCGCGAGCGTGCCAACTTCAAGAACGACAAAGTCAGCGCCCGTTGCAACAAGCCGCAGACCATCTCCTTTGGCGATGCGCCCGCTAAAGACGCGCATGAAAATGATGACACCTCGATGATCCGAGTAGCCGAAATCAAAAACGAGGCACTGAACGCCCGCGGCTTTCGGTTGCGGAGCAGGCACCCTTTCGACGATAGCGTCCAGTATATCGGCGACCCCTTCCCCGGTTTTACCCGAGGCATGTAAGACACTCGACTCAGGACAATTGATAAGCCGCGCGAGCTCGGTCGTTATGTCTGGAACCCGCGCATTTGGCGCATCTATCTTTGATACGACCGGTAAGATAGTGAGATTAAGTTCTCGCGCCACCGAAAGAACGGAGAGCGTCTGCGCTTCAACCCCCTGTGTAGCATCAACTAGAAGCAGGACGCCCTCCACGGCGCTCAATGCGCGCGAGACTTCATATGAAAAATCGACGTGCCCTGGTGTGTCGATAAGATTGAGAATGTATTCCTCTCCAGCACACATCCAGCGCATGCGGACCGGTTGCATTTTTATTGTTATTCCCCGTTCGCGCTCCAATTCCATACGATCGAGGACCTGCTCTTGCATGCGCCTCGGCTCTATGGTGCCGGTCAGCTCAAGCATGCGATCCGCGAGCGTTGACTTGCCGTGATCTATATGCGCGATTATGGAAAAATTCCTGATGTGATGGGCCATGAATTATTACTGGGGACTTGCGGGACCCGCCTCTTCAGACGAGACCACCGCGTTTTGCGGTATGGGAGGTCGCGCGCCTTCCCAACGATTGCGTATCGACTCCACAATCTCCGCGTACTCACGACTGCCGAGTGCAGCGTACACAAGTCCTGCGACTATAATCCCAAACACTCCTGCAGCAAAGCCGCGAGTAAAGACCGATAGCGTCGTGGAGGCGAATGTGATGGGGCCGACTACGACAAGAAAGATATACGTGCCACATCCCGCGGCGAATGCGGCAAGAGCGCTATGTGTCCATGCACGCCATACGGATGCGAGAAACCCGCCGAAACGACGTTCAAAATGGAATATTAGAACGAGAGTCCCAATTATTGAAACGCTTGCGTATGCAAATGCTAGTGCAAGAACCGAACTCCCCGGCACATTAACGACACGTAAAAGTGCCTGAACACTCTCCGATACCAGCTCATTTTGGAATACCCCGATAAAGAGCGCTCCCAATCCCACAGTTGAAACTGCGGTACCAGTTGATACGAGAAACGGGACAAATGTACGGCCGGCGGCATAGTAGCCACGGACAAGGAGAAGCGTTATGGCCTGTGTCGTGAGCGAGAGCGCGAAAAGCGCAAGCGCGGCGGCCGTGAGTCGCGTGTCTGTCCAATCGAAGGCCCCCGAGCCAAGTACGACGCGCACCATGTAGGCACGCAACACAATGATGAGCGCAGTTACCGGAAGTGCCCAGAAGACGACGTATCGGGCCGCAGCCGCGATGTGTTCGATGAAAAGATTGCGCTCGCCGCGAGCTAGTGCCGCGGCCAAGGTCGGGAACGCCGCGACAGAGTACGACGCGCCGATAATCGCAAGAGGGACAGCCTGCAGATTATAGGCAAACATAAAGACTGCAATCGAGCCGGAGGCGAGCGCCGCGGCAAGCGCGGTCAATCCGATGAAAGCGAGCTGATTCATAGAAAGTGTCAGAGAACGCGGAACCGAGACCGCAGCAGTCTCGTAGAGCATGCGCGGATTCCACATGCGCGGTATCCGGTGGAAAAATCCGTCCGCAAATACCGAGGGCACCTGTATTCCAAAATGCATGAAAGCTCCCAAAACAACCCCCAGCGCAAGCCCCGGAAGCCCCCAGAGCGGATAGAAGAAAACGATCCCGCAGATAATCCCGATATTATAGAGGAGCGGTGATATCGAATAGAGCGCATAGCGTCCGCGCGTCTGTGTTATTGCCGCAAGAATGTTGGAAAGACCCAAGAGAATCGGTTGGAGGAGCATGATACGAGTCAAAGAGACCAAGGTGTCTAGGTATCCGCCTGCGCTAAGTTGCGGAAATAGGTGTGCAAGAACGAAAGGAGCGAGCAGGGCCGCGATACCGGATAGAAGTACTGCGAGAAAAGAAAACCCGATGAGTATAGTGTCGATGTATTCACTCTGTTCTTCCGTGCTACGGCGTGCGAGTGCGGGAATGAGCACATACACAGATACCAAGGCAGCGGTGCCAACGAAAATGAGATCGGGAATGCGGAACGCGGCATAGTAGACATCGAGAGTAGCCGAGGCACCGAATGTATGTGCCAACATCCTATCCCGCAGTAATGCCAAGACGGATGAGAGAAGTGCCGAGAACGCTATCATATACACGGCGGCATGAAGACCGCGAACTTCGTATGAGAGAAGCTGTAGAGCCCGATTCATCATACGAGCTAATTCTTCTTTGCGGGAGCTGGTGGAGGTTTTTTACCAGTGCGCAGATCCGCGATTGCCTGCTGCACCACTTGTTGATTAGGATTCAATGTATTGAGCGCCTCAAATATCTTGAGAGCGTCCGCGGTGCGGCCAAGCTGTGCATAGGAAAGACCAAGCACGTAGGAAGCATTCGCATAATTCGGCTCGAGCGCAAGAGCTTTTTCAAGCGCCACTACCGCGTTCGTATAATCCTTTGCCGCGTAGGCAATCGAGCCGGCGTTGTACCATGCCAAAGTGTCATTCGATGCATATTGCGCCGCACGTGCCGCGGCAGAGAGCGCGTCTTTCAAATTGTTCTGTGATGCATAAATCTGGGAGGCAGCGTAATAAGCGGCCGCAAAATCGGTTTTTAATTCCACCGCAAGAGCGAGGTCTTGGAGCGCGAGATCAGTATGACCTTCAAGTAATTCGAGTTGCGCCAGCCGAAAGAGCGGTATGGGACTTGATGGATTCTCGGCGCGCGCGCGCTCATAAGCTGCGCGCGCATTTTCATACGCCCCAGCGACCTTCGCACCTGCAAGTTCCTGATAAAGCCCCGCGAGTTCGAGCCAATTCTGATAGTCATCCCCGTTGATAGCAACCGCGTTCAATCCGTGCTGTATGGTTTTCTCAAGTGTTACTTGCAGTTGCGCGCGCGCGGCTTCGTCCTTCGGGTCACTTTTTGCACTAAGCTCCCGCAGTTCGAGAAGTCCAAGCTCGACACCAGTACGGTTTGCGCGCGCGCTCGACGAGTTGATAAAGAGCGCTTGTGCAATAAGCCGCGAAGCGGCCTGCACATCCTTCGACTGATTGTAGACAACGACGCTTCGATTGAGCAACACTTCGGCGAGAATCGCGCGTGATATCCCGAACCCAGCGACAAGTACCGCAAGGCCGAAAACGACGACTCCTGCCGTCTGCCAAGCACTCATCCATCCTTCCCCGCGAATATTAAGATTGCGTATGTGCGTGAGTCCGATGTGCGTCGTATAGGCGACGAGAGTTCCCGCACAAACGAATAGCAGAGTGCTGAGCGCCGGCCCCGGCACATAAAGTACGTGGAATGCGAGAAGATACCCCGAAGCGATAGCGAACGCGGACACGGCGGATACACGTGGTACTCCTTTGGCCTGTCGTATGAGTACACGAACGGCGAGATAGATAAGTACTCCGGCAAAGAAGAGCCATGCAAGAATGCCGATAATACCAGTCGTCACGAACGAGGTGGGGACAGCTCCGACGCCTGTATTAAAATTTGTATCCCAAAAGTCAGTTTGATTCACACTAGCCGGTTTATATAGCCCCCATTCGCGTCCAAAGGTATTGGGACCCACACCGAAAAAGAGCGTAGCCGGACGCGTAAGCGCGAGCTCACTTATCGCGATGGTTCCTTGCCACGATGGACGTACTTCGTAATTGGCGATACGAATGCGCGCAGGAAGGACATTGTTGACGAATGTGCCGAAGACAATTGAGAAGAGAGCGAGCGCGATTAAAGCTATCCAAAGCCCGCGCGTGCGCCACGGGAAAGTCAGGTGTCCTTCCCAAGCACGCGATTCGAGCAATTCGAAAGTGAGCGCTGCGAGGGACGCGAGCCCAACCGCTATCCACACGTCGGAGAAATTGGCAATGAATAGAAGAGATGCGGATACGAGAGACACCGCATAGAACAGATATTTCCATACTCCGAGGGTGTGCTCGCTTTGTCGAAGTCCGAGCCCAAGCACAATGAAAAAACCTAGCACGATCGCAAATTCATGCCAATTACCAAATATATTCCCAGTTTGCGGGATAATGATACTGCCCAAACTAATGCTCGGGACTATTAAATAAACAACCTTGATACAGAGGAGCAGAAATGCTCCGATATAGAGCCCGCGCACTGCGAAGATACCTGCCCGCGGAGCGCTCGAGAATATTAGAGCGGAAAGTGCGAGTGCCGCATACAACATGCAGGCAAACGCAAGTGTGTCTTGCTCGACACCTGTGCCAACGATAGATATCTGCGCCAACCCCGAAACCGCGACCGAGAGAGCGTACGCAACAGGAACAAGGAGACCCGCGAGAAGGACGAGGCTCGCGGGAATACGCACGTTTCCCTCAATGAGCCGTGCGACGAGCCAAGAGAGCGCGGCAATGGCAAGAAGCACGGCGACGAGCGCGGATTTGGCCTGCACGACCGTCACCCAGAGCACTGGCACAAAGAAAATCGGCAAGAGCCCGATAAGAAGTATCATGCTCCACTGTGAAATCCTGTCGAATAATACTCCACTTATCATGGTGCGATGGTATCACATATTGCAAAAGCCCGCCGTAGGACGGGAATGTGGATGTTGTTTTTTGTCATACAATATGAAATAATGCATCTCTGCATTAGGCAGCCGCTCGCGCGCAAGCGTTGAGAGGAAAGTCCGGACACGCGCTCCGCAAGGAGCAGGACGGTAGTGGGTAACGCCCACCTAGGTAATCTAAGGGATGCGAACAGAGACGTCTTAGCCGAGAGGCGAAGACACCCGCAAGGGTGAGCCGGTGTGGAAACATACTGGGTGCAACGGCAAAAATCCTACCTGCGTGCAAGACCGTGCTTGGTCGCGCCGCATTGAGTTCGAAGGGCTCAGTGCGGCGTGACTGAGAGAGTCGCTTGAGGTGATTGGCGACAATCATCCCAGATACATGGTTGCCCTCGACAGAATCCGGCTTACAGATGCAGCGAAACAGCGAACTTCGGTTCGCTGTTTTGTTTTACTTGTCGCGGAATTATAGTTGAACAATATCGCCTACTCTGACCAAATTAGACGCGGCATATCCAGCCGGGAGCTCAAGGACGTAGCGCGCCGCGCTTTCGGAGGTGAAATTCTTAGGATAGGTATCTGGCGAGACGTTCTGAGCAAG
Organism: bacterium; assembly: GCA_030647655.1. Lineage (GTDB taxonomy): Bacteria > Patescibacteriota > Minisyncoccia > Phycocordibacterales > UBA2100 > UBA10103. The sequence goes on along the minus strand of JAUSJH010000003.1, from coordinate 55,604 downwards.
GTGGACAATTGTGCCATCAGAAGAAAGCCAGAGAATGTCTATCGAGAAGCGCATGTCCTTCATCCAAAATGCATACTTCCCATCCGTCGGGAAAACGAAAAGCATTCCCTCATCGGTAGCAAGTCCTTCCCGACCACTTAAACCTTTTTGTCTCTCTTCTGGTGTTTGAGCAACAGTAACTTTTATTGTTTGGCTGCCGATGTGCACCGTTCGCAGCGGGACAACGGCCTTCGGTGTGAAAGCGCTGTAGAGATACAAAAAAGAAACGGCCGCGATTGCCGCGGCAATATAAACAAGAGCGCCTTTCATAAGCCCCCTGTATCACTCTCCTCCTATATATACGTTGTGATTTCCTCCCGTATCATACATAGCCCCTCCAATCGTTTGTGCCCCAATCACCAAGATAACTGCCATCACAATAAATGATACGAGCCAGTACCCTGCGTTTATCCCATAATACTTGAGAGGCTTGCGCTCCCACAGAACCGAGCCCAAAAGAACCGGCGCGACGAATCCGAGCCACAGCCAGAGCGCAAGGTCAAAGACTGCCCCGACCCAGTCGAAAATGCCGATTTTCTGCCCAAGGGAATTCATAATCCACGCAACAAGCATGCTCGCAAGGAGCCCCACAAACGCTAAAAGAGGCATCTTTTTCTTGCCACTCTCCACAACTTCTGGCGAGAGATTTGCTGCCCGCATCCACGCTCTACCAAACACGCGCGGGTGGTACCACACCCATCCGATGAGGACAGAGGCGACGCCAGCGGCAAGTATCGGCCAGAAGGTCACAGTAATCATACGTACGTGTAATGATAGCCCGCGCAGGCCGCGTGTCGAGTTACTGGTGTGTATAGATGCGGAGGCGGTGAGATTTGAACTCACGATGCCTTGCGGCATGCCGCCTTTCCAAGGCGGTGGAATAAACCACTATCCGACGCCTCCATCGGTATAACTAGACCAGAATGCCGAAGGTGCCCTTTGGGTACGACGCCTCCGTGGAAGGTAGTATACGGCAGGAGAGAGAATCGAGAAAATAGAGACGGCCGCGTATGCGCGGCCGCCGTACAATTCATGAGCGCCAAGGATCAAGCTGGTCGAGGACGGTAAGAGCAGTCGATCGAGGAGCCGCCACGTTTTTCTGGAAAGCTGTTCGCCCGGATTTCGCCCCGCGCTTTATCTGTGCCTCAAATGTTCTGCGCTTACGCGCCCGAGCATTCGACGCATTGATCCAGCACTGTTGGAACCCATGCATGATATGGGCCCCAAATTCAGGGACAATCACGGGGTGACGTCTTCGCCACTTCGCTCTTTTCTCGATTCTTGGGACAACGCTGACGAGGTCACCCATGATATGCTCCCTCCTTGCTGATCTCGCTTTTTTCACTATATATCCACTCTATACAATGCTCAACCCTCGGTCTATATTCCAGAAACAAACCCTTGCGCACAGAGGTTACTGCGGTCGTCCTTGCGTCCGGCGCAGACGGCGGCGCTTCATGGTATCGCGAAATCGCGCTTTGCGCTCCGATAGGCGGCGGCGCTGTTCGATAAATTCGCTGCGCAACTTTTGCTCGAACTCTTCGGCTTTGCGCGAGGCGAGCCAGCCGAAGGTCGCCATCGTGATATTCACCGTTAATATGAATCCGAATACAAGTATGAATAGCGATGTCGGTAATCCTTGAAAAAAGAAAAAGGTCGGGAGAAAACTTACCATGCCGACCACGACATCCATGAATCGGTTTTGCGGTGTCTCCTCGATTTTAACGATGGCTTCCCACATCTCGTATACGACAAGTAAGAGAAGCCCGATAACGATAGACGCTATCGTGCCAAACTTGATGAATATCAACGAGAAGCCCACAGACGTGCCGGATAGGAGGTGTACGACGCTCCAGAGATCGAGCCACTTCCCCTCGCGCCAGATGTCGCTACGTTCAAATCGTCCGTCGCGTGTTAGACGCATACCCCGTCAGTGTGATTTCGGCTGGCGCCGCTGATAAAAATAGACCTTGAGTCGAGTTCTCAAAGTTCGTCTGCCGTCTGTCGTCTTAAAATATCTCTCTCGGCGGCGCGCGTCTTCTTCGTCCACACAGGCTTCGTAATAAATACATCGCCAAGAGTGATGTTTTGTTGAAAAAGTGCTTCCCTGATTATGTTTTACAACACGTTTGCGGAGGTCAGACGTAAACCCGGTATATGATTCTCCGTTTTCGTTCTCAAGCAGATAGGTGTAAAACATAATCAAGCCGAAATTCTACTGCGGGGCATACCGCACTATACATCCATTCCACGCGAAGCAGCGAGCGGATTTGAGATAAATGGTTGGCGGCCGCGCGTACGCGGCCGCCTATTTCACTTTTGCGTTCCCAACACCACGTTGATGTCTTTGACACTCCGGTCGATCAGGCGGATAGACTTCTGCGCCGCTACGCTGATTTTCCCGCGTTCGCGTTTATTTCGCTCAATAGAAGCGGCAAACTCTTCCTCGTCACTTCCGTTCATTGCAATGCCGACAAATTTGCCGACCTCATCTCCGTCGGGACTCGCGGCTGGTCTCGCGACTACTTTGCCCATGGTGGCCTCCTTTGTTCTCAATTCAGAATAACACAACTCACACTTCCATGCCCTTTAGGGCCGCAACCCTCTCTTCAACTGGAGGATGAGTAGAAAATATTTTGGCGACAAATTTTCCCGCCTCGTGAGCTCCGAATGGATTGGAGATAAATAGGTGCGCGGTCGCGTGATTTGCCTTTCGCATCGGCGCGCCGTATGAAGCGATCTTGGTAAGCGCTGATGCGAGACCGTCGGGATACCGCGTGAGAAGCGCGCCGGAGGCGTCGGCAAGAAATTCCCGTTTGCGCGAGACAGCCATCTGTATGAGTTGGGCAGCGATGGGTGCCAAGATAATCGCGGCCACTGCGGCAATAAGTAGCAACGGGTTTTTGTTGTCCCTGTTTCCCCCGCCGAAAAAACTCATGCGCAAAAATATGTCGGCTACAATCGCGATGAATCCCGCCAAGACCACGGCGACCGTCATGACGAGAATATCGCGATTGCCGATGTGCGAAAGCTCGTGCGCAAGTACGCCTTCCAATTCGGTCCTGTCCAATCGTTCAAGCAGTCCTGTCGTCACGGCGACGACTGCGTGTTTTGTATTGCGCCCGGCAGCGAATGCATTAGGCGCGGGATCGTCTATCACGTAGAGTCGCGGCTTCGGAAGCCCGGCAGTGATGGCAAGATTCTCAAGGATGCGATGCAATTCTAGATATTTCACCGAATCTGCTTCTTTGGCACCTGTTGCGGCAAGCGCTACCTTGTCGGAAAACCAATAGGCAGTCACGTTCATAAAAAGCGAGAACACGACTGCCGCGTAGAGAATAGCCGCGTTTCCGTACACCTGCGATACAATCCACCCGAGTCCGATGACAATGACCAGAAATCCGGTCATTAGGAACCATGTCTTCCGTATATTTTTACCCTGCTGTGTGTAGAGTGATGCCATACGATTTAAGCGCACAGCGCGCCTTTTCTAGAATTTTACTTTCACCGGCTCTTTTGCGGCCTGCTCGTCGGCGCCGAGCTGGAAGAAGTCGCTCTGTTTGAAGCCAAACATGTTGCCGATGAGGTTGGACGGAAACGACTGTAGCTTTGTGTTGAGTTCCATAACCACGCCGTTGTAGAAGCGGCGTGCGGCCTGGATTTTGTTCTCTGTATCAGAAAGCTCGCGCTGGAGTTCTACGAAATTCTCGTTCGCTTTCAGATTGGGGTAATTCTCGGCAACAGCGAATAAGGTCTTTAGTGCTCCCGTGAGCATGTTCTCCGCATCGGCCTTATCTTTCGGTGAGGTTGCGTTCATTGCGCGCGTACGCATCTCTGTCACCTTCTGCAAAGTTCCCGCTTCATGCGCGGCGTATCCCTTGACCGTCTCGACGAGATTCGGAATGAGGTCGTAGCGACGCTTCATTTGCACCTCTATATCAGACCACCCTTCTTTTACACGATTGGTAAGCGTGACGAAACGGTTGTACGCCCAAACCGCCCACAGAGCGATTACTGCGACAACGACCAATAAAATATAGGTGATGTTCATAAGTGCAAGTATAACATATCTCAACTATTAGCGAACAGTTACAGTCGTTTGCGCAGAGCTTGTCGCGCCCGACGTCGCAGAACATTTGGCGGTAAATACGGTCGTGGCGGCAAGTGGGGGCGTAGAAGTCGAACCGTCCGGATTTCCCTCTCCAATTTTCGCGCCGTCCGGCATAAAGACGCCGCAAACTGATGCCCCCGTGCTAGACCACGAGAGACGCGCTTTGCCTTGAGGCGCGACGGTTGCCGGATTCGCAATGAGCGTGACGATGGGCTTTTGCGGAGTCGACGTGGCCCGCGGCGGAATAATAATAGGTGGGGGGTTCGTAGGTGGCGGAGTTTGCGGCATAGGTGGCTGTAGCGGTGTCGGCTGAATGCCTAAGGCTCTGGCGAGCATTTGTCCGAGCATGCTGAAAGGGTTCCCAGAACCACCTTGTCCGCCCGAGTAGCTGTTGTAGCAATTCGACGGGAATTGCGAACCGGCTGAGAGCGGAATAACGATAACGGGCTGAATGCTCGTAATGCAGTAATAGTCTTGAGAGAGAATGGGACCACCATTTGGATTCCAGATTGGTGGCGCATACACACTACCGATAGGCACGACATCGCGCCTAACGACTGGCGGCTGATAGGGTGGTGAGACCTCTCTCCTTGGGGGCGGCGCATCCTTGTCTTTATCCGGCACGGCCGTGCTTTGGTCATCCTTTGGCGGTGTTTCCACATTCGGCGGTGGAGTTTGGCTGCTCGGCCAGAGACCATTCCATAGGTTCGATACTCCGTAATAAATGCCGCCGCCAACGCCGACACAAACTCCGAATCTGAATAGTCCGCCTGTGCAAAAGCTTGCTGTGGATTTCAAAGCGTCCAATCCTGCTGACGAACCTCCGCCTGTCTTTGCTCCGCCCGGCGTCGGCGCTGCTGGAGCAATACCGGGAGCTACTTGAGTCTCCGGAACCTTCAGCCTGCCAGTCTCTGGGTTGAGCCGTTGTCCAACGGCATATCGTTCGGCCAGCTGCGCATCGGTGAGACTGGTTTTAGGATAGACAGCTTTGTAGTCAGCAATAAACTCATCACGAGTCAGCGATTTGTCGTTCCATACTTTTCCGGACGGATTCTCCGCGCCCGGCTTGAGCGGTACAGCGCCTTCATCCCCCATCGCTATCTCGGCGTTCGGTTTCGAAACATCGCCGCTACCTCTCTTCACGGGCTCAATTGGCGCAGGCTCCGCAGCCGGCCGTGCGGGAGGGGTTGCTTCTGCTGGCGACGGTTCGGCTCTGGGCGCAGTAGCATCTAGAGCCTTTGGCGTTGGCGTAGTCTCAGGCACAACCGCTACCTTTGGCGTCTCAATTGCCGCCGGCTCGCTCTTTCCAAACCACCGTTCCCAGAGAGACGGTTCAGATACAGGAACTGGTCTGTCCGCAACGACTGGTACGTTCGCCGCATCTGGTGTCAGCGCGGCGGTACGCGGGTTTGGCACGGTGCCCACTTCTACCTGCCTGATAAGCGCAAGTTCATCGTCGGTCAATGGCTTTGCGCTCGCCTCGGGCCTCGGAGTCCGTTCCACCACACGAGCTTGGTCTCCCGCCGCCAACGCATCACGTTCTGCTTGAGCCAAAGGTGCTGGTGTCGACGGTTTTTCACCAAGTCCGAAGAGTTCCTTTGTGCTCTGCCACAATGTCTTTGTCTCTACAGGCGGTGCGGGCGCAATGGTTGTTTCTGCAAGTGGTTTGGGTGCCTGTGGATACATGAAGTCACCCTCAAGAGATTGTTTAAGAAGTGGTGCGTTGGAGTCGGGTGTGGTCAGATCAAATCCCTTGAAGTCCTTGCCGCCAGTCCAGTTGGCGGAATCGACAGTGGGTGCTCCGGGCCGTTGCGCGAATCCGCCTTCCCAAGATGCCTCCCCCTGCGACCCAAGCCCCGGAGCAGGGGTGGACGGGGTGCGCTCCGGCGGCACAGGGCCCCCTTCATTTGTCATGCGCTGCAATGCAAGTTCATCTTGAGACAAGGCCGGAGCCTTTACCGGTTCGGTGATTTCTCTGCCGAATAACCTGTCTCTCCAATCGGTGGCCGTTGTCTTGAGACCATCCCACATACTTGCAAATTTGTCCTTAATAGTAGGCACGTACTCTCCCGGATTCGGTGGGCCGGATGGAGCGGGCACCTCCGCCGCAGGTTTGACCTCAGGAATTGGCGCTTTAGCCGCCGCGCGAGCTTCTGCCGCTATCCTGTCAATCTCCGCAGCAGCATCTTTAATACCACTAGCCGCCGGACTGGACACCTCCGCCTCTCCTGCCGCACGACGAGTAATATTATCCGTGCCCTTCAAGAAAGGATTGTCCGACGCGGGCGGCGCGGAAGGTTCTGCGCTCCCAGGAGATTTAAACTCATCGGCTGCTCTCTCAACCTTTGCGAATGCATCGTCGAGATTTTTGGTCGGCGGTGCAAATACATCTCCCACAGGGTCAACATTCGCCGCCTTTGGTAAGGAAGACCCCGCAGAATCCGCCAGAGAAAGTGGTGGGGGTGTTTCCGCAACACGCGGCACTTCGGGAGTCGCCCGTGCGATACTGAGATCCTCGACAGGAGCTGTGCGTTGGACGAATCCAGCACTATCGCGGACGCCAACGGCCTCGACGGCACTTGTCCGCGCACCTGCGCTTACTTCCGAGGTAACTACCTCCCCAAAAACCCGATCGAGCACGGCTTCGCCTCCGTGACGTAATCCGCTGTAGGCAAACGGCGCAATGATAGCCGCAGCTTTTATACCTTCCCCTTCCGGGTCGAGCTGTTGTTTGAGCGCGTTGTCGAGATTCGGATTACTCAGCCCCGCAAGTTCGCTACCTGTCTTCAGCCCACCGCCGACGAGACCGGCTGCGGATTCCGCAGCCCACCATAGGCTGTTCCCGGTAAGTCGCGCCATCTGCGAGAGCGATAGATTACTTTCATTTTTCGTCTCGTCCCAGACAGTACGAAGATTTGCTTCAGCCATCGCTGCGTTGCCGTGTGCCGCGTCCGAAAATGCCGATAAGCCCTGCGATATGTATCCCTCACCCTTTCTTGCCGTATCAACGGCATTCGAGAGCCATTCCGGCGGTAGGCCACCTGCAACCATATACTCCCGGTATTGTCGACCGTATTCCTCTATTTGCGCAAGTCGCTGTTCTAATAATCGTACTGAATCTTTGGTGAAATCTGTTGGTGCGGCTTCGGCTACAGCTTTCGCCACCTCGACAGCGGTGCGGGCGCTCGAAAGTTTGTCGTCTAAAATCTTGGTTGCCGCTTCGAGTTCCACCGGCGTCGGGGTAGTACGGTTCGGAACCGGTGGGCCATACGGCTCCATTTCCTGGGCTGTTTCTGTGCGCGGGCGTTCCTTGGCTTGCGCTATCACGTCGCCAACAGTCATGTTCCCAAGCTTGTCCGATGGAATGAACGCGCTTATCTCACCCCTTGGTTGCGTAATTTCAACTCCCGCTACATCCGCTTTGATAATCTCACCGTTAGGTCCGTAGTATGTGCCTGTTAATTGCGAAGCTGGATAATCCATAGGCGGAGGTAGGCTTTCCGTTTGCACTGCAATGGTCGGGCTCGGTTTAAGCGGCGAAGGAATGCTTTCGATTACTCGGTCTGACAACGAGCGCGAATCTGGAAGCACGACTGGATTCGGTTGCGGCGAATTCAGGCCGAGAGAATTTCTAAGTGGATCAATGACATTGTCGTAAAGCGGATTGACGACTTTTGACTTAAACCAACTCTCGGGTTTGTTAGCTTCGTTGTTGGCGGCATCGTATGCGGCTTGGACCTGCTCTTGCGTGAGAGAGACTCCGGAATCGAAAGCTCCACTTTCTGCGAGACGCACAGCTTCTGCGGCGTTGGCGGCGTCGAGATCGTAGGTTGGCGCGGGAAGTTGCGGCCAGTCTTCTGGGTGGGCGATGGTGTTGAAGGCTTGTTGAGCGGCTATGTTTGCATTTTCTTGCGCACTACCTGCGAACGTGCCTTCCCATCCTGCGGCAAACTTGAGAACGGTGTCGGCTTGCTCGGTGTTGTAGTTCTGGAAACCTGCCTCGGCAACATTTTGATTGTCGGTACTCTCGCCATACATGTCGTACACGGATTGCTGGAAAGTCGGCTCCTGATAAAGACCGCCGTTCTGAAGTGCTGTATCAAAGTATGACCCAGGTGGCTTTGCTGAGATTAATGGGTCTGGACTGCTATATGTTCCCCCGCCTATAATACCGATGCCCTCCGCGAAGCGTTGCCTGTATATCGGCTGCTCCTGCATGGCCGCTATTGCATCTGACATCGTGCTTCCCGACTGGACAGAGACCTTATTGCTGTTGAACGCATTGATAGCACCCGAAGAAAGCGGTGCGTCCGGGTTGAATCCTTTTCCATACATCGACGGGGCGAGCTGCGCGCCGAACATAATCCCAGCAGCGTCCGTGGGTGTTTGCGCGTATTTTGCCGCCGCATCCATCGGCGAGACATTCTTACCGATATCCGTCATTTGCGCCTGCCGAGCCGCAAGGAGCCATGCGCCTGTTTCCGGATCTGCATTCGGACTTTTTCCCTGTGCTTGCATCGAGTCTATTCGGTCGACTATTTGTGACACCTGTGCTTGTTGCTCGGGGCTCAAGTTTGGCGATTGGGAAAGAGCGCCAAGTGTGTTACGTGCAAGCGCAGTTTCATTTTCGTGCGAACTGCTCTTCCCTTCAGAGAGCTGTCCGAAGCCGCAGTAGCCGGGTTCGTTACAACCGATACTTGGATCGAACCTCGATTCCATCTGGGCGAGCGCGCCGAGACCGCCCTTTACATTCTCCATTCCTTCCTTCGAATAGCCGCGGGCGGCACCGAACGCTTCTGTTGCATCAGAGAGTGCTTGTGCGGCTTTTTTGACTATGTCCGGACTTGCTGTGGGCCCTACGTTCGGTGACGTCGGCGATGATTCTTTCGCAGTAGGCTGAACGCTCGCTATTCCTTGAGCTCTATCTACTGATTCTTTTGGAGTTTCAGAGACACTGGGTTCTCGAGAAGCTATTTGGTCCGGCGGAATGGTGGGAGGAACATCTGACTTAACATCAGGGTCGGTCAATGCTGCATTATTCTCGGCAAAACCATTAGCTGGATTGGTTGGTGTCTCTTCCGGATTTGGAGTGACGAGATCGGCAATCCACGTACCAGCGTCACTCACGGCACTTTTCACCTCTTTCCATGCTTCACCCAACGTATCCAAAAAAGAGGTCTTTTGCTCTGTTTGCGTTTGCGGTTGTCCGAATGTATCAGTGACAGGCAATCCTGTAATTTCATCCGTCCGTTGAGACTGTTCATTTACCGCTCCCGATTCTTGTGGTGTCGGCGTGAGAAAAGTGGCTGATTCCGGAGAAAGGAAACTTCGTACATCGTTTAGTACGTTCTTAATACCTTCAAGCGACCATGGCGTGTCCGGATTTTGCGCAGCCTGCTCGATTAATTGCTGCACGTTGTTCGCAGATTGGGGCAGTGGACCCGACGGTTGCTCATTATCTTGCAGTGTCTGCAGAATGGATTTACCGTCGTGTGTGAGTGGCGGAAGCGAAGGATTTTCCGATGGCGGAGGTGCAACCCCCGTGCCCTGTCCGGGAGTATATGGTTTTGAGCAGTCAAGAACTCCGACGTAGCAGTTCTGAATCTGGCCGTTCGTGGTCTTCTGGTGATAGAGCTCACAATTACCCCACTTTCCATCACTGAAACATTGCTTTCCCTCGCAATAATCCTCACGGTCACATATTCCTGTTACGAAATCATCGAAGCATTTCTTGTTGTATAAATTCCGCTTTTCCTTATCACCGTCTTTGTACAGAGCATCATATTCCAAACCCTTTTTGTATCCGTGAGTGTCGTCGGGAGGAAGGCACATCGCATCAGCGGCTCTATCCTTCGCATACACAAATGGTGCACTCGCCAACATAAAAAATAACAGGGATGCCCCGAAAACTCCCGCAACGCGAGGCCAGTACATGCTTCTATAATACCAGCGCGGCGCCAATATTGGTGCCGCGCTTGTGGAATATCTTTTGTGTCTTAGTAGTCTTCACCCATTCCCCCTCCCATGCCTCCGGCGCCCGAGGGCGCTGCCTTCTTGTCTTCCGGAATATCGGCCACGGCCGCTTCCGTCGTGAGGAGAACCGCCGCAGCGGAGGCTGCATTTTCAACGCACAGACGCGTCACCTTGACCGGGTCGATGATGCCCGCTTCATACATATCGACGATTGCGGTCTCCTCTGATTCTGCCGACGCGTCGAACCCAAAACTCCCGCCTTTTTTTATCACCGCCTGAAGGATGACAGCACCATCTTCACGCCCCGCATTCTTAACGATCTGCAGGAGAGGCGCAGAAAGCGCACTGAGAAGAATACGGTATCCAATCGTGTGCTCATCGTGCGCTTTCGGGTCGATCTTTTTCGCGAGTTTCGCGGCAACTTTTGCGAGCGCGGCGCCCCCGCCGGGGACGATACCCTCCGCAATCGCCGCCTTGGTCGCCTTGACCGCATCTTCAATTTTATCTTTGAGATATTTCATTTCGGTTTCGGTCGCAGCGCCTACACGGATGACTGCCACCCCGCCGGAAAGTTTCGCGATGCGTTCTTCCAGTTTTTCTTTGTCGAATTTCGAATCGCTCTTTTGTACTTGCTCTCTAAGCTCAGCGACCCTCTCCTCAATATCACTTTTCTTTCCCTTACCCCCGACGATGGTGGTCGAGTCTTTTGTAGCAACGATACGATTCGCTTTCCCAAGCATATTTAATTCTGCATTTTCCAATTTGATGCCGAGGTCTTCCGAGATGACCTGACCGCCGACCGTGATGGCGATATCTGCGAGCATTTCCTTCTTGCGATCACCGTAGCCCGGCGCTTTCACTGCAAGCACATTAAATGCACCGCGCAATTTATTAACGACGAATGTCGCGAGCGCCTCTCCATCCACGTCCTCTGCAATTATGACAAGCTCTTTCTTGCCGGATTGCGCCACCTTCTCCAAGAGCGGCAGAATATCTTTAATGACCGAGATCTTTTGATCAGTGATAAGCACGAGAACATCTTTTGCCACAGCTTCCATGCGTTCCGCGTTCGTTATCATATAGGCAGAGACATAGCCTTTGTCGAACTCCATTCCCTCGACGTACTCCGATTCGATTTCGGTAGTCTGCGACTCCTCAACGGTCACGACACCGTCCTTTCCCACCTTTTCGACGACCTCCGCGATTTTCTCGCCGATCTCTTTCGACTCTGCGGCAATGGTCGCCACTTGTCGTTTCTCGGCTTTAGTTTTTACTTCCTGTGCCTCACTCTTCAACGCCGCAACGGCATCTTTCACAGCGGCTTCTATGCCGCGTCGTACCATCATGGCGTTAGCCCCAAGCGCCGTACGCTTCAGGCCCTCGTGTACGATGGCTTGTGTGAGTACTACCGCGGTTGTGGTGCCGTCACCCGCCTTATCTTCAGTCTTTGTCGCTACCTCTTTCACGATGGACGCGCCCATATCCTCGAACTTATCGGCGAGTGTTATCTCTTTTGCTATCGAGACGCCGTCGTTGGTGATGGTCGGTCCTCCCCACGATTTGGAGAGTGCAACGTTGCGACCCTTGGGGCCGAGTGTCACTTTGACCGCACTCGCCACGATATCAACACCGCGCTTGAGTGCGGAGCGCACCTGTTCATCAAAAATTACTTGTTTTGCCATATAAATATTACTTGATGATAGCTTTTACATCGCTCTCGTGGATAAGGTGGAGCTTCTCGTTGTCTACCTCTATCTCGCTCTCCCATCCGGGATTGAAGTACACTTTTTGTCCGACTTTAAGCGACATCGGCAGGACTTTCCCATCATCATTCATACGTCCGGGACCCACAGAAAGTACCGTGCCGCGTGTCGCCTTTTCCTGTTTTGCAGTATCGGGGATTAAAATACCGGACGCAGTTTTCTTCATTTGCTCCTCCGGTCTCACAAGAACCCTGTCCCCGAGAAGTTGTATCTTTACCTTGGACTCTTTCGATTCTTTTTTCATATTCATTTTTATAATACAAGTAATTTTGGTTCGCAACTATAGCGCAGAGAGGCGGTTAATACAAGTTTTTATCTATGGGTCGGGATTATGTTCTGGGCTTGACAATATTTTGCTCGTATAGTATTCTCCATTGCAAGATTTTCCCCCTGTGTTAGGCTTGTGCGAATGGTTCTCTTGCAGCAAATGCTGCCCTTCGTCCAGATAGGCCTTTCGGCCCTTTTGATAGTGTGCATCCTTTTGCAGCGCACGGGAGCTAGCTTGGGTGGCGCATTCGGGGCAGACAACTTTAGCTCTGGTTTTCACACTCGTCGCGGGCTGGAGAAGACCCTCTTCCACGCGACCATCGCACTTGGTATACTGTTTGCACTGTCGGCATTGGTTAATCTTCTTATTAGTTAAACGCATTGCCAGTTCGCTTCCGCGGGCTGACAGGGCGCGTAACACGCGCTATGGACTTCAATTCTTATTCAGAAAAACTGACAAAGCTTCGCGTAGTCTCACGCCTCTCGTTCCTAGACGACGTGCTTCGCGCACTCACTCCGGGCGAGCGGCTTGTGCTCTACGCACTTACCATACTCCTCGGGGCTTCCGTCTTGGCACTTCTTGCGGGAGTAAATTCCGCGGTCTCAGTGACTATTCCTGCTGCAGGCGGTAGTTTGACGGAGGGCGAGATAGGGTCGGCGCGGTTCATCAATCCCATACTCACACTCTCTCAACCGGATGAGGACATCGCGGCGCTTGTGTATTCGGGTTTGATGCGCGTCTTGCCCGACGGTACAATAATCCCCGACCTCGCGAGCCACTTTGATATTTCAGAAGACGGTACGACGTATACGTTCGCACTGCGTTCCGACGCAACGTTCCACGATGGAAAGCCGGTCACCGCGGACGACATTCTCTTCACCGTGCATGCGGCACAAAATCCCGACATAAAAAGCGTGCGTCGCTCTGACTGGGAAGGAGTGCAAGCATCGGCACCGGATGCACACACCATTGTGTTCAAACTCCCTCATTCCTACGCACCTTTTATCGAGAATACAACGCTCGGCATATTACCGAAGCACGTCTGGGGAAACGTCTCCTCTAAAGAGTTCCCATTTAGCCCTGCAAACACACACCCGATCGGGAGTGGCCCCTATCGAGTTTCCTCTGTTGATACTGACAACACGGGCTCTGCGACGCGCTATGAACTGGTGCCCTTTGTGAAATATGCGCTCGGTAAACCATACCTCCAGAACATTACATTCATTTTTTATCCCAATCAGGAAGAAATGCTCAAAGCCTTCGACGCACGCAAGATTGACACAGTATCAGGGGTGACCGCCGGAGATCTCGAAGCTCTGAATCGTAAAGATTTCAACATTGTTCGCGTTGGCTTGCCGCGAGTTTTTGGTGTCTTTTTCAACCAGAGCCATGCGCCGGTTTTGGCAGACGCTTCCGCGCGTGCCGCACTTGACGCTGCCGTAGACAAACGGACGATCGTCAGGACGGTCTTGCAGGGATACGGAGAGCTACTCGAGGGACCGATTCCCTCTGGAGTATTGGGCGAAAATTTGCCTGCGGAGCCAACACCTTTCATTCATACCACTTCAATGCAAAATGCGTCAACAAGCACCTATGCCGACGCCGCCCGAGCAATCCTCTCACGCGGCGGTTGGAAGTTCGATGAAAAAACCGGTGCTTGGAAGAAAAATAAACTAGAATTTTCTATTTCTCTCGCAACCGCGGACGAGCCGGAACTCGTCCTAACCGCAAATTCGGTCGCGGAATATTGGCGCGCGGCCGGCATACGTGTGAACGTACAGGTATACGCGCTTTCCGAACTGAACAATACCGTCATCAGGCCGCGCGCCTACGATGCCGTCCTCTTCGGCGAAGTTGTGGGTCGTACTGCCGACCTTTTTGCCTTCTGGCACTCAAGCCAACGCAACGACCCCGGCCTCAATCTAGCCCTCTACGCCAACTCAAAAGTCGACACGCTCTTGTCGCAGGCGCGTGCGACCACAGACAAGCAAGCGCGTGAGAAGCTTTATGCGCAATTCGTTTCCGCGATCGCAAAAGACGATCCCGCCGTCTTCCTCTATTCACCGGAACTCATTTATGTTGTCCCTACAAAGCTTGCAGGAGTGAAGCTCGGTGCGCTCGCAACACCTTCGGAACGCTACCTAAATGTATACGATTGGTATACGGACACTGATAGTGTGTGGAGCATATTTACAGACAAAATTAATTAATAGCTTTTGCCGCACTCACTATACTAACCATGGAACCACAACCATCTCATCAGGCCGGAGGTTCCGGCTCCTCGTCAGGATCTCATCATTCAGCGCGCTCGGGAGGTCGTCCTTCCCGATCTCCTCGCCCAGCCTCAAGGCCCGGGCAGGGTCGCGGAGGCTCCGGCAGGGTACGGCACTTTTCGAGCCGCGGCGGCCGTCCGAATCATCCACCGCGCCGCGGAAAATCCCGCGTCGAGCATCAAGCGCCTTCAGCCCGCAAACAAAGCGTCGCGACGATCCCGCCGCCAGCCGACGATACGGTCCGCATCATTCCCCTTGGCGGTGTCGAAGAGATAGGACGCAACATGACCGCCGTCGAATTCCGCGGCGACATTTTTATCCTCGATTGCGGTTTCGCATTCTCCGAGGAAGACACGCCGGGCATCGATTATATTCTGCCCAACACCGGCTACCTCGAAGAGCGCCGCGATAAGATCCGTGGAATCATCATCTCGCACGGCCACCTCGATCACATCGGCGGTATTCCCTACATCATCGATCGCATCGGGAACCCCACTATCTATACGCGCAAACTCACTGGCAAAATGATTCAGAAACGGCAGGAGGAATTCGCTTCGGCCCAGCCGGTCGTAATCCGCGAGGTCGAGAAAGATGAGGTGATAAAGCTTGGAAATGCAACCATTCGCTTTTTCGGCGTTACGCACACCGTACCGGATTCGATGGGCATCATTATTGAGACGCCGTGGGGCGATGTAGTTTTCACGGGCGATATCAAGTTAAATCATCTTGACGGTGAGCCATCGGACGAGGAGAAGCGGGAGTTCGGTGTCTTTAAAGACCGCAAAGTCTTGGCACTCCTCATGGACAGCACGAACGTCTGGCAACCGGGTTTCTCCATTCCGGAATCCACTGTGTATCGCACGCTCGATGCCATCATCAAAGATTCGAAGGGCAGGCTCGTTATCGCGATGTTCGCGTCCCACTTGGAGCGTCTCATCCGCGTCGTTCATTTCGCCGAGCAATACGGCAAAAAAATCGTTATCGACGGGAGAAGTATGCGTACCAACATTGAGATTGCGCGCGAGCTCGGCCTCATCAAATACAAAGACGACACCGTCATCGCCGTCGAGAATATGGGACAATATCCGCCGGAGAGAATGATAATCCTAGCAACCGGCGCACAGGGCGATGAATTCGCCTCGCTCGCGCGCATCGGCAATAAATCGCATAAATACATCCGCCTCCAGCCGACCGATACCATCGTGCTTTCTTCGTCCGTAATTCCGGGTAACGAGCGTGCTGTGCAAAAGCTCAAAGACAACCTCTCGCGTCAAGGCGCCCACATCATCACCTACCACGCTTCTGACGTGCACGCTTCGGGCCATGGCAACCGCGAAGAAGCCGCATGGATACACAAGCAGATCAAGCCGAAATTTTTCGTCCCCGTACACGGCTATCACTACATGCTCCGCGTACATGCCGACCTCGCCGTTGAAATGGGGGTCAAGCCGGACAACGTCATCATCCCCGACAACAGCTCTATCATCGATATCAAGAACGGCGAAAAGATCTCGAAGCATGTTATGAAAGCGCCGGCAGAGTTGCGTGTCGTCGAAGGCCAGACCGTGTCGGAGCTTTCTGATGTGTTGATGCGCGACCGCAAGGCACTCGGGCAGGAGGGATTCTGCGTCGTCGTCGCGACGATAGACCGCCGCACTGGTAAACTTCACAAATCCCCCGACATCATTTCGCGCGGATTCGTCTACCTGCGCGACAACAAAGAATTGATGGACCAGACGCGCCTCATCATCCGCAAATCAGTTGAAACCTCGCTCCGTAACCCGCGCGCGGCTGACCTCGACGCCGCACGTGAAGACCTCGCCGATTCCGTCGCCCGTTTCTTGCTCCAGAGGACAATGAAGAGGCCGATTGTGATTCCAGTTATCGTCAGCGTATAAATTTCTGCTGTTATGCTCTCATTTGTATTCTTGATGTTGGGAATAGGCTTAATTTTATGGCGTCGAGAACTCGCGAAAAAAATGAATAGATACTACAGTCGATCCGTTAATAAGATAAATCAACAGTTGTTTGGAGGACATGATGATTTGATTAGTAAGACGATGTTAAAAATGTCTGTTTGGAAAGAAGAGACAGACATAAAATTCAACATTCTCTTTATCACTCTAGCGGGAATTATCTTCATTGCATACGCTTTGGCTTGGGCTCGTTAAGCAATCCGCCACTTTCCTTTTTCTTTCACGATAAGTCTATCGCGCGCGAGCCTTGCGAGCGCTTTTCCAACTATATGCTTATTCGCGCGAATTAGAACATAGTTCTTTGACAGAGTTGACTAGAGTTCATAGACGACGTCTTTTCGCTCTACAACAACGTCCCACTTCATCCGCTTCGCGTATCGATACAATTTCGCATTTGGATTGAAGCAGATAGGTTTAGCGACCATCTCGAGAAATGGAATGTCCGTCTCTGTGTCCCCCACGCCAATTGAGTGTGTGAGTGTGAGATTCTCTTTTTCCATTGCGCGGCGCACTATGGCAGATTTGTTGAGAATAAGATGTTCTTCTATTACATTCCCCGTAAAACATTCCGTCGGGCCGATCTCGTATATCATGCCGTAGGTCTTATCGAATCCCAGCCTCGGGCAGAATTTGTCGAGAACGGTCTTCGGCGAGTGCGACACCGCGAGCAAGAAATATCCGCGTTTCTTGAGGTCCTTCAGAAGATCACGCGTATAGCGATACACGCGCTTCCGCTGTTCGGCGACGATCTCCTCGGCCGCATCCGCCAGGGCGCTGTAATGTACACCTTTGAGGTGCCTGACGAACGCTTTCACCACCGCGCCGATGTATTCCTCATAATCCCCCTCGCGATTAAGCCAGCGTTCATACTCGCGCTCGTATACCCGTCGCGTCGAGGCCGGGAACACATCTTTCTCAATAAGCCGATTCACGACTTGTATGAGGAGGCTGGAGCGGAAAATGGTTCCGTCTACATCGAATATCGCCACCTTGCGCTTTTCACTCATTCGCACATACTACCGCCACGCAGAAAGGCAGCAACCCAGTAGGCGATTCTGTTGAATCGAGTATCCAAATGCCGCCGAATCTAGTATTCTTGGCCTAATGGTGCGTAGCATAAAAAATAGACTGTATTTCCTCGTTGCCTGGTACTTCAGGCTCTTCGCGGCAATCCGCCTTGCACGCTGGAAACCGCGCATCGTCGTTATCACTGGGTCCAACGGTAAAACCACGGCCCTGCACCTCGTCGAAGCACAGCTTGGCAAAACCGCTAAATACTCGCACGGCGCCAATAGCTCATTCGGCATCCCGTTCGATATCTTGGGCCTCAAACGCCTCACCTATTCGCCTCTCGAATGGACACGGCTTTTTCTCCTCGCGCCGATCTCTGCATGGAGAAAACCATATGCAGAGAAAATATACATCGTGGAAGCGGATTGCGACCGGCCGAGAGAGGGGCAATTTCTTAGCTCGCTCTTGCGCCCAGAAGTGGTTGTGTGGTTAAGCTCCGCGAGAACGCACAGCCAGAATTTCGAAAAATCCGTACGAGCCGGAAAGTTTGCGAGCGTGGACGAAGCCATCTCACATGAGTTCGGATATTTCACGGGGTGTGCGTCTTCGCTCGTTATCATGAACGCCGATAATCCGCTCATAATGAAACAGATGCGCCGCACGAAGGCTAAAGTGCACGAGGTCAAAGAGACGGAGCTCGAGGGCTACGAAGTCCGCAACGATGGGACTGTTTTCAAAATACGCGGAGCAACATACCGAATTCCCTTTTTGCTCCCAAAAGAAACATTTTACGCAATTGCGGCTTCGGTCAAAATCGCCGAGTACTTAGGCATACGGCCAACGATTGATTTTTCGGCGTTCACTTTGCCCCCCGGTAGAAGCTCGATATTCAGAGGCATACGCGACACAACCATCATCGACGGAAGCTACAACACGAATGCCGATTCAGTGAGAGTCATTATCGGTATGTCAGAAGGGTTGCCCGGCACTTCCAAATGGCTCATCCTCGGCGATCTTACCGAGCAAGGTGGTCTCGAAAAAGAAGAGCATGAAAAGCTTGCGCGACTTCTGCAGGGTAGCGGCTTTCAAAAGCTCATACTCGTCGGGCCGCGACTCGCTGCACACACGCTCCCGCTTCTCAAACAATCGAAGGACGTCATTTCGTTCATCAACCCGAAGGATGCACTCCAGTATTTGCAGTCATCTCTTAACGGCCGAGAAACGCTTGTATTCAAGGGCGCACGCTTTTTGGAAGGTATTATTGAACATCTACTCTTGGACAAAAGAGATGTCGCAAAATTGTGCCGCCGCGAAGCGGTGTGGCAGAAGCGCCGAGCACAATGGGGACTATGACTAAGATTTTTATCCTTCATGGCTGGACATATCAGACTGAGACGTGGCAGCCACTTCTTGATTTGCTCACAGAACGTGGAGTTGATTTCGAATTTCTTCTCATTCCCGGCCTCACGGACGGCACGAATCCGGTGTGGACGCTGAATGACTATGTGAACTGGCTGGAAGAAAAAACTGCCGCTTACGAAAAAATCATTCTCTATGGACACTCCCACGGTGGCCGCGTTTCGCTCGCCTTTGCCGCGAAACACCCGGAAAAAGTCGTGCGGCTTATTCTCGAAGACAGTGCCGGTATTCCTCCGCGCGGCTTGCGCAAATTGAAACGTGACGCGTTCAGGAAATCCGCGGAGCTGCTTGGACGCCTTATTCGTTTCGAACGTTTACGCAGTATTTTCCGCAAAGCGATCCGCGCAAGCGATTATGGGAGCGCGACGCCTGAAATGCGAAAAACGATGTCAAATCTTCTTTCCGTCGACCTTTCGCTCGTATTGGATAACATACACTGTCCCACCCTCATCATCTGGGGTGAAAACGATGCGACGACACCACTTGCGGACGGAGAATTGATACACAAAGGGATACGCGGCTCACGCATGGTCGTTATACAAGGGGCTCGCCACTCGCCGCATATTACCCATACGCGCGAACTTGCTGATCTCATTATGGAGGAACTGTCCTACGGTGGAGTATCCGCCTCCGGCAGAAAACAAGCATGAACGTCTTCAATTCTCTTGGTTCGAACTACACGTTTCTCTCTGGGTGGCAGATATTGTTTTCATATGGTGGAAAAGAGACGCAGAGAAAATTGACAGAATACCTTGAGACGCGCTACGGAGGGCGCGCAATCCTCACCTACAAAGGCCGCGAAGCGCTATCGCTCGCCGTTAAGGCGCTCCCCGAAGGTGCGGTCGCAATGAATGGATTCACGTGTCTTGCTGTCTATGAGGCGATAGCAGAAAGCGGTCACTCGGTCCACTATCTCGACATCGCAGAAAACTCTCTCGATTTTTCGTACGAAACGTTCCGTACTGCAGTCGACTCAAACTCCTCTATCAAAGCCGTCGTTGTGCAAAATACGCTTGGTATTCCATGTGATATCGAACCTATCGCCGCTTTCTGTAAAGAACATGGAATTATCCTGATTGAAGACTTGGCGCACTCAATCGGCGCGCGTTATGCGGACGGACGTGAAGCTGGGACTGTCGGAGATTTTGTGGTCCTTTCATTCAGCCAAGACAAAGTCGTAGATGCAGTCTCCGGTGGCGCGCTCATCGTCCGCAATGAGAAATACAAGACAATTTCTCCACCAACGAAGAAAATCCCCTTCGGGAAACAATTAAAAGATCGCTTCTATCCGAGACTTACTTGGAAAATCAGGGCTTTTTATCCCTTGGGTATCGGAAAATTTCTCCATCAAATGTGGCGCACGCTAGGGATTCTTTCGACACCATTCAGCAACAATGGCAGTGGAGCCCATGTGCTACCCGGATGGTATTGCGCGAATATCCTACGACAGTATGGGGCATTGGAAAAAACCGCCGCACACAGGCGCGAAATCGCCGAGGTATACGCGCGAGAACTCAATAAAGACATCCGGCTGACCTACGATTTAAAAAACGCCGCCAACCTCCGGTTCCCTATTCTCGTGCAAGGCAGAGACCGCCTTATTGAGCATTTCAGAGAAGCATATGTGTATGTCTCGGACACTTGGTACGACGCGCCAGTGGCGCCCAAGAAATATCTGCACCATACGAATTACAAAAATGAGTGTCCGCATGCGGAAGATATTTCGAATCGCATCGTGAATCTTTCGACACATATCAATGTGTCCGCCGGACAGGCACGTATTATTGCGCAAAGCCTTAACGAATGGCTGAAAGCCGATGTGGATGCGCCGTACACGATAACGTCGGCCGATAAAGATGCATGGGAGAAATTCCTCGTAAAACAAAAGCCGCACAGTTTTTTGCAATCGTGGGTCTGGGGAGAACAGTATGAGCAAGGGGGGTCAAAGATATTCCGCATCGCGATGCGTAAAGGTGAGGATGTTGTTGCCGTGGCGCTTTTCATAAAAATAGATGCCCGCCGCGGTTCATTTCTTTTGTGTCCGCATGGCCCCGCAATAAGTACAACCGAAAACGAGGAGAGTCTTCTCCGGCACATCGCGCGGGAGGCCACACGTATTGCGCGTGTCGAAGAATGCGATTTCATCCGTTTCTGTCCGCTCGCAAAACCCTCGCCTGAAAACAAGCTGCTGTACCACGAACTCGGATTCCGCAACGCGCCCATTCACATGCATCCGGAACTATCGTGGATGCTCGATATCACGAAGCCCGAAGAAACTCTCCTCAAAGAGATGCGCAAGACGACGCGATACCTTATCAAAAAGATGGAGAAGGAGGGGGTGGAGATCACACAAAGCACCAATCCGGAGGATATCGAGAAATTCTGGCCCATCTATCAGGAGACCGTCAAGCGTCAGCACTTCACGGCATTCGGCAAAAAAGACCTCCGAAAAGAATTCGAGTTGTTCGCCGCGAACAACGAGGCAACATTTTTCTTCGGCTCATACAAGGGCGAGCTCATCACGTCGGCCATCATGATTTTTTACAACGGGCAGGCCTTCTATCACCACAGCGGCTCGCTCCAGAAATTTGCGGACATCAACGCCTCGTATCTTCTACAGTGGCGCGTGATACAGGAAGCGAAACGTCGCGGTTGCACGCTCTATAATTTCTGGGGTATCTCACCCGATGACCGACCTCGGCATCCGTGGGCTGGCCTTTCGCTTTTCAAGAAAGGTTTTGGCGGTTTCGCGGAAGAATACCTGCATGCACAAGACAAACCGCTGACCGCAAAATACCAACTCAATTACATTGTCGAAACGACACGTAGGATTCGCCGCGGACTCTAGCGGGTTTTGGGCCAGCGCTTTGCGGCCAGGGGCCAGAGTTTGGTGAGCGGATGCGCGAGGCAATCATGCGGGTGGGCGGGGCAGACATAGCGGCCGTGGAGAACGAGGCCGTTGTTGACGTATTTCCAATCTTTTTTCGGAATTAGCGCCTCCAAATCCTTTGATATTTTGGTGAGGTCATTCTCGTCCGTCAGATCAAAACGCTTAGCAAATCGCTTCACATGCGTGTCGGTCGGTATACCTTCCCACGTGTCATATAGTTCACCCAAAATCACGTGCGCGGTCTTGTATCCGACGCCGGGAAGTGTTTGGAGTTCTTTCGCCGTGTGCGGCACGCGGCCGCGAAAGTCACCGGAGATGATTTTCGCGGCCGCTATAATGTGCTTCGCTTTGTTCCTAAAGAACGGGATTGAAGATATTTCGCGTTCAAATACCTGCGGCTTTGCATTTGCAAAACAGGAGGGTTTTTTGTATTTTCTAAAAAGCTTTTCCGTAACACGATTCACAATCTTGTCCGTACATTGCGCCGACATCACGACCGCAACGACAAGCTGAAATGGTGTTTTATAGTGGAGTTCTGTTTTAGGGTTGGGATACGCTTTTTTGAGGTACGCGACAAGCCTACGCGCTCGTTTCTGTCTTTCTCCGAATTTTTGCATTGGGCCTATGCTATCACAGCGAGTGCGGGTATTGTCTTTTTCCGGCTTCGCAGGTCCGTCGGGGCCGAGACCGAGCGCTGTGCGAGCACGCGCAGATAGCGACGGAAAAAGACAATGTCCGTCGAGCGACCCACTACTGTATCGTTATCGGAATAGAGACAGAGTCATCATTTTCCGGAAGTCCTGATGGATTGTCGCGAAGTAAGACCAGAGTTGCGGGTCCGGTGTAATTTCCGGAAAGTGTGATGGTTGTCGTGAATGTGACAAGGTCGGTTGTCATCCAATCCCCTTGCGCCTGCGCCACTCCCTGCCCAATCTTATTGTTGTCCTTGTCGCGCACTTGTACGGGGAATGATGCTTCAAAGAACCAAGTCCCCGGCGCAGAACCAGCGACGATGAACTTCTTTTCTACTGCCGCATTTGCTTTCGGCGACGTGACGGTCACGCTCTTCGAGAGCGGGTCCGAGGTAGCTTGCGGTGAACTTGTCGAAACCGTTGGTGCCTCGACCGGTGCGGGCGTTCCGAAAAGAACCCACGTCAAAACAACGATGATAATGAAAAGAATGCTGATAATTCCCCACCATGCGCGCGTGTTCATGCCGCTAGTATAGGGCGTTTCCGCACATCAAACAATGGGACTAAAGGTCCGAGATAATTCGAGCGATTTTCTCGGAATCGTGGCGCGCAATATCAGCCTCGGAGAAGAAATCCCCCGTAATCACGTGCTTTGCGAATTGGTCGAGCGACTCGTCACATTTCATAGGGAATTTCTTTTCCTGTTCGTATGCGGCAGCGAGTTTTGGGCTCATGGTCTGCGTATTGCAGATAACGTAATCGAACTTTTTTAGGCCACTATACTCCAAAAGCTCTTTTATCATGTCTGAACATGCAAAATCATGCGTCTCTCCCCATTTGGTCATCAAATTGCAAATAGCGATCTTTTTTCCCTTGCTCTTTCGAAATGCCTCTTTCATGCCATCGACACAAAGAGTCGGGACGAGCGATGAGTAGAGATCCCCTGGGCCGATCACGATTGTGTCCGCCTCGCGAATGGCCTTGTCGGTCTCATTGTAGATATGCGCCGGCGGATCGAGAAATATCTTTTTAATGCGAAGGCTGCCATTGTGTTTCGGGATGTCGATATTCGTCTCCCCAACGATCTCGGTGCCATCTTCGAGTATCGCGTGGACGTGCGATTTGTCGAGTGAGACCGGCAAGACCGTACCTTTTATATTGAGAAGTTCGGATGCTTTACGGATTCCTTCGATTTCACCGCCGTAGATGTTCGCGAGCGCGGCGAGAAATAGATTGCCAAAACTATGTCCGTGTAGAGAACTGCTGCCATTCTGAAAGCGATAATTAAAAAGTTCACGTAATATTCCCGCTTGTCCCTCATCGGCAAGTGCCAAGAGGCCGCGGCGAACGTCGCCAGGTGGAAGAATACCGAATTCATCGCGCAAAACGCCGGCGGAACCCCCCGAATCGAATGAGGTAAAGACCGCGGTGATATCGAGTGGAAATGCCTTGAGCCCGCGCAAAAGCGTATAACCGCCACTGCCCCCTCCAATGCGTACGACCTTCTTAAGCTTGTGAGCCATGATTGGGAAACTTTATACCCCCACGCCGAATTTTGCTAGCTCTTGCAGAACTGCCGTAAGTGGGAATCCCGCGACATTGTTCGGGTCCCCCACGAGCTTCTGTATCAACTTCCGTCCGTGCCCTTGAATGGCATAGGCGCCAGCCGCCTTAAGCGGCTCTCCCGTTGCCACGTATTCAGAAATTTCGCGCACAGATAATCTCCTGAGGGTTACGCGCGTCCCGATCGCTTTCGAGACATGTCTGCCAGTCTTTGAATCTACGATGGCAAATCCGGTGAGGAGCGTGTGTGTCTTGCCGCTCAACATCGTAAGCATCTCTGTGGAACGCTTCGGAGTATTCGGCTTGCCCAAAAGTTTGCCGCGAAATACCGCGAATGTATCCGCTCCGATAACAAGCGCATCCTTGTACCGTGCTGCAGCCATTTGAGCTTTCCCGAGCGCGAGCCTGCCCGCGAGTACGCGCGGCGCGAGTTTCAGTTTCATGTTTTCCCTGTACCCGCTTTCCTCCACGCTGAATGGTATGCCGGTGGTCGACAATATCTTCTTGCGCCACGGCGATACAGAGGCAAGGATAATTTTTTGCATGTGATTTTGCGAAATCATGCCGCGCAATCGTCAATTGTAGCGCGGCGACACAGTATTGCACGAAGGAAATGACCCTGCTAGAATGCGCGCACATCCCCCATACGTATCAAGAGTGCGACGAAAGTTCCGGCTTTATGACTCGCCAGCAACCTGTTCGGAAGGATAAGGTGCTCCATCCGGCCCCAAAAGGGATGATACTTCTGACGAATATCTCCCCATACGGGGAGATTACTGGTTTTATAGAAATAATATATGTTTCATCTTTTAGAAAGATACACGGTGGAGAGCGTTACGTGCGGACATCCAGACAAAACGTGCGACCAGATATCTGACGCAATTCTCGACGCAATGCTCGAGCAGGACCCTTTTAGTCGGGCCGGAGTTGAGGTTTTTGGCAGTCACGGCACGCTCATGATAGGTGGCGAGGTGCGCACGAAAGCCAAGGTGAATTTTGAGAAAATCGCGCGTAAGGTTTACAAAGAAATTGGTTACAAGGACAATCTAGAGGTCATCGTTCGTGTCGCCCAGCAATCCCCCGATATCGCGATGGGAGTGGATACGGGCGGCGCGGGCGATCAGGGCATTATGTACGGCTATGCGACGAACGAGACGAAAGAGATGCTTCCACTCGGCGTCGTCTTGGCGCACGCACTCGCTCGTCGGCTTGAAAAACTGCGCCGCGACGGGACGCTTAAATGGCTCAAGCCCGACGGTAAGACGCAGATAACAATTGCGAAAGGAAAAGTCATCACGGCGCTCTGCTCCACGCAACACGACAAGAAAGTTTCGCAGGAAGAAATACGGAAGCAACTCATAAAACATTTATTCACACCGGTCTTGGGCTCGGTAAAAGATGTTGAGATACTCGTCAACCCGACAGGACGATTTGTACAAGGCGGCTTTGAGGCCGACGCGGGGCTCACGGGGCGCAAAATCCAAGTCGATACCTATGGAGGTCTCATGCCCCATGGCGGCGGTTGCTTCTCCGGAAAAGAGCCGATGAAGGTGGACCGCTCGGCTGCATACATGTGTCGTTTCGTCGCCAAGAACTTGGTCGCCAATGGCTACGCCAAAAAAGCCTTGGTATCCGTCGCATACGCCATCGGCCGCGCCGAGCCCGTTATGATTGAAGCGTTCGACGGCAAAGGAAAGAACCTGACGCATATCGTCACCAAGAACTTTGATTTCCGCCCGCAAGCGATTATTAAGCGCCTCGACCTACGCCGTCCCATTTATCGCGAGACGGCTACCTACGGCCACTTCGGCGTTGCTGGCCGCCCGTGGGAGAAGATTGTAAAGATCTAGTACTATGTGTGTATGGAGTCCTTGGAACAGCGCGTGCAAAGAATAGAAGAACGAAATGCGAACGTTGAGTTGGACAAATCGTGGGAAATGAGTTGGATGAGAAGAATTCTTATCGCTATGTTCACGTATGGTGCAATAGGGGTATTCCTCTATGTGATCAAGGTCGAGCGGCCATGGCTTGCGGCAGTCGTCCCCACGCTCGCCTTCACACTCTCGACACTCACAATGCCGTATTTCAAAAAAGCGTGGATGCGGCGAGTTCGAAAATGAACAAAGCGTTCATTTTCGACATGGACGGTGTCTTGATCGATACCGAACGCGCATGGGATGGGCACGAAAAAGGTATTCTCGTCGCTTCATTCGGAAGAAATGTGGCTGAGAAAATCGGTGATACCGTCGGTGTAAGCATCAATGCTATATACGAAAAAGCTACGGCACTCGGCGCTGATGCGGATTACGATGAGTACCGACAGCGATACGACGAGGGAGCACGGACCGTGTTTGCAAGAGCGATGATTACCCCTGGTGTTGATCGTCTTGTTGAGAAAGTTCTCACACTAGATTTCCGGCTCGGACTTGTTTCATCCTCACCGCGTACATGGATAAATTATGTCTTGGCACGTCTTCCATTCGCCGACCAGATTGAACATATCGTCTCCATCAACGACAACCCAGACCTAAAATCAAAACCTGCTCCCGATGGGTATCTTGCAGCGTTTAAGCAATTAGGCGCAAACCCACGCCGCTCGGTGGTGCTCGAGGATTCGAATCCCGGCATCATGTCCGGCAAATCCGCCGAAACATATGTAATCGGCTTCCGCGGCAATCTTCTACCCGGTTATGAACAAACGGGTGCGGACGCGTATGCTGACACGATGGATGACGTATGTCGGTTGGTAGAAAAATTTGATGTAAGGGGTGAATCCGAAGTTGTTGACTAAGTACTCGTTAAAGAATACATTTCGGCAACGTTCCTTTCCGCAAACGCGGGATGAACGAGTTCAAACGGGAGATAGTTCATGACATTGGCAACAGCTGCGGACTCGGCATCCCGTTTGGTGCGAGTCCTTGTGCTTCACGGCGCAAACCTGAACATGCTCGGGATACGCGAGCTCGGGGTTTATGGGAAGATTACGCTTTTCCAGATCAACAGGCGCCTGCGTTCGCTTGGTAACGACCTCGGAGTGGACGTTGTCGACTTTCAGTCAAACCACGAAGGAGCCTTAATCGACCGGCTTCACCGAGCCCACAAGGAGGAGGACGGGGTAGTGTTCAACCCGGGAGCGTTCACGCACTACAGCTACGCTCTCCACGACGCCGTTAAGTCGATACGACCGCCTGTCGTCGAAGTCCATCTCTCTGATATTCGATACCGCGAACTGTGGCGCAGGAAATCGGTCATAGCTCCGGCATGCATCCGGCAAATCTCAGGGCGAGGCATCGAGAGCTATCTCGAAGGGCTCCGTCACGTGGCCGGACGGATACGCGGCGAATGCTGATGTTTGCCGCGAGCAAAAGCAAAAGAAACGGACCCCGAACAAGGAGCTCGTTTTGCTTTATTCAACAGTAACTGACTTCGCCAAATTGCGCGGGCGGTCGACGTTGAGACCTTTTTCTTTTGCGAAATAGTAGGCGAAAAGTTGTAGCGGTACGACGTTCAATATCGGCGAGAGCATTTCAAGCGTTTCCGGCACATAGAGTACGTCGTCGGCGAGCTTCGCTATCTCCTTGTCACCCTTCGTCGCAATAGCGATAACGGGCCCTTTGCGCGCCTTTATCTCGTGAATATTGGACACCATTTTCTCGTACATGCTGTCTTTCGGCGCGATAGCCATCGTCGGGAAATTCTCATCTATCATGGCAATAGGTCCGTGCTTCATCTCGCCTGCTCCGCAGCCTTCGGCGTGTACATACGAAATTTCCTTGAGCTTGATGGCACCCTCATACGCGATTGGATAATTGTATTTACGCCCGATGTAGAGAAAATCGCGTGCCTTTGAATACTTCTTTGCAAGTTTTTGTATCGATTCCTTTGTATCCAATATCTGCTGCAATTTCTCCGGAAGCTCTTTGAGCGCCTTCGCGATTTCCCGTCCCGTCGCCTCAGACATTCCGCGCTGGCGTCCGAAGAACATCGTGAAAAGCGCGAGCGCCGTCAATTGCGACAGGAATGCCTTGGTAGAAGCCACGCTTATTTCCGGCCCCGCGTGATTGTAGACGCCCGCATCCGTCTCGCGCGCAATCGTGGAGCCTACTGTGTTCACGATGCCAAGGGTGAGTGCTCCGCGTCGCTTCCCCTCGCGCAGGGCCTCAAGCGTATCAGCCGTCTCGCCTGATTGCGAAATACCGAGGACGACCGTCTTCTCATTAATGACCGATTTGCGATAGCGGAACTCCGAACCCAGTTCGACTTCGACGGGAATTCCCGCGTACTCCTCGAGCATGTACTCCCCTACGAGGCCCGCATAGTAAGCCGTTCCGCAGGCGACGACGATGACGCGCTCTATTTTTTCAAGCTGCTTTGCGACGCTCTCGAGCCCGCCGAGCTTCGCAAGTCCCTTTTCAATAATGAGCCTCCCGCGAAGCGTATTTTCTATCACCTCCGGCCCTTCCATAATTTCTTTGAGCATAAAATGTTCATGCCCTCCCTTTTGGGTCGCTTCCGCACTCCAATCAATATTGGTGGCATCACGCTTCACCTTTGTCGAATCTAATTTGAATATCCTGTGCCCATCAGGTGAAATGACGGCCACTTCTCCGTCTTCGAGAAAGACGACTTTTTTTGTGTGCGGAAGGATTGGTGACGGGTCCGATGCGATGAAATGCTCACCATCGCCAAGCCCCAAGACTATGGGAGAGCCCATGCGCGCCGCGATAATGCGGTCTGGTTCTTTCTTGTATTGAAGCGCGATGCCATACGTGCCATTCACTTCATTCAAAGCCGCGAGTGCCGCTTTCTCGAAACTCTTCTCCTTTTTTAGATGTTCCTCGACAAGGTGCGCCAAAACTTCAGTGTCGGAATCGGATGTAAATGTATGTCCTTTTTTTATTAGTTTTTCCTTCAACTCCTTGAAATTCTCGATTATGCCGTTGTGCACGACCCAGACCTCGCCTTCGCAATCCGAGTGTGGATGCGCATTTTTCTCCGTCGGCTCGCCGTGGGTCGCCCAGCGTAAATGTGCGATGCCGCTTTTTCCCTTAAAACCCTTTGGTATTTTCTTGCGAAGTTCTGCCACGGCCCCCGGCGTCCGTACACTCCCGCTTTCAGGTGTGTAGATACCGGCAGAGTCGTAGCCTCGATATTCAAGACTCAATAAACCGTCCAAAAGTACCCCGCCTGCGTCCTTTCCCTTCTTCCCCGTATAGGCAAAAATACCGCACATATACTGCACTCTAGCACGTTTGCTTAAAAGAATTAATGCATGAGAATGTCCGCAATATCCGCACGAAACGGATTGATGGCGGAAGGTATCGAGGCAGCATCGGGCGGACGCTTCGGGTATGTGCGATTCGAGAGGATGACGAACGCGATACCACGCTCGATATCACACACAACCGACGTGCCCGTGAATCCTGTTTTGCCGAATGTATGTTCTCCCGAGTGTTTTCCCATAAACCATTGCTGGTTTAACTGCCAGCCCAAACCCCGCCGTGCCCCCTCGACAATATTCTGATATTTCCCCTGCAACAAGCTCTCTAGAAAATTAAGAATGTCAGGTGCGGTCGAGAATAATCCCGCGTGGCCGACGGCTCGATGTGCGCGCGCGAAGACGCGCGCGCTTTCGTCGTGGACAATACCTCGAATTTCCACACCATCGACAACTTCTGTGGGAACAATCCGCGAAATGTCCGGCGGGAAGAAATTCGTGTCCATCATTCGCAACGGCATAAAAAAATAACCTTCGGCGATGTTTACGAGAGAATCGTCGAACCATCGTTCGACAACAAGCCCGAGTAAAAATGCCGGAAGATTTGTATATTCGGGCTTCTCCGGCGGACCATCGAATCCGTTTTTGAAAACAATGTTCAGGACCTCATCGGGAGTTTTGTCGTGCAGTGTCGAGAGTCGGGTTCCTTTGACACGGTAGGTCAACAAGTCTTCAACTGTGGCCCCATAATCATTCTTCAACTCCGGCAGATATTTCACTACCGTGTCCGTAGCGCGCATCCTCCCTTCTCCAATCAAAGTGAGCGCAAGCGACGCGACAGGAATTGATTTCGTAACCGATGCCATGTCGTATATCGTATCCTCGCGCACGGCTGGCGAATTTGGTTCATACGTAAAGCGCCCGAATGGGAATATCTCTCGCTCACCGTTCTTTCTGACAATCCCAAGGACACATCCCGGAAACACTTTCTCCGCGATTGCTTTTTCTACCCGAACTTTGATATCATTAGGCATCTGGGTACGCCTCTTTAATTTCTTTGGCGAGGTACGGATTCCACATGGCGCCGGTCGCTGTCATGACGACATCAGCTCCCGCGTCGCGATATTCTTTGAAATCCTTGGGCACAGTCACGCCCCCGCTCCCGATAATCGCGTACTCCATAGCGAATTCTTGTCGCAAACCCTTGAGGCGGCGCACCATATCAAGCCCTGCCCATTTGACCGCATGTCCGCAGATACCGCTCCTCACTCTGTGAGCCCCCGGAAGCGCTTGCGTTCCGTCAGGATTCACGACGGGCGCCGGTATGGTATTGATAGCGGCAAAGCCATCTACTATATTCCCTACTTCTTGCACTAATTCACGCAATTCCTCTTTTCCGAAGTACGCAATTTTAATAATGAGTTTCGTGTCGCCAATTCTTTCTTTGATAGCCGAGGTGATGAGCTTTACTTTGGGCACATCGAAACACAGGAGCGATGCCGCGCCCTCGTTGGGGCACGAGAAATTTGTCTCCACCACCTTCACTCCTGCATCCTTGATCATTTGCGCGCCTTGCACCCAGTCATTGACATAGTCCTCGGTTGAAAATCCTTCCCACTTAGTGCCCTCGAAACTACAAATGACGAGCTGCCCCGACTTCGTATAAGAAACGCAATCACGCAGATCTTTCTGCCAAACTGCAGGTTCATACGATGGATTGCCAAATGAATTTGTGATAGAGAGTGGTTCTTTGTACTCATTGCGCACCACAATAGGCTTCTGCGCCATTTCGAGCGTCAAGTCGCCTGCTATATCGGCCCCAAGCACGTTGGGCCATTGGTTGGATTCGCGCACACGACTACGCACTGTTTTTTGCACTGGCACATCAAAGCCTTTGTCGAGCGAAGCTTTTACGAATTTTGCGTTCAAGAGCGGGCCTGCGGGGATGCCGAGCGGATATGAAAGTTTTGCCCCTAGAAAATCAAAATGGGCCTTACTCGCGGGCAGGACCACCCCGTCCGCAAAACCGTTGAATGGCCCTTTCTCCCAATTTTCGTAGTAGGTCTTGGCGGGATCGTAGAAGGGCGGATGCAACATGCCTCCACAATATCATACGTACCCCTCTCTTGGCTGACGCGCTACTCGTGGACTTTGTTCCACACCGTTCCTGCAGCATACCCTATCGCATAACCCACGAGACACGCGACGATAACGACTGTCACGGCGGCCGTGATATCAAACGGGCCGATGACCGAAGCGGCCTGAACCATGTGTGCCCACAACGAGAAATTGACGAGTGGCTGCGCCCAGCCGAGAAAGACCAAAAGAGACCACAGAACATGGACGCCGCCCAACATCGTTCCCAAGACAAGTCCCACTTTCTTTGGATTCGCTTTCATACGAAATGATGAACTAATAAAATTAATAACTTACTTCATCCGCACACTTTTAAACGCGCGGCCCTTCTTCGCCATTTGGTCCATGAAGCGGCCGGTCTTGGTATCAACTTTGGTCCAGCGTTTGTTGCGCCCGCTCAAGACCTGCGAACGCTTGCTCACTTCCCCTTTGCGACCGTGTCCCTTTTTCGCGTTCTTTGCCATAGCTCTATTCTGAACTTCCGCTTTGCAGACGCAACAAAGTTATCCACCTGCCTGCCACGCAGAGATAGCCGGGAACTGGTGGATAAGATTGAGGATATTGAGGGTGAGATTGTCACGGATCATGAAGCCGACGAAAAGCTCGAGCCCGAGCCCTATGACGACAATGGTCCATACGGGGAGGCGCCGTGCCATTACAAAACCTATAACCATTGCGAGCGTGTCACTCACCGAGTTGATAATGCTGTCGCCCGTGTAGCCCTGTGCGAGCGCCTGCTCCCGGTAGTGCTGTATTACCATAGGAGTATTCTCGATGAGTTCCCACGCAATCTCGATGCCGAGGGCTATGAGGAATCGTGTCCATACAGACATTCGCGGGAAAAAATACCAGAGCCCGAGATAGAAAAGAAAACCGTGAATGATATGCGAAAAGGTGTACCAATCGGTGAGGTGTTGTGAATTACCGGAGCTTAAAACAGTCCCCCACCAAAGGTGTACCTCTCCGCTCGTCGATATCGGCGGCTGACCCATTGCAAAAAGCACAGCGGCCTGCAGGGCGAGAAAAACGATCGCAATCGAGAGCGCCATACAAGAAAGTACTACAGCCGATGACGTGCTATACCAAAAAGAGGAAGATGACGAATGCGATGAGTGCTAAGAAAGCGACGGTGGAGACAGCGAGCTGAACGGCTTCCAATTTTGCGCCCGCCATAAACCACAGCACAGGGCGACCGAATACGAGCATGCCCATGATGGCCGCGGAGGTCGAGAAAACGAGCAGGAAGACCGTGATTCCGATGTAACCGGGCTGTGGGCCGACAATATCCTTTGCGTTGGCCATAAAATACGCCACACCAGCCACATATGCCGCCGCCACAGCGGCATGCACAAACGCGTACATCAGTATCCTCTCCGACACATTAAACTCATCCCCTTTCATGGCACTAGTATACATATCCAGCCTTAGGATGCGAGACCAATGAGGCTACGGAAGAAATCGAGGAAAAGCGTGAGAATGGAGATGAAGAAGCCGATGATAAGGGTGACGAATTGCAGGAGAAACGAAAGGAGCGTATTCAGAAACGTTGAAAGTACATCCATATGAAAATTCTACCGTGTCCTCAGTGCGTGGGCTTCCTCTGTTTCCGTACGTTCTTGATGCCACGATTTTTCTGCACAGGCTGTAGCCGCGCCGCCTGCCATCGCATCGAGCCCTTTTTGACTTTATCTGTCATGTACTGATATTACCACACCCCCTCCACCGAATGCATTACTTAGAATCCAACCATTCGCCTATTCGCGCGAATGAGAGGAGCGACGCTTGCGATGTATGAACCAGTAGAAGTAGAGGCAGAGGAGAAGAATGACGTTGGGAATAAATATCACCGGCTGACCCCATTGCATTCCATTGACCGAAAAATGTGAGAGCGGCCACAAAAAGGGCGTGGGGAAAAAGACATTGGAGTGCGTGGGTATGTCTACCAAAATATGGAGCGGCCAGGCCAAGGTGAGATGCGCGAAATGCCTCTTCCCCAACCACCAGAGAAGTGCGAAGAACACCGCGTAGATGATGAGGCTGTGGGTGACGCTGTAGACAGAGGAGACGTATGCGGGGATCATTCCGGCACTTGGCGGTTCCACATGCCCCGGCCAGGAACCGGAAATGAAAAAGCTCACGAAAAAAAGCGGCCCGAATGCCAAAAGGTCGGGGCCGATGCCAAAGAGGAATGCCGTCCAATAATCCCATCGGCTTTTCCGGCCAAACGTCACTCCGCCATACAAACCGTGCGAGAGGATGTCCATGTTGTTACCTGGGCAAGAACGAAATGCCCGTCTCAAAGGCACTGCGAACCCACGGAATCTGCGCAAACCACGGACCGAGTATACCGAGCGCAATCGTCGCGATGATAGCGGAGCCTACGAAAAAGCCGATGCCGTACACGATGCCTATTGCCAACATACGCCAGAACGAATTCTGCCACGCCATCTGTCGGTTGAGCAAATCCAGATGCTCGATAATTTTCTCTTGGTGGTCGTCCGGTCTCATGTTAATTTCTATGTTGATTAGTATACCGCCTCCGCCGCCCCACCTACCGCCTCTCTGCTCTCCCATCTATCCCCACCCCCATTTCTCTATTGCAGTCTTTTGCAAAACATTAGCATAGCAACCTCACACGAATCTTCGGTTTGGGGAAACGGATGGTTTGGGGTCAAGGTCGGAAATCATTGAGGGCGCGCGACCGTGTGCCGCGCGCCCCCCCTTTTTCTGTGTGCTGTTCGCATTCAGTCCGACTTTGGCATGTAGGCTGGCCTGCCGTACAACTCCGCGACGGTGACGAGCCGGAACCCGCGCGCCCACAATCCTTCGATGATCGCGGGTACGGCGGCGACGGTCGTCGGGCGGATGTCGTGCAAGAGCACCGGCTCACCCGCCGTCGCGTTCGCGAGCACGTAGTTCGCGACGAGGCGAGCCGAACGCCTAGAGAGCACCCAGTCGCGTGGATCGACGCCGCACTTCACGACCGTAAACCATGAAAGTGCGGCTGTTATCGAACGACTTTTCGCACACCCCGGAACCCGCGCGTACGCAGGTACCACATCTTTGAGTTTGAGCGCGGCGGCAATGGCGTTGCTGGCACGTCCAAACTGGCTGGCGACGGCCACCTCCGACATGAACGGAATGCGAAGATGCGGATGAGTCATCGAGTGATTCGCCACCACATGACACTCCGCTTTCTCGCGTTCCACGATGCCGGGATACTCCTTCGCGTTGTTGCCAATGACGAAGAAGGTTGCGCACACGCCGTACCGCTTCAGGATATCGAGCAACTTCAGTGTCGTTTCGGGCGACGGCCCGTCGTCAAATGTAAGCGCGATGAGGCGCTCCACCGCCACGGCGGGGACACTCATGCACGCAAACGCGCCTACACACAAGAGCACCGTAATTGTTCGCATTCTCTCCTCCCACTATTGGCCCGCGAAATCATCTCA
Source organism: bacterium (assembly GCA_030647655.1). Taxonomy (GTDB): domain Bacteria; phylum Patescibacteriota; class Minisyncoccia; order Phycocordibacterales; family UBA2100; genus UBA10103. The sequence continues at coordinate 20,820 of JAUSJH010000003.1, read as the reverse complement.
CAAATCTTCGGTTTAGGGAAACGTTCCTTATGTACCTCTACTTTCTAGGGGCCATGGAGCCCGCAAGCATCCTAAGCCGCACCTCCTCCAGCGCCGCAACCGTGCGCGACGACCGGGTCCAGAGATCAGGTTGGGAAAGTGTTGTATACAACTGTGCTACGGTCCACGCCAGCATCCCCCCTGCAGCTTGCTCTACGAGATCATTTCGTATTTTTGATTTGTAATCCGCGGGGAGGTTGGCTCTGATCTCTTTATTGAGCCAGATGAGTTTGCTCTCAGCCTCCTTCGGTGACAAGCCAGCGAGCACGGCGGCCGCTTCGGGCCGTGTCTGCGCAGCATTAGGAACGTGCTCTCTCCCCCCGACAACGGTAAACGGATTTTGACGTTCGGTCATGCAAAAATCATCTCACACATTTCCCCTTTGAGAAAACGGGAGCTATGGAGTCGTGGTCGAGACGGTCGGGTTTAATACAAGCGATTGACGGATTTTGTCGAAGCCAGCGAGGAGGGCCACGCGGTCGAATTCGCGCACCGTGCTCGTAGCATAGTTGCCGATATTGCTTGAGTGGATGTAGTAGCGCACGGCGGTGCATGGCGAGCTTCCCGAAAGCGCGTACACCATTTCCTCGTAGAGATTCCCCGCCGCCGCCCCGCTTGATGTAGCCACCGAATACCCGACACCGTTTTCAGTCAGCGCACTCGGCTTCACATTGGCGGCAAGGTAGATATCTCCAGTACATTTCTTTGCCCGCGGAAGCTGCTCGACGGAGAGATATGTATCACTTGAGAGATTGGTTCCCGTCGCCATCGCCGTTGCGACGGCGAACTTCACACCATAGATGGGCTTCTTCGGATTGACCTTATCGTATACATGAGATTCATCGGCCGTGAGATCACGCGGGTAAACGAGTGAAAATGTGGTCGTGGCGTAGGTGCTCGTCGCCGCCTGTTGTGGAGCTGACTGCTGCCCTGCCGGCTTCGAGGCATTCGGGAGCGTTTTCCACACGAATACCCCTGCCACTACTAAAAGAACTATTACTCCCGCCCAAACAAAATATTTCAGCATATACGCCTATCTTGCCATAAATCCTGTTTTGAGGGAAATGGACCCTTTATACGGTCCCAAACCGGCGGCGATCCCAAAGGTACGAGAGGAGCGCGAGCGCCGCAAATATGGCTGGAATCCAGTAGCCGGGGAGGTAAAGTTGTGCCATCTGCCAGAGACTTATCCATTGAAGCGACACCGTGCCGCTCACGGTCGCGACATCGTCCATGAGGGCCTGATCTTGGGTTTTTACTGCCTTCTGCCAGTCTTGCGCGTATTTGATATTGGCATCTGCATTGCTCAACTCACCTGAATACGACGCGTTCTCATCGGCAAGTTGTTGCCTCTGCCATAGCAGCTCGTTCGACACTGTTTGTATTTGGAGCTGTATTTCATACGTGAGGGTCTGCGCTCGCAGGCTTGCGAGCTCTCGTACATTGGCGTCTATCTGCGTCTGTATAGATTTCACGGTACTCGCGTGGGTGTTCACAATTCTTTGCCGAGCCGCTTTTGCGTCCGTGAGCGAGGTATCGGCCTGTTTCTGTTGCTCTTCAATGCTCTGCTTTTGCGGCAACATGTTTTGGGATTGGATATCTACCGATAGGAATCTGCTGGGGACCAAGCTTTCGAGCTCAGTGCGGAACGTCTCGTACTTGCTCATGGGCACAACGAAGCTCACGTAGCCGTATTTCTCTGAACTCGACTCTTGGTCGATGCGACCGCCATGTCCGCGCACTGTCGTCTCCACTCGGCGTGTGAGACCCTGCGCATCTCGAGTCTGCATCGTCGCGTTGTAATTCACTTTTAGCAATTCCCGCGTGTCGCTCGCAGGTACATTAGGAGTCGGGTACGGATAGTAATCGACTGGCATGCCTCCGCCCCTGCCAACACTCATACCTATCGCATCACTCACCCCTTGTGCCGACGTGGGCACAGCATACGAACTACTTTCGTTTATCATCACGCCTTGGGGGATTACCGGATCGACTGAAGAAGACTTGAAAGTGGATTCCATGAGACCGCCTATTCCGGGGTATCCGTAATACGACACGTCGGGTCGGGAGATCGCAATGAAGGTGCCGACAGCAAGAAGCGCGAGAATTATCGTGAGCCACGAGATGCGGCGCGGGTGTGAGACTCGCGGTAGAGTTGACGACTCGTCCATACCAAAATCCTACCACACCAAACCAACTATCTCTCGCCTATCCACGCCGTTGGGGACAGTCTAAGCCTTCGGACCCTTACCCTCGATTATGTCTTTGGTCTGTATTGGCGATTGGATGCCCGGCACCCACTCGGCATTGATTGCGTCAAATTGCTTTTCATAATCCGCTATCTGGTGCGCGAGGTACTGCGCGAGGCGCTTCATGTGCTGGGGCGTGAGCGCATAGGTAATGCCCTGCTCGCCGGTGAGCATACTCATCACGAAAAACTCCTGCGAGAATGCGCACGCGATGTTCTCGCAGAATTGCTTCGGTATTTTGGTGAGGTCCATATGGAGAGTATACGACATAAAAAGCGCGGGGCGAAGCCCCGCGCTTTCTTTTCGTCTTTCGCCCCCATTTATTGGACTTTCGTAAACATGAGGATATTGCCGCGACCGGAGAGATTGACGAGCTTGAGATCGCTCTCCGTTAGACTGTTGACCCCGAAGTACATGACGTCACCGTTCGCCCACGTGGTCTTGATGATGGTCATTCCTGCGAGATTGGCCGCGGGAACGGGAATACCCGTCTCTCTAGCAGGATCAACGACCATGTATGTGCCCATCGAGGTCGCCGAGGCATCGCCTTCGTATGTGTCGACGACCGTGCCGTCTGCGCGGAACTCCCGCGTAAACTTGGAGTCCTCCGTCGACTTCCACGTGCCATTCACGAGAGGATCATTCTCGACTACCATTTCGTTACCAGAGTTCTCCCCACCAAGCACAGGCATGCCCTGACTCACGGGGGCTTCAATTTTAAGGCGCGTCGTAGCGAAATAGTACGCTCCGACTGCAACGACGAGAACAACGATGAAACCAATCAACGCTTTGTTACTCATACAATTTTTATTATCTCTCTTCTAAATCCAAACATACTGAGTTTACACAATATCTTTTTCCTGTCGATGTGGGTCCATCGTCGAAGACGTGGCCTAGGTGCGAGCCGCAGCGTGCACACGTAATCTCTATTCTTTCTGTACCCAAACTCCCATCGCGGTGGCTCTCTACGGCGCCCGGAAGGGCGATGTCGAATGAAGGCCAGCCGGTACCTGAATCGAATTTTACGTCCGATGAGAAAAGCGGATTGCCACAGGCTTTGCACTCGTACGTGCCGTCTGCTTTTTCATGCACATACTCACCTGTAAAAGGCGCTTCGGTCCCCTTCTCGCGCAGGACCGCATACTCTTCCGGCGTGAGCATCTCCTTGTACCCCTCTTCGCTCTCCGGCACGTGCGGCCTGCTGGCCTTAGTACTGCCTCGCTCATCGCTCGGGAGCATCGGGCGCTTTATCATTGACCGAAGTATATCAAAATTATCCTTGGCGTCGTGAGCGCGAACGATCTATTTCGGTGAGCTGCTGTTTGCGCAGGCGCACGTTCTTCGGCGTAATCTCGAGATATTCGTCTTCGGCCATCACTTCAAGACCGCGCTCTATCGTGAGCTCAAACGGCGGAATAAGATTGAGCGCTTCATCGGTTCCCTTTGAGCGCATGTTGGTGAGCTGTTTCCCTTTGGTCGGATTCACCGCCATCTCTTCACCTTTGGACGTATTGCCGATAACCTGACCTTCATACACTTCGGTAGCTGGGTTGATGTACAAGACACCGCGGTCCTGAAGATTCCACAGGGAAAATCCGAGCGCTTTTCCGCTCGCCATGGAAATCATGGAGCCGACTTGCTTCTTTTTTATCTCGCCAGCGTGCGGCCGGAATCCCACCACGCGCGACGACAGGATTCCCTCGCCCTTAGTATCGAGTACGAATTGAGAGCGGTATCCCAAAAGCCCGCGTGTCGGGCCTTCGAATGTGAGGCGCACTTGATTCTCGTGCACTTTGAGATCTTTCATGATGAATTTGCGGGTGCCCAAACGCTCGATGACCGAACCCTGATATTCCTGCGGCGTGTCGACTATTACCTCCTCATACGGCTCGGTCACTACCTCGCCGTCATTTTCCCTTCGGAAAATGACCTGCGGTTGGGAGACCTGCATTTCGTATCCTTCGCGGCGCATATTCTCCAGAAGAATCGCGATGTGCAATTCGCCACGGCCGGATACGTGGGAAACATCGCCAGAATCAAAATCCACCTTGAGACCGACGTTGACCTCGAGCTCGCGCTCCAACCTTTCTTTGATCTGTCGGGATGTGACGAATTTGCCTTCGCGTCCGGCAAAGGGCGAGTTGTTGACGAGGAAATTGAGTGTGATGGTCGGCTCATCAATAGCGATAGCCGGAAGTGGCTCCGCATTCGCATCAACTGTAATTGTTTCCCCGATGTAGATTTCTGGAATTCCCGCGATCATGGCGATATCACCGGCCACGACTTCGCTTGATTCCACTTTGTGTAATCCGCGGAATGTGAACATCTTGGTTATTTTGCCTGTGTGCGTTTCCCCGCCTATTTTTTTTACGAACACCGCATCCCCCGTTTTAAGCACTCCCTCATAGGCACGCACGATCGCCAAACGGCCCAAGAAATTGTCATAGCCGAGATTGAAAGGCTGCAGGCGCGCGGACTTTCCAAGAGATTCCGGGCTCGAAGCCGGAGGCACATGTGCGAGAATTGTGTCGAGAAGCGGCGTGAGGTCTGTGGACTCATCGGAGAGCTTCCGCTTGGCGATGCCCTGGCGGCCGATTGAATAGACTACCGGAAAATTGGCCTGCTCATCAGACGCGCCGAGTTCGAGAAAAAGTTCGAGTACCTGCTCTTCGGTGCGTGCAGGATTGGCCGCCGGCTTGTCGATCTTATTGATGACGACTATCGGCTTGATACCGAGCTCGAGAGATTTCTTGAGGACGAAACGCGTCTGGGGCATCGGGCCTTCCTGCGCGTCCACCACAAGCAAAACCGAATCGATGGAGCGTAAGACGCGCTCCACTTCGCTGCCGAAGTCGGCGTGGCCGGGGGTATCAACAATATTTATTTTTGTGTCCTTATAAAAAACCGCCGCATTCTTGGAATAGATGGTGATGCCGCGCTCGAGTTCGAGTGCGTTACTATCCATCGAAACGCCCTCTTCGCCGACGCCGGTCTGTCGCAAGAGTGCATCGGTCAAGGTCGTCTTGCCGTGGTCGACGTGGGCGATGATAGCTATATTGCGGATTTCCATACTTGTGAAAGCAAAATGCCTCGTTGCCGAGGCACCGTGGCTCAATTGTGCCCTATTTCATCCCTTGAGTCAAGAAATGCCTACAGCTGCGGGTCGATGGCCGCTTTGAATTTGTCGAGTTCGGCCGCCCCGGGTATAAGAGTCTTGCCGGTGATGAAGCCCGGCGTTCCGCTGATGCCGAAAGATGTGCCCTCCTGTTGGTCGGCAGCCGCTTCCTCGCGGTACGCCGCGCTGTTCGCCGCAACATCCGCCTTCACTTTGTCGGCATCGATGCCCGGAATTTTCTTCATGAGCGCAACGATACTGGCTTCGTTGCCAAAACCAGCGTGTTCTTCATCCTGCGCCTTAAACATCGCCTCGTGCCATTCATAGAACTTGTCCGGATAGAGTTTCCACACCGCGTTTTCGTAGTTCGCCGCTGTAAAGGAGTCGTCGCTCAAAAACGCGTAGTCCTTGAATACTATCTTCAACTTGCCTGTATTCACATAATCCTTTATCAGAGTTGGCATGGATGGTTCAATCGGAATCCCTGCGACACCCCCCACGTCAACAGCCTTGCAGAACGGGCACTGGTAATCGAACCAGTAGGCCAAAACGACCTTCGCATTTTTATCACCGATGTACGGCTCGCCATCCTGTTGGACGTCTTTGATATCCACCGCAACTGGCGCAGGGTCGGTGCCCGTATTTCCCGCTTTTCCTGCGAGACCGAAATATAACCCCCCTGCCACAAGCGCGCCCGCGAGAAGTATCGCGAGCGGTGTGTAGAGAGCGCTGTAATCTTTTGTTGCAGATTGTTCTGGCATAACGCTGGCCATTATACACGACTTCCAAAAAGTCTCCTGTGCATTACTTTTTCACGCCTTGGAGCACGGCCCATATGTTCGGATCTTGGCCGCCATCGAGCTTGAATATGGAGATGCCCCGCACGCCGAGTTTCTTCGCGAGCTCTATTCTCTGTTGGATAGATTGCGCGTCCGGCCACACGACGTAACGGAACGTCCGGTTTGTATTTACAGCTGTCGCTATCAAGGACGCCGCTCCTGAGGCTGCAAGCGCGGGAGTCGTGACCGAGATGGGCGGCGTTGTGGAAGCGGCGGTTGGGACGTATGTGAATGCCATCTCACCCCACGGCGTGCGCTCCGGTGTAACGCCGTACTGCGCTGCAAGCGGGATAGCGTAACCAGGATTGAAGGTCCAGAGGATATCGTATATGTATTCATTATTGGCATACGCAGTAACGTCGTGTTCGTAGCCGTAGGTCGGCACGCCGATCAGTATTTTGCTCTTTTTGATGTCCTTCGCCATAAGATTCACTACCTTTTCTATCCACGCAGGGTCACCCACCGGTGCATAGAGTTGTGAGGAAGAGGCGTACTTGGACGCAAGCTTGAGATCTATATTCTGCTGGTCGTAGGCCATGATTCGCACACGGTCGCAGTATTTGTTGATTTCCTTCAGGTCATTGGCGAATTTACCCGCATCCGGCGGTACGGTTGTCCCGTAATAGCGGTCGGCATTCGGTATTCGCGTCTCGATCGTACACATGACCCATTTCTTTCCCATACGCTGATAGAGCCCTTTGAGAAAGGTCGAGAAGAAGATACGGTCTTCGGCTTTCTTACCTTCAAAATCTATATCGATGCCGTCGAATCCCTTTTCTTTTACCAGTGCAGTGATGCGATCCTCAAGCGCGATACGCGATTTTTGTTTGCTTAAGAGTTTGTGCAAGAGTTCACTGTTGCCGGTCATAATGGTAGGGATGACGCGCACTTTTTGCCGCTTGGCTTCGGCGATGAAACTTACCCATGGCTCCTCGTCGAGCTTGCCATTATCGAGGAGCGTGCCGTCGGATTTAATGGTGTAGACGAATGGGTTTACTTCCGTGAGTTTGCTCAGGTTGGGCATAGTGTCGGCAGTGCCTGTCGCCGCGCGCCAGTACGGAATCCAGCCGGTCACCTCGAATTTCGTCGCCGCGGCAGACGCAGGGACCGGTAGTACGAAAAGCAACGCGCACAAAAAGCCGTAAATATATTTCATCATAGACTAAGACGTCACAGTATAGCAATTCTTGCACATTTACTGAACTATTATCGTGGAGGAAAAATTGTCAGCGGTGAGAGTGCATGTGCCCTCTGCGAGCGCCTCGAATGTGGAAGTGTAGAGGAGCTGCGCGTTCGATGTGTTTTGAACATTGCTGATTACACCGTCGGGAATGCACCGCAAACTTGATCGGGGACTTTTGGCTTCGTTGAGGGAAACATCGAATCGCGTCCCGACGCGGTAGACAAAGGTCTTCTCCGAATCAACCCCATACAAAGAGAGCGGGCACCCGCCTATCGCACAGGGCGGATCGACCGGAGAGAATCTATCGAGTTTGTACACCCCAACAATAAGCCCGCCTAGAAGAACGCATGGCACGAGCAAGAGAAGCGAGGTCCGCATGCTCACATTTTACCACTCAAATACTGTGGGCGCGGTGACAGAGCCGAGCTATCGTGGCTCTCGATACGTGAGGATGTTCCAGAGAGCTTTTAGAGAGGCCGGTATCTCGCGAAGAGAGTCGTGCACTGAACTCTCCCCGCCTTCGGCGGTGAGTCCATACGCCGTAAGGCCCAGATGTCTTGCTATCCATAGCGCGCGAGGCAGGTGGAAATCCTGCGTTACAACAGTAAGCGAACGCGCGAGAAATACCTCACGCGCGCGATAGAGACTGCTGTAAGTATCGACGCCCGCTTGATCGAGCAAGATATCCGAAGACGGTATTTCTGCATTGAGCAAATACTTCCGGACCGGCGTCACTTCATCATATGATGCGGCGCTACTGTCTCCCGTGACCAATATCTTCCGCACCTTCCCAGCACGGTAGAGGGCGATTGCCGAGTCGGCGCGCTCTGCAAGGATAGGCGACGGCGCACCTCGCACGACCGATGCGCCCAAAACGAGCGCTATGTCACTCCTGGGCACATCATCTACCGAAGTATAGATGTAATGCGAGACGGCAGCCCTCATTGCGATAGGCACTAAGAAAAGAAGTGCTGCTATAAGGAGACCGGAGATGAGAAGGAAGTACCGATGTGTTCGCACATGATGCATAAAGCTGACATTATGTGCCACACGGAGGCCCCTTTTTCACTGTGCTCTTACAGAACCTGGAATGTGAGCGTGTTTGTAGTGCCTTGACTGTTGGTCACGTAGATAGGATACGAGCCGGGAGTGACGAGCATCGAGGGTGCGGCACAACCGGGGCCGACGAGGTCGCATGGAGAGACCGCGTACGGAATGGTGTAGACGATTATGTTCCCGCTATACGACTGTACATTGCGCATACCTCCAATACCGAAGTGCACCACGTTGTCATAAGACGAGAATCCACTTCCCTGTAAGACGATTTGCGTACCCACATGGCCCGACGTCGGTGAGATCGAAGAGAGAGTTATGCTTCCAACTATCCCACCGGTTACGACGACAGTTGCCGAAGTGGTGTTTTGCTGGCCCGAGCCGTTGGAGACCGTAAAGGTGACAGTATATGTCCCCACCGTGTAGTACGTGTGAGTAAACGTCAGCGTGTTCGTTCCTTGCACATACGTCACCTGCGACAGAGCGGAGTTTGCGTAATTCTGCCCTGCGTCGCCCCAATTTACAGAGGTCGTGAGGTAGAGGTTGCTCGGGTTGTTGACCGTAATGGTCCACGTTCCCTGTACTCCGGTCGCAAGCGTCGTCGGGCCGTTCAAGCTCGTGATTGTGGGCGCGCCGTACGAGCCGAGCGAGGTTACTGTAAACGGCAGAGAATTGCTCGTGTAGCCTTGTGAGTTGGAAACCGAGACATTGTAGGTTCCGAGTGTCATTACCTGCGTTCCATATCCGACAAGCTGTGATGGAACTGTGAACGTCATCGTGTGACCGTCGCCAGAACCGATATTGGTGATTATGCCGTTGCCGAAACGCACGGTGTTGCCAGTCGTACTAAATCCGCTTCCGTAAACCGTGACAGTCGCGCCGACTGCGCCAGAGTTCGGGTTTAGATACGTGAGCGAAGGAGTGACGGGCGCAGGCGGGCAGTAATTGTAACCGTAAGCATAGCTTTGATTGTACGGGTATGTGCACACATTTGTAGTAGGCGTCGGAGGAGTGTAGGGGGTGGTGAATGGATTAACATACGGAGTCGTGTAGTTGTATGGATAGATATTGTTGTATCCACCGCCGCAGCTTACGCGCGAGATAGCGGCACGAGTCGCTGAATCCACTGCTCCCGTCGTTGCGAGACCTTGCGATTGCTGGAAATTACGCACCGCTTGCGTCGTCGCTGAACCGAAATAGCCGGTTATCATCCAATTTCCACCGCCTGCATAATTCTGACCGACGAGGAAGGTCTGGAGCTGACGCACTTCGGCACCTCGCATGCCCCACGAAAGGTCATTCATAAGATTGACGCACACACCAGTGTAGACGGCTGTATTGCCGTAGGAGGGGTAATAGCTTTGTGCGGCCGCTACGTTGGCGCTAAGCGCCACGAGGGCCACAAGTGAGGAAACGATGATCTTGTTCATAATGGTGTCTAAAATATGGCTTAAAGCCTCAATAAGCTACTAAAATCGAGTACTAACGGCCCCACTATGCAACAGGTCCGTTTTTTATGCAAGCTCCCTGTTTGTCCGCGCTTTTGGCGGTTACAAACAGCAGTCCTTTAGGGCCAACTGTCGTTCTCACCTCAAAATCGACGAGAAAGTTTCAAATGATCGGTCAGGAGGAGGACGCCGAGGATGAGCGGGACGAGGGATGCGAGTTGCCAGACGGTCGGCGTCTGGTGGAGTATGACGAACGCCAAGAGCAGAGTGAGAAAGGGGCCCACACTGTTAAATGCTTCAGCTTTTGTTACTAAGATGCGGTGAATGCCCTCTATCCAGAATATTTTCGACAGACCGAGGATGACTACACCGTTGATAAAGAGAAACGGGAGTGCCGCTTGGATGTTCTGGAGCGAGGAGTGCGAACCAACCGCATACGCTATCAAAAAGATAATCGGTGCCGAGATGACGGATCGAAGAAACATGATCGTTTCACTCGAGGCAACCTCGCGCGCTTTTTGCTGGTAGAAATTTCCGAGCGGCGTGCAAAACATAGCCGCGAGTACGAGGAGATCGCCAATATTCACGCTTGCGAATCCGGGCGCAAGCACAATGAGAGCCCCCAGAACCATTAAAATAGCACCGATCTTATATTCAAAAGAAATCCGCTCTCTCCGCCACACATTAAAAAACAAAAACGACGTGAAGACTGCGAAGAGTTCGATGATGGCGACGTTGCCCGGAGTTGTCTTCTCGAGTGCGAAGAAAACAAGTCCGTACGTGAGAAGGCCGATAAAAAGAACTACGAAGAAAATGTATTTCCACAAAATCGGGTTCCCAAATTCTACCCACGCCTTTTTATATAAAACAAAAAGTCCAAAGAAAAGAGCTGAAAGTGCCGTGCTCCAGCCCAAAGATATGAGGGGAGGAATGTTCGTAAGAGAAAGTACGGTGATAATCGGGAAAAAGGCTCCGATACCTGTGGCGGAAAATATGAACCACTCCCCCTTCCGTTTTTCGGACAGTGCCATCGGATGATTATATCAATGCGCTAGCGAGAAAAACGGCGGGGGCCTGCCTGCCGATAGGCATGGCCGCGGGACGGCGCACGAGAAGCTGAAGAGCGGCGCGGGCGGCTGCCGGAACCGGAGCCTCCTCGCGGAGTGAAGCCTCCAGGCTGCGGGCGGCTGAACCTGCGCGGTCTGTCATCGTTGACATACGGTTGTGCGGCGCGCGCCGGCGGGAGTGCGGGAAGCGCTGTGATGGGCACGGTCTTTCTTATCAAGCGCTCGATATCATGTATCTCGCGCTTCTGGTGCGGCTCCGCAAACGAGATGGCGTGGCCTTCGGCGCCCGCGCGCGCGGTGCGGCCGATGCGGTGGACGTAATCGGCGCTGTCCATCGGCAAATCATAATTCAGGACGAGTTCTATTCCTTTCACATCAATACCGCGCGATGCGATATCAGTCGCCACAAGCACGCGATAGCGACCGTTCTTGAATCCCTCGAGTGCTTCGCGCCGCTGTGAAAGTGAACGATTGCCGTGTATCTCTGCTGCGCTGTGTCCCATTGAAGCAATAGTGCGCATGATGCGTTTGGCGCCGTGTTTGGTACGGGAGAATACGAGCGTCGAGCCGGCATAATCACCGAGTATCTTCTCAAGCAAACGCCCCTTATCCTCTTTGCGAACTATGAAGAATTCCTGTGTGACTTTCGCCACCGTCGTCCCTGCAGGTGCAACTTCGATACGAAGTGGTAGCTTCATGTGCTGTGTCGCGAGCTGCATTATGTCACGCGAGAGCGTCGCGGAGAAAAGCATCGTCTGACGCTCCGTCGGGGCTACGGCAATTATTTTCTTCACCTGCGGCCAGAAGCCCATGTCGAGCATGCGGTCCGCTTCGTCGAGAATGAGGACCTCGACCATATCGAGCTTGAGGGTTTTTTGCGCGAGATGGTCGAGCAGGCGGCCCGGAGTGGCGATAATGACGTGCGGGTCGCGGCGTAGCGAGGAGATTTGCATGCCCATCGAAGCTCCACCGATGAACACGGTGGTGCGCAAGCCCAAAGGGCGCGCAATCCGCGCGAGTGTCTCGTCAACCTGCAGAGCAAGCTCGCGCGTGGGCACGAGTATGAGCCCGCGACCTCCGCTCCCCGCGAGGCGCTGCAGGAGTGGGATGCCGAAGGCCAAGGTTTTACCTGTCCCCGTCTGCGCAACGCCGACGACGTCCTTGCCTGCGACACCTTCGGGAATTGCGCGGTATTGGATTGGAGTCGGGATGGTGAAATTGAGCTTTGCGAGTATGTCTAAAATGTTCGGTGAAATGCCGAGACCGTTGAATGTGGGCTCCGAGCGTTGCGGAGCGTTCGTTGGAGTCATCGAAATAAGCCCGTAGGCGTAACATTAATGAACGAATGATACCATAAAAATCGCCGGTACACAACATTTTGTATGACCGCAGGTAGTTTTGCACTCCGCTGATAATTTCTCGTACTGTAACAGATACTGCACCGGAGACAATTTGTTCCTGAAGGCATGATGGACGCGCTTGGTGTTGTAGAAGAGGAGCCAGTCCATGAGACGTTCATTGAAGAGGTCGAGGTCGAGGAGGAGGACGTTGTGGTAGTCGACAAAGTCTTCCTGAATGGTGCGGTTGAAGCGCTCTATGTGGGCGTTCATCTTCGGCGTCTTGGGGTAGGTGTGGTAGTGGGTGATCTGGAGTTGGAGGAGTCGCTCGGCAAAGAGTTTCTTGAACTCGCTCCCATTGTCAGTGAGAACGAAGGTGGTTGGATACGGGAACACTCGAGTCCACATGCCGAAGAATTCTTCGGCCGCCTTCGAGGCGTGCGAGGTGGTGCCCCATGCGAACGAGAACCGTGAATGGATGTCCTCGCACGTGATAACGTACCGGCGCAGGCCATGCACGAAACGCTCAATGGTGTCGAGCGCGACGACGTGCCCCGGATGCTCTGCGGCGAGATCGTGGGGCTTCCTCAAGACTTTCCGACGTTTGTACGGGAGTATCTTTCCCTTGCCGGTCGTCTTCAAGGGAGCGATACGCATGCCGCCCTTGTCCGCGATGATGCGGCCGATCGTCGCCGGTTTGGGACACGGAAGATGGAGCGGAGCGCAGAACTCCAGAAGTAGCGGGTACAGCTTCTTTTCTCCAAGGTTTGGGTGCGCAAGACGCAGACGCTTGAGCTCATCCACGATACGCCAGTCGTACCTTCGCCGCCGCTTCTTCTTCGGAGCGCGGGAGCCGCAGTTGAGGCTCTCGAGCTTCCCCCCTCCTCGCCGCAGTTTCTGCTGCCAGAGGAAGAGCGTTCGACACTTCACGCCGTATGCCTCCATGGTCGCAGCGAGACCATATGTTTTCCAGAAACTGATAATCTTCGCCCGCTTCTTCGCCTCTTCGCTGATCATATACGCGAACCGTATCGCGTATTCCTGTGCTGTCCGAGAACCTTTGACGCCCCTATTGATGTTCGTTATTCGCATGCTCCTTTTCTACAAAGGAGTGCAATATGTATCTGAGGTTATGCACATTTCTACTTCTGTGAAGTGCGACCGACACTCAACATTTTCGAAGCACTGTGATGGCCGCTCACAATGCGCACGTCCTTCACCCTCACCTTGAAGTGCGCCGCGACGAGCGCCACGACTCGCGCGTTCGCCTGATTGCGTTCTGCTTTCTCTTTTACTGATATTTCAAATCGTGACCCAGAGGTCTTCAATGACTCTTTTTTCATTCCGGTCTTTACGCGTACTTTTATGTGCATACTCTTCACTGGTGGCCGGTGCGATGTTGGAATTAATCTTGAAGCTCTTGAAGGTCCTTAAACATTCTCTCGGCGGTTATCCTGCCACCGGCGCCTGGACCTTCCGCAACTTTGACACCATTAACATAGAGGCAATTGTTGACGCCTGTCGGAAACCACGATGTATCTTCAAAAGCTAGAAATCCTGCGGTGATTCGTTGTTTGTTCAAAATCACCGCGCATCGCGTATTGTCCCTGTAGGGCTCAATAGAGAGGTCATTCGGAGTTATCTTGTCATACAGGTTGGAGTGGTTAGCCAGTATGGCCGTTTTGTACGAGATGTCCCTCAGTTCATTTTGAAAAACATCTTGAAGACTGTTGGACCCCGGGTCGGTAAATCCGAATGTCATGACATCACGGAATATATCGCTCTCTTTCCGTTTGTTCGCGAACGCATCTGACATATAGTTGAGCGTCCCGTTTATCACCGCTTTAATCTCTTCTATTTTGCCTTGATAATTGCTGACCGCGGGTAGAATGCCCGAATTGCCTCCGACAGTAGCCGAATACCGTATCTGTCCTCTGAACTTTTGGACGAGTCCCCAGTGGTGTGCCAATACCGCCTTCTCGCAGGTCACAATGCACGCGCCGATCTCTAAAGGCTTTAGATAATAGTCCAGCATCTCACTCCCATCGCCCCGGCTGGGAACCGAAATAAGCAGCTCTGATTCGGCGTCTAGATAATTCGCGAAGTTATCATTGGTATCTATTTTGGAATGTTTTGAATAGATGCCCGAACTTTTCACGATTAGTTCTACGGAAATATTATTCTCAAGTAGAACTTTCTCAATTTCTTTCCCTACATTCCCATACCCAATCAATACAACTTTCATATTTTATTCGGACTGCGGCTCTTGAACGAGGTACGAACCGTAGCAATGACCGGAAACACGGTTTTCGCTCGCCTTGCGCTCGCGATATAGATTCTATCCTATCCCCCCGCACCCTCGTCCGCCTTTTGAACTTTTACTCGCCTAATGCGAAATTTGACATCCTTTCCTGCAGGCCTCGAGCCACTGAGCTCATTCAGATGTTTTAGAATGTCGCGGCGATCCTCCGCAGGAAAATCATCCTTTTCGACAAGACGATCAAACCAGTACGATACCGTCCGAGGCTTGAACTTGCCAAACTTTATCGCGCTCGCGAAGTTGATAATAGAGCCACAGTTGGGCCGCCTCCGCTGCAGATCTGCGAAACGCACTTCAATCGTCCTCATACCCGGAAAGGACTTTTGAGAGCGATTACCAGGTGGACTCCGAGACGGTTGAGCTCCTCCGCAATCCGCCAATATTGCACGGCGTCGCGGGACAATCGATCAGAACTCGATACAACGACCGCCGAGACTTTATTCTTCTCATCAGCGATGAACTCGAACATCTCTTGCAATGCCTCGCGCTCATCTTCCTCGGACCCACCCGCAACCTCGCTGAATACATGGGCGGTTATCAGACCTTTTGAAGTCGCATACTCGCGGCACTCGGCTTCTTGCTGAGCGAGCAAGTCATTTTCTTTCTCCTGACTCGTCGCGACACGGACATAAACGACGGCTTTCTTATAATCTTGCACTTCCTTTCTAACTTCTTTCTTGCTTTGCATGGTTATTATGCTTAGCTAATAATTGAGAACGTTTTTTCATTTGTTTTGACCGAGCGCACTGCGGGGGTAACGCAAAAGCGACCAGCGATCGGTATATTGTGTGGAGCACAAAAAATTCCGCTGGCCGCTTTTGAGGCGGTACTGCTATAGACCGATAATCTTTTGTACTCCATATATTCAAAGTACCAGAGTCCCTATGGGTCGTGCTGGCGAGACGCAACTACCTGACCATCACGTGGAGTAAAAAGCACGTCGCACTGAGATATCTCAATGTTGAGTTGCAGCCATTCATATTGCAGACTGCTTTCTATTATGAAAATTGCTTTTTCTCTCTCTCCCGTGCCTCCGGCACGGTCGGGGAAGCCCGCATTCGCGGACTCCCCGACGGCCCTTGCGGGCCGAGCCCAAGAAAAGAATTCGAAAGAATCTTTCTTGATGAGAATTGCGAATACTGCGAGCTTCTAACATGGCGTTACCGATTTTTTCTGCGAAATCGGCGAAAAAGATTTTTCGGTTATCCAACGAACCCGTTGCTGCCTGGATTCGAGGTGGCCCAGCAACCTTGCGGTCGCTTCTGACTGGTCACTTACGCACAAGGGAATGAGTGGTTTAACCGGTCTCATTCGTTTATTGGCCAGTAATCGCGGAGTCACATTCGTTTTCGCGATCAACCTTGTACGCTCTTTTTGGTTCACCTGTCGCCTTCCCTTAACTTTGGAACGACAGGTCTACACGTTGCCATGTTTTCAGAGATCTGGTCCTTGGCTTGCTGATGTAGAGCAGAGGCGAGGACGCTGAAAGAACTTTCTACGTTTAAGATTACTAGAGTCCCGGTCGGCGTGTCGTACCCCCCATCAGAACCGACGTGCCGGGGCTTTCTGTCAAGGGGACTTGTCGACAGATGACCATTATAGGGTTGCAAACGTGAAGCTTAAATAGAACCAAAGAACTCCCAGCGTGGGAGTTCTTTAGTGGATAGCCGGGTACTTGAAGTGACGCGGGATTTCGTCGCCCGCCTCGATCTTCGTTCGCCTCCCCGGAAGGGGCTCTCGGTGCATCCGTAAACCAGCAACTGCTTTTCACCGGATAAGCCGGACTTATTGCACAGCGTCGTCTGCGACCGGATGGCCACAGAACACCGACCCTCGCTATCCTCGGCTATTGTATCCCATTTTCGCTTCTCAACACCGCCTCAAAAAGTATGTCGTAGGCAGCGTCAATATCTTGCTGCTGATCTTCTTTCTCGACATCAGCCTCCGGCTCATTGAAGTGGTAAATCAGCCTCATCTCCGGCTCTTTCTTCTTCATACATCCTTATTCAGAATAACCGTGCCTGTGTTTTCCGTTTAGCGGCTGCTTCGGTTTCAATAATGCGAGCAAGATCTTCTTTCAGGAGCATATGTTTGCCATTGAATCGCGTCGTCCGGAGTAATCCCTTCTTTACGTAGTTTTTGAGGCTGGCCAAGGTGAAGACCTTATTTTTCACCAAGAGTCGTTGTGCTACGTACTCTGCTGTGACCTCCTCCTTCTGGCGGCGTAATAATTCTCTCCTGGTAACGGGTCGGTCGTAATACTCTCGAATGAAATGTTTTGCCCTCGGCGTCTTAGCCTTCGTCATCGGCCAATAATACCGCACCGGTACCTTTTACGTCCTCTTACGTCCTCGCGAAGACTTGAGCTCCCAACCTTGCCCGTAGAATCGGCCTGCTTTGTCCATTGAGCTGCAGGGACATCGAGCCACTGCGTAGGTTCTCCTGAGAAATTCGTAGCGACCATGGTTCCCACATATACAGAAAAATACTCAAACGCATTCCACGGGCATGTATAATCTCCAGATGAACCGGCCTATCGTCCAGGACCTCATACGCATCGTCGCGTTCGGCATCGTGGGGCTCGCGGTGTTCTGGGCGGGGCTTTGGATGTGGGGTAATTGGAACGACGAGTGGTCAGGCTTCAACGCACAATTCACGGTGAGCGATGGCTCCTGCAATATCGCTGTCGTACCTGTCGTGGGAGACATTACTACGCTGCCGAGTGCCGGAGATGGAGAAGACGCGACAGCACCTGTAGCGGATTCCTATCCAACGACGAACGTTGACGATGTGCTGCATAAGCTCCGTCTCGCGGAATACGACCCGTCCGTCGAAGGGATACTCATTCGGATCGATTCTCCCGGTGGCGCCCCCGTGGCTTCGGAAGTGCTCTCGGATGCGATCAAGGGCTTGTCGCTTCCCACGGCTGCGCTCATACGCGAATACGGGATGTCCGGCGGTTATCTCGCAGCAACCGGTGCAGACACTATCTTCGCCTCTCCGCTATCCGACGTGGGCTCCATCGGCATCACGATGTCTTACCTCGAGAACGTGGCTAAAAACACGAAGGAGGGACTGCGCTACGTGCCTCTTTCTTCTGCTCCGTTCAAAGACTCGGGGGATCCCAACAAGCCCCTTACAGCTGCCGAGAGAGCGCTATTCGAGAGGGATCTCAAAATCTACCACGATGTGTTCGTGAAAAAGGTCGCTGAGAATCGCGGGGTCCCCGTAGAGGCTATCGAGAAACTTGCTGACGGCTCTTCGATGCCGGGAGAGCTCGCACTTGAGCATGGACTCATAGACGCCATCGGCAATCAGGACTCCACACGTTCGTGGTTCGCGAAGCAACTCGAAATTCAAGAATCGGACGTCGTGTTCTGCGAATAGGAATGTGCCCTCGTGCGGGCAGTCGTTAGCATCCAAAATGGTACCTGACACTGGTTACGCCCATTTCACGGAAAAGGAGGTGCGCCGGTCACGAACTTGTACGCTCGCATTTCCTCGGCTTGAATATCTTTTAGCAGTTCGTCTAACTTTTTCCGATGGACAAAGTCGACATAAAACAATCTTGTAATTGGCTTATGGCTAGCCACGTCCCGGTATGAATAATTGAAGGCAATAATTGCTCTTTCAACAATGCCATTATCTTTCCTATTAAAGATGTCGTACAGACCATTAATTCCATCAAAAACGACAATTGGATAATAAAAGCCTTTTTCTTGTCTAGTCCCCAGGTGAAAGCAAAGAGACTTAACCGCGCCCGTCAGTGCGTTGAAGATTTCGTTATGCTCCTCGGAAACATACAGTTTTCCGACGTGACCAGCTTTCACATAATGGTGGTAGTTCGCAGGTCCATATGGATAATCGGTTAACCCCTTTCGGTCTATATTTGCTGTCACTATAGCCGTGTTAGCTACGTCAGAATTCTCCAGTGAATGAATTGCAATGGGTTTTTTGAACCACTTGCATTCCACAAAAAGAAACGTCGAGAAGAGCGTCTCTATTGACTCGCTTGGGGCACGACTTCCGAGAAAGGGTCTGACCGCTTGGATATCGACCTCCCGAGGTTTATCGGAAATGTCATCAACATAATATGCTGCGAGGTCGGCCTTCCATTTTCCATTTTTTAAGATCTCATAAACATCAAGGTGCAGGTTATGCCCACTTTCTTTTACGAGTTTTTCAAGTTCTGGCTCCACAAACGTATGCTACGCTGAAAATGGCGGAAATCCACTGTACCCGTTACTTTTCCAGAGGCGGCGCTTTCCGGCCGCAACAATTCTGTCAGCGATGAATACAGCCAACCACAACAATTGAGAGTCCAGAGAAACGTTTGCGTTCGTCGGACATAACAAAGCTACCTTAGAGAGTATTATCCGCCGCTTCGAAGTATATGCACTCCCCAGATAAGTAACTGCATCGTATGACTAGAGCACCATTAAAATGGATGAATTCGAAACGATTAAGGAAAATGTAGCCAAGGACGACCAGCAAAACGCCGAGAGCAACATAGGTTCTAGTGCTCATAGAGAGTGTGTCTGTATTCATTATCCATTGAAGACATTATACAGCCATATACAGATTGCGATAATGAATCCGCCTCCAGCCCCAAATATGAAGGAAACTATATATCCATATTCTTTCAAAACGGCGGTGAGGAAAACAAGTGGATTAAATAAGAAGCGCCGTCCGTGGAAATCCATTGATAGGTTTTGCCCGTTATCTTTTGCAACTAAATAGCCTTTTTCTAGACCGTGGTTTATTGCGTCCTCGGCAAGCCGACTCCTGTATTGCACCCTGTTCAAACCTTGCCCAAATTCTTGCTTCGCCCACTTCTCTGTGCAACTAGGGAAAAGACGCTGTATCAAGTCTTTCACGCCCTCCTTAAAATGCCTTTCCCACACAACGTGGTTTTCAAACCTGTGTCTATCTATGCTTCCTGAATACCATGTTTCTGGGCCGCCGGTTGCTCCTTGAAATCTGTGGAAATACCAACAAATAACCCACATGCGTACCATGCGCCGATTATACAGCCATGAGGAGTCGATATAATAAAGTTGCTCGTTTTGTCAGCCATTGGGCAACCCGTGAGCGATCGACTTTACATCGATTACAATCGGAATTACCAGCAAGAGCAGTACAGGGGTGACTGACAAAACGGGCTAGCGCCCCGCTACTGGATCGAATCAATCCTCTGTTTCTTCAGATACTCGACAATGTCGCTTTTGGCGAAACGGATGCTGCCCCCAACCTTGATGAACGGGAGATGCCGTCCTTGTTGCAGACGTCGTACTGACATTTGAGATATCTTCAACAGTTCCGCGACCTCCTTAATCGTTAACAGTTCTATCATTGGTCTCATTGTAGCTCTGCCGCATCGTCCATGTCGATATCGCCGGCAGCAACCATCTGTTGCACCTCCGGATCAAGCACCTTAAAATCCTCAATCTGGTCCGGCTCGATAACCCCATCCTTCACCAGTTCAAGAATTTCTTCCGAGTCCATAACGACATTCTACGCTGTCCCGGATTACACAACAATTTCCGCCGCATTATGTCCTCTTTCGGAATTTTGCCAATATTTTCATTCTGTGTTCAAAATGTGGTATTTCTAGGTCAATAAATTTTTGGCCTTTGCCCTTTTTATATAATTGACGAAGATAAAGAGATACAGAAAAGACGTGGAGTTTTGAAAACTTAGTTTTTATTGGTAAATGAAGAGACTTTACAGAAAGATCAGACAAGGGGTTCAATACTCTTCTGTCGGAAGAGATTGGCATCCAAAAAATAAGTAAAGGTTCAGTCTTTCGTATATTTCTATATTTTTCTGGGGGTTTCATTTGAAGCAATACCTTAGTAACCCCATTTGGGTGTTCCGCTTTTCTTGAAAGGTTACTGCTTAATTCCCGGCTCCAGTGATACTCAACGACTTTCTTAGCATCTTCATCACTTGCATCAGATCTTAGATGTCTACCGCCTATAGCGGTTGCCGCCCAATTTTTAATCTCGCACTGATATAACTTTCTATTTTCTTTGTCTACGATCCACCTATCCAATCGCTTGCCCTTAATGGTGCCCGGCAGAACCGAATCATTAAGAATATCGACTTTATTTCTTCTAAAATGTCTATAAGCAGAAGCATTAAGATCCTCACCTAAAATAGACATCAGG
>JAUSJH010000008.1 GCA_030647655.1 bacterium | reverse complement strand
ATGAGAACGGTCTTCTTACCGACGAAGAGCGCAAGCGCATGACCATCGAGATATGGGGGAAGATTTCGAGCGACCTCCGCAAGGACGTTTTGAGCACGCTCGACGAACAAGGGCCTGTTCACAACATGATAACGTCCGGTGCTCGTGGTTCCGCCGTGCAGCTCCACCAAATGGCCGGTATGAAAGGCCTCATCACCAACCCGCGCGGAGAGATCATCGAATTCCCTATCACCTCATCGCTTAAGGAAGGCCTTACCCCGATCGAATACTTCATCTCGACGCACGGTGCGAGGAAAGGACTCGCCGATACCGCGCTCAACACTGCGCGCGCCGGCTATCTCACACGCCGTCTTTTCGACGTTGCGCACGACGTGGTCGTCTTGGAAGATGACTGTGGCACCAAGGATGGCGTCGTTATTGCCCGCCCCGGCAAGGAAAATATCGGAGGCTCGTTTGCAGACCGCGTGGACGGACGCACCTTGGCCGGTGAGGTTTCTGGTTTCAAGCGCAACCACCTCCTCAATCGTGACGACGCAAAGGCGGTAGAAGAAAGCTCCGCGACCGAAGTGACGGTACGAAGCCCGATGACCTGCAGGGTCGCACGCGGCGTGTGTCAGAAGTGCTACGGAATGGATTTGACCACGGGCGAGCTCGTGGACTTGGGCGAAGCAATCGGCGTCATCGCGGCGCAAGCCATTGGCGAGCCGGGCACCCAACTTACGATGCGCACCTTCCACACGGGAGGAGTCGCAACGGCTGGCGGCGACATCACGATGGGTCTGCCGCGCGTCGAAGAAGTCTTCGAGACGCGCACACCCAAGCTTCCCGCCACGATTTCCCGCGTTTCCGGCATCGTTACCGATATCGTGAAAGATGGTCAGGAAACGGTAATCACAATTCTTCCGGAAGCCTCGACCGCCAAGCAAACAGCAAAAGCCGCCAAGAAGGATGCTGAATACCGCATTCATCCTCTCCGCACCATTCTCGTGAAGCAGGGAGCTAATGTCACGAAAGGCGATTTCCTCACTGACGGCTCGGCCGACCTAGAAGACCTTTTCACACTCGCCGGCAAAGAGCGCGCACAGCAATACATCATCAACGAGATTACGCGCATTTACGAGCTTCAGGGAGTCTCGACCGCGCGCAAGCACCTTGAAGTCATCGTGAAGCAAATGTTCTCGCGCGTTTCCGTTACGACTTCCGGCGACACCGGAGTCTCCGCTGGCGAGATAGTTGCAGACTTCGAATTCGAGCGCATCAACAAGTCGCAAAAAGAGACCGACGGCGAACCGGCGAAAGGGAAACAGCTTTTACTCGGCATCACCGAAGTCTCGCTCACCCGCGCGAGCTTCCTATCCGCCATCTCATTTCAAAACACTCCGCGTAAGCTCGCAGAAGCGGCTGTCAGCGGAGCCGTAGACCGCCTCGTTGGTCTCAAAGAGAACGTCATCATCGGCCGTCTTATCCCAGCCGGCACCGGATTCAAGGGAAGCAAGAAACACGCTATGATAGCGCAAATGGAAGCCGACTTCGCCGCCTCGGCACCCGCTGAAGCGCCAGAAAGTCAGAACCGCAAGGAGTCAGTTGAGCGGTAGTTCTCTGAAAGTTACTCGCCAATCGAGAAACTGACGGTTCGTGTGTCGTCGTTGTAATACTCAAGCTCAAGCTTGCCTTGGTAGGTATCGAATAACCACTGACGTATAACGGTCGCGACCTCCTCTCGGGTGAGAAGTCCACCCCTAGCTAAGTCTTCGGCAGTGAGAGTGAATGTTTTCTCTTTTCTTGAACGTGTCTTACTCCACGTCTGCTTAATAACTTCTTTGCCGTTCGTGAAAATCTCTCGGATAATTCTCTTCTGCTCCCGTTTCTGCGACATCTCCGCTCTCTCATCCGGAGATCGTTGCGGACGTTCGAATGGCCTTTGGGGAGGCATATGGCAGGAGCATAGCACGGCAGTTCGCACTTTTTAAACTGAAGGAGCCCTAAAGGACTGCTGTTTCTGACCAATCACTTCGTTCTTGGAGAAACAGGGAGCATAATAGTGATTCATGGTAGACACGGTGCAACAAATAAAAGATAGGCTTTCGATTGTCGACGTGGTGTCGCAATACGTGAAGCTTGAGCGCGCGGGAGCATCTCTCCGCGCGCGGTGTCCTTTTCACGCGGAGCGGACGCCTTCTTTCCATGTATCGCCGGACAGGGGCACGTATCATTGTTTCGGATGCAACGTTGGCGGCGATATTTTTTCTTTCGTCGAAGCCATCGAGGGATTGGATTTCAAAGGCGCTCTCAAAGTGCTTGCGGAAAAGGCGGGCGTGGAATTGGTGTATGAACGTGGCGGCAAAGAAAAGAAAGATGAGCGCGAGCGACTCTTCGAGCTCATAGAAGTTGCGACGATATTCTATGCATCGCGTCTCTCGGACGCGGCAAAGAAATATCTGAAGGAGCGCGGCCTGAAGGACGCGACCGTACAAGAGTTCCGCCTCGGACTTGCAGGGGATTCGTGGAGCGAAGCTTCCGAGTACCTGAAAGGGAAAAAGTTCTCCGATCGCGAGATACTCGATGCCGGTCTTGCAAAGAAAAGCGAACGGGGGACTCTGACCGACAAATTTCGCAACCGCATCATTTTTCCCATCGCCGATAGCGCGGGTCGCGTCGTCGGATTTTCTGGCCGTATCTTTGGTGAGAATGCTTCACCCGAAGCACCGAAATATCTCAATAGCCCGGAAACGCCGCTCTTTCATAAGTCCCGCATTCTGTATGGTTTTGACCGTGCCAAACAGGCCATTCGCAAAGTGAATTGCGCGGTTTTGGTAGAAGGACAGATGGATTTGCTGGCTTCACACCAAGCTGGATGGGGAAATACCGTCGCGGTCTCCGGCACCGCCTTCACGCCCGAGCATGCCGCGCTCATTCGCCGTATGACGGATAATCTCGTCATCGCCTTGGACGCCGATGCGGCGGGTATCAAGGCCGCGGGGCGTGCCGCCCGCGCGGCCCTGCAGGGCGGACTTAATGTGAAAGTCGCCCAATTACCGACGGGACTTGATCCGGCGGATTTCATACAAAAGAAGGGCGCGGACGCGTGGAAAAAAGCAATACGTGATTCAAAAGACATCATTACGTTCCTTCTGGATGTTCTGGAAGAACACACGCCACAGCCCGACCGCTTCCGTCGCGTCGTCGAAGCGGTCGTGCTTCCGTTCCTCTCCGATGTGCCAAGCCCGATAGCGCGCGAGCAGTATCTACGCGAGATTGGGAAGCGTCTCAATGTATCAGAATCCGCAGTCGCGGAAGCGCTTGCCAAGCTTCCAGTGCAGCGCTCGCCGGAAAGTGCACCGCGCGAAGCGCCGAAGCCGAGCGGGAACACAAAAGCCTATGACCGCGCAAAGCAGGCTTTTTCCATTTTGCTGTGGCAACAGTCTCTTCCCAAGCCCTCAATCGATGTAGCGGCATACGCGCGCGAGTTCGAGGAGGCGATAGGCGCGGAATCTTTCGCCGCACTCGGTACTCTTCCAGAAAGCGAGCGCGAGAGCTTGCGTTTTGCCGCCGAGCGTCTACACGGCAAAAGCTCCAACCCCGCACGTGAGGCGAGCGCACTTCTTCACGTTATCCTCAGAGAGTTATTAGCTGGAGAGCTCTCCGCAGCGACGCAGGCTCTAAAAGCGGCGGAAAATAAGAAAAATGAGGATGAAGTGGACCGCCTCATGACTGTGTGTAAACTGTTGACAACTCGAATTGCACAATTGCACGAGAACGTGTAAACTTCCTCGCTTGGTCTTTCGTGGGCCGTTTTGTGAAAGAAATGGCCTGTACATACGTTAAGACTACATAATATCGCGGATCCTTCCCGAAGGGAGGAGGTCCCCTTTGACCCATTTTTTAGGTATGGCAAAAACAAAACGAAAAAAGAATAAAGTACCTGCCCGCCGAAGCCTCGGCGCAGGCGGGAAGAAACGTCAGAAACTGGCGACTTCCCGCCGCACAATTCGCAAGGGCAAAATTGCCAGCGGCAAGAAACGTTCGGCAAAATCTCAAAAACGTACCGGCAAGCCGGCACGACGCAGTAAAAGGAAAGTCTCTGCGTCTACAGGGAGGGCTTCGGAGGGCAAGCGTCAGGGAAAAGTGGAGGCTTTGATAAACTTGGGCAAAGAGCGCGGCTATATCACGTACGATGAGATTTTGCGCGAGTTCCCGACGATCGAGGACAACGTAACTCTGCTCGAAGAAATATATGAGCGCTTCAGTGTTGCGGGCATAGATGTTTTGGAAGGCGGGGGCATGCTCGAAGACAGTTTCGCCGACGGAGTCCTCGCGAGCAAGAAATTACAGAACCGCCGCGCCGATGCAGGCTATGACTCCGTGCAGATGTATTTGCGAGAGATTGGTCAATATCCACTTCTGAATGGCCAGCAGGAGAAAGATCTCGCGAAGAGGATTCTTCTCGAAGACAATGAAGCGCGCAACATCCTCGCGCGCTCCAACTTACGCCTCGTTGTCTCTATCGCCAAGAAATATGTGAATCGCTCTCCCGACCTCACGCTCTTGGACCTCATTCAAGAAGGCAATCTGGGCCTTTTTAAGGCAGTAGACAAATTCGACTGGACCAAGGGCTACAAATTCTCTACCTACGCCACGTGGTGGATACGCCAAGCTATTACCCGCGCTTTGGCCGACCAGAGCCGCACCATCCGCATCCCCGTGCACATGGTGGAAACTATCGCCAAGTACAAACAAAAAGTACGCGAATTGAACCAACATTTGGGCCGCGATCCACTGCCGGAAGAAATCGCCGCAGAAATGGGCATCGAGATAGAAAAGATTTACACAATACAAAAAATCAATCAGGACACTGTCTCGCTCGAATCGCCGGTCGGCGAGGACGATGACGAGCGCTCAACCCTCGGCAGTTTCATCGCCGACGACACTATCGCGAGCCCCGACATGGACGCTTCGCGCAGGATTCTTAATGAGCAAATGACGGAAATTCTCGACGAGCTTTCGCCAAAAGAGCGCAAGATTTTGGAAATGCGCAACGGCCTCACCGAAGAGGGGATTTGCTTCACGCTCGAAGAGGTGGGCCGCGAGTTCGGCGTTACCCGCGAGCGCATCCGCCAGATAGAAGCCAAAGCCCTCGAGCGCATCCGCTTCCACGAACGCGCGAAGCAACTGCGGAGCTACTAATTTAGGTGGTAGACTGTCTGTAATGGATAGGTCAGACCCAAGATCTGACAGGAAAATAGATCGGAATGCGAACGAAGCTGTCGTTGAAGTCGATTACGATGGCACAACCTTGACACTCGAATTCCGATTTTCTCGGAAGGTATCCTATAAAGACATCGAAAAGATGTGGGAAGACCCAACAAGTTTCCTCAAGAGGAGTATAGATGCCGAACTGTACAAACTGGGATGGCTTGGAGATGATGGAACTACAGAGCTGATGAATCTGGAAAAAACGAAGATGCTCAAGGCGGATGGGATAAATCTAACATGTACGTTTCGTAAGGAAAATCCTAAGGAGATTCGACCGATAAACTAACGGAGCCGTCAACATTGTCTCTTCATGGAATCATGTTAGTGTGAACGTCCTTATTAGTTTGACAGTCGTTTAACAATAAATCATTACACATATGAACAACACAGGATGGTCCATGGTAATCGTCGCTCTTATCGTCGGCGTTGGCCTCGGATATATGGTATGGGGAGGTTCAGGTAGCTCGAGTACCAGTGCGACAGCAACGAGCACCGTATCGTCAGTGATGTCGCCCGAAAAAGAGGTCGCGCTCTACACGGCGATGCAAAAACTCTGGTCCGACCACGTATTCTGGACGCGTGAATACATCACCACGTTCGCTGCAGGGGACACGGGTCCTGCGACCGCGGCCGCGAATCGACTCATGAAGAATCAGGAGGATATCGGTGCGGCTGTCGCCCAATTCTACGGCAATGATGCCGGCAGCAAGCTTACTGATCTTCTCAAGCAACACATCTCGATCGCCGTCGAGCTCTTGAATGCGGCGAAAAAGAATGACATGGCAAAATTCAACGATGCGAATACTCGCTGGAAGACGAACGGCGATGACATTGCGACATTCTTGAGTCAAGCCAATCCCAACTGGCCTGTGGCTACGCTCAAAGAAATGATGGCGATGCACCTGCAGACGACGACCGATGAGGCCACCGCGGCGCTCAAGGGCGACTCCGCGGGGTCTATCGTGGCCTTCGACAAGGTCTTCGACCACATCAACAAGATGGCGGACGCACTTTCTGCGGGCATCATCGCGCAGTTTCCGGACAAGTTCAAATAAACGCTTCCACGGCGTGATTTGGCATAGCGGCCGCGCCAAAGGCGCGGCCGCTTGCGCATAAGCCCTCGAGCGCATCCGCTTCCACGAAAACGCCAAGCAGCTCCGGAGCTACTAAACGGGCCCAAAGGGGCCCGTGCTAGTATTTACCGCATGGGATTGGATGACGAGACAAAGCTCGGCCAGGAGAAATCCGAGTCCCTTAAGGGCATGGCCGCTCGTTACGGAGATGAAGTTTATACTGGTATCTTACATAGCGACGCGGTGAAGGAGTTCAGAGCTGCCCATCCCGAGCATGCGGAAAAAAGCGAACAGGAGGTAGGTCTTGAAGTGGGCTATGTTACGAACACGGGCAGATTCGTCGGTCGAGAGGAGGCGGTCATGATAGGGCATCGAGCGGATCAATTGAAAAAGGGTATCGCACAACGCAGGTCTAAACTTTTGGGTTCCGATTTGAAGGACGGGTGGGACAAGGATAAGGACAGCGAGTAATACTTTAAACACATCCGCTTCACCGAACGCGCCAAACAATTGAGAAGCTACTAAATCTAGAGGTCACGCCGAAGGAATGCTTTTGTGCACAGCGAAGTACTGACTTTTCTATACTAGCGGCTGGGCAAGGAAGCATGATATTCGGTGAGCAAATCGTGTATCGCGTAAACGATAAGGTTCACGAGCCGAAACGTTTCGTCAGTTCGTTGTTGAGCGAGTTTCTCATCCCCAAAAAGATTTACATAGTATCCCTGTAAGGCAGCATCGGCATAATAATATCGGGAAGAGTTAAAATCGTTGTTCTTTACCGATCGGTAAGCCCATTTTCTTGCTTCTTCAGGTACTGCAGAAATCCCTGTCATAAAAAACGTTCTGTAACCAGCAATCAATTGCTTTCTGGTTTGATAGTGAAAACCTACGTTATTCCTCGCTTTCACGAGGAAGTCTCTTAATTCACCGAATCGATTAAAGCGCTCATCGTCTATAGATTCTTCGTGTGCAATCTTATTGAGCATTTCCCATACCAACTGCGTACTCTCAGACGTCCGTTGTAAGAGTTGCCGTACTCGATTTGAATCATAGATATCCTTAGAATCTTTTATGAATACAAGCGCTTCGTAAACAGTCGCATACAGTATTTTCAGAAGTTGTACCTGAATGCCGGCGCGCTCTCCAAAGTGTTCATTTGTCTCTGGGGGCTCTGATTTGTATGCATACTGTACCGTATCGTTCAAAAGTATCAAGCCCTTAAAATCGTTAAAAATCATCGCTAGCGTCAGAAGAAATCCGAAAAACGCTTCGTCCTCAGCACTTCGCGCCTCAGAAGGAATTACATCCTCCGGGAGCGACTTTCGCATTTTAACATTTTCGAATTCCCACTTTTCGTAATCCTGAGGCTTCTTGATCGACATAATTAATTAAAACTATACCTCCACTCTGGGTTTGGCTAGTATATTAACTTCACTTTTTATATTTCTTGAAATAACTCGTTCATCTCGCTCCCGAACCGTAGGTAGTCCTGTGCCGACTCTTTGTATTTTCGGGAATTATCCATATGAGATCCCAACGTAACATTACCGTTGTTTTGACTTCGAGCTTCGAGATCAGAAATCATCTTTAAGAAAAGTTCGACATGCGATATCAAGGCCGAGGCGTATTTCTCTAGAAGTTCGATGAACCTATTCTGAGGCTCAGTCAGGACTTGTCCTTTTGTATCTAACGACCTTATGGCACCCTCTGTGTTTCGCAGATTTTTTAATATTGATCCCGACTTTTCGCGAAGCGAACCAAAGTCAATTGCGCGAAAGATGCTAAGAAATCCAGACGACTTTGTAGCCAGCTCATTATCTACCTTTACGTGCGCCGTAAGCAGTCCATCCACATCCATCGCGAGTGCCTTTATTTCCTCTCTAATGCCCAGAGTCATATTCTATAATTAATCCAATATTATAGCTCCGCGTCGGTCGGTTTTTCAGTAAAATATCTCTTGTTCGTTTCCATATAATCGGAAACGTTGTTTGGATTAGCACCCAACTTGCCTAAAGAGAAAACTAGGGCCATTCCCGTTCCAAAAAGAAATCCGGTAAAAACGTTCGATAACCAGAAGTAGGTAGCAATAAGGACGGCCGCGTATATAACTGTCAGAAGCAAAAGCGAAATATAGTAACGTTTTTGGATAGGGTTATCCTTCTGCAAAACACCAGAAGCGGTTAATTTCTTTGTCATTGGTATGCCAAAGAAAAGAATGATACCGATTGGAACGAGCGTAAAAGCAGCAACCATTCCTCCGATTGTCCAGCCGAGTGCAAAGAGAAGAAATATAATCAACATAAGCGCAATGCTACTCCCTCATGAATATTTGTCTAGAAATACCCCTGCCTGCCTGCGCAGGCAGGCCTCGGGTTTGTCCAAAACAAACAGCCGCGAGTCCTCCAAGGTCGCGGCTGCCAAGATGAGACTGTTCGCCTCATCGGATGGCCCAAAGGCCGGGGAGAACCCACGCATAGGCAAGGGTATCCGAACCGATTGCCTTGACGAGTTCACATGCGAAGCAGGCCGGCGAGGACATGTAGGAAGCGAAGCCGAGTCCCAATGCCACAACCGGACTTGCGATGACCATCGCTATTCCGATGCGATGCACCGTTAGCTCCTTTCTGCCCGTCAGATCGGGCTCGGGAAACCCTACACCCCCGCCTCGGGTTTGCATAGCCCCGTAGCTTCCCGAGCGGAGCGAGCAATGGTACTGGGGTCCAAATCGGGCGTTTTATTGTGGAAGACTGCGCAGAAGACTCTGAAACTCGCGCATTTTGGCGACGTAGGTTCGGACGTTCTCGCCCTTATAAAAATCCGCCCCGTACCTGCTCACAGTGTCTTCGTGCGGGGATAGACCGACATCGCAGAGCATCATTTTTCGGGTCTTTTCATCCGCCATCAGGTTTATGGAATTGAAAAAATCCGGATTGGCAGGGTATCCCACGATGTCAGGATACAGTTCTCTATGTTCAATCGCAGTAAAGAAATAGTTGAGCAGCTTGGATACAAACGCGTGATTTTGGGTATCGGGATCCTGCAGGAGCGCAAGCACTCCTTCCCGGCCGATATCCTTCAATCTCTCTCCGTGTATTTTCGGCTGGATAACACAGCAGTACGAAACTCTCCGATACAGGCTCGGCACGATCCTCGATTCAGGTATACGATTCGCGAACTCGGATAGTTTGCGTGTGAGGGTGGCTAAGTCGGAGCGCTGTCGTTTGAGCGACATCCTGCCGTTCAATTTGTACATCATATCTTCTTTCACGAACACCTTGCTGCTGATGCTCTCCGTCGGGAATAAGACATATCCCATTTCTTCCGAAATATTCAATGACTGTTCCTGTTCCTCCAAAGCCATATTCACAAAATCCTATACCCCCGCCTCGGGTTTGCCTAGCCACGTAGTGAGCTTTGCTCTACTACTGGGGTCCAAATCCCTGACCTTTCGGAATCTAAGAATAAAACTGTCGCGCGCAATTCCCTTGCGTGGCGTCGTCATGTAACGGTCCATCTCCCTCTCGTCGGCTATGCCCGTTGGCTCTGACTCTTGCACTGGTTCAAAGATGTTTTGCGGCATGGTGGCAATGTAATCATTCATATCAAGCTTGCGGGCCACTCGCGGAGTGTACTATTCGATGATTTTCAGGATGCCTTCTACCTTCAATGTTCGCGCTACCTCGTCTATCATTTCAGCTTTTTTACGGTCGTTAATATCATCTTCGTCTCCGATAATGTTTCGAAGGATGATTTCGGATACAGAGTTATCGGCAAAAGGGAGCTTCTGTCCCTCCGCCTTTACATAGTGCACTCGTCCCGTTTTTTCCAAATCATACTTCTCGTTCTCTCTCTGCAGAAGGTTTTTTCCGAGATGAAGTTGCGACTCGTCGTCGTCTATTCCGATGTATTGAATATTTGGATCCGAACGGAATTTTTCACGATATCCTTCAGAAGTTTCGACCCAGTATGGATTATCTCCGCTCCCTATTTCAACAATAAGATACTGATTTGCTTCGTTGCTCTCGACCGAGGCTTTTCTCTTTCTATCAGGCTCTATGTGTTCTTTCACCATGGAATTACAGTTCAATTGAGATCTCAGAACTTGAATCAATGCTATACTCCCGCCTCGGGTTTGTCCAAGCCGTCCACATTCTTATATTCTAATTCGCGCGAATAGGCATATAATGCAAGTATGAAAGAGGCGGAAGGGGAGCGGCTGTTGAAAGCTTTGGCCAATCGCAGACGGCTCGCGATCTTGAATGTATTGGCGAAAAGGAAGGAAGCCAACGTCAGTGACATTTCCGAGATAATACGCTTGTCTTTCACATCTACCTCAAAGCATCTGACGATGCTCGAGCGGGCGGGGTTTGTAGAGAAGGAACAGCGTAGCTTGAATATGTTCTATCGCATCGCACCGGACGCTCCGTCGATTCTTAAAGCCGTAAGCGCTATGTTCTAATTCGCGCGAATAAGCGCATAGTTATTTTTAGCATACCCAAACGGCTCATATACCGGTATATGAGCCGTTCGTTATATGCACTCAACTATCTTCGTTTTTTGGCCGCGCGGGCGGCAAGCATCACCCGCTTGGCCTCGAGGCGCTTCTTGGTCTTTCGGGAACGCGATTTCTTGTTCTTAATATCCTGACTTGCTCTTTTTGCCATGGTGCCTATTATATCCTAAAAGTTGGTGCGAGGGTATACTGCAAGGCCGCGTCTTTATGGACGATTACGCGGCATGATTTCGCAAAATCACATGAAGAGGACGAACTCGGCCCCCAAACACGCGCTCCTCATTAAGTACTGGAGCTATTCGTCGCTCATGTCGTTCTTGAGGAACCCACTCGCATGGTATAAACGCTACGTCGAGAAGGTATACGACACACCCGCCTCTCCCTCTTCATTTGTGGGGCGCGCAGGCCACGTGGCGCTCCAGCACTACTACGGCGGGATTGGGAAAGAGGGCTCCGTGGACCTCGGGCTTGAATACCTGCGTTCGGTGGGGGATTTTGAGATTAATTTCGGCAAGGCGCAGTCACGTCTCGCCAAAAAGAAAAAACGCGAGCAGATGGAGCGGGAGTACGAGCAGATGCTCTCTTTCTACCTCGCCCGCCCACCCCGATACAAAGTGCTCGATGTAGAGGTGATGGCCATCGCAGAGGTGGACGGGTTGGCACTTCCCATCAAAGCCATTTCCGATCTGGTAGTGGAGTCGCGGGAACATGCTGGAGCGCTCGATATCGTGGACCACAAGTTCGTGGATTCCTTTAGCAAAGACCGCGGGCAGAAATCGCTGTTTGTCATGCAGGCCATCTTCAACTACTACACGGTGAGGGAGAAGTACGGCAAGTCCGTGCGTCGCTTCATCGTGCATGAGTGCAAAAAGAAGAAAAATGCCGACGGCTCATCGCAGATGCGCCGGTATATCATTGATTTTGAAAATCGCGCCGAGGATTTTGCGCTCTTTCATCGTCTCGTGAACGATGCCACTGCCGAAATAGGCCGTCCGCGCAAGTACCTCCCGAACCCCTCCGACATGTTCGAAGGCGAGAACTCCTTCGACATCTACCGACTCGGCCTTGTGGACGAAACCTAACTCCAAGGACTACCCGTGCACGATTAAATAGATTCGTTTTTTCTTTCTTTTCCGTAGAGTTCTAGCAGACGTGCTTTAGGCAACACCGCAAGTGCTGGCGCATGTTTCGCAACGATTTGTTCTACTGCATCCCAGCTATGTCCGGCCATGTGGTGATTCTGTGCGGCCATTTTTGAGGAATGCGTGCCATTTGCAGCTTTTGCGGGGTCAAGAAAGACATCGAATCCTAATAGACGTGCGCCATGCGCAAGCCGCGAAAATCCGACAAAATACTCGATATGATCAAAAGGTGATACATCCGCTGCAATGTAACGAGCAAGCTGCCGTAGTGCTTCTTCGGATTCTTTTTTCATATTCATTGCGACCTTTGCCGGCGTTTCTCCGCGCGCGATAGATTTTTTTGAATCTAGCCCGTATGAATCTATTGAAAGGACGGCAATTGTCTCCATTCCGCTTGACGTAGGTTTTTCACTCAACTGTTTGTAAAGGTCGGGATACTTCGTTGCCAATACGCCTGGAATATAGGGAATCTGTTTTTCACGAATATCCGAAGACGAGCCGTACAGACTGATAGAGAGAGGACCCGCGAGCCACGTGTTGTTCGGAAGGGGCGAGAATTTTTCCCGAAGCGATGTCTTTTTGTCAATGGTAGAAGGCTCCGATCCATCATTCTTTTGGATCCGAATTTCACCAAGACGCTCCTTCATACGCGGATACGCGTACTACCGACTCCGGACCTTTAGCTTGGTTTGTTTTTTCTTATTTATCTTCGGCAGACGAATCATGAGGATTCCGTGCTTTTCGGACGCCTCTGCGATGTCCACGTCCACTTCTTCAGGCAAAAGAATCGTGCGGGAGAATGAGCCCCAGTAGAGTTCACGCTGGAAATAATTCTCTTCCTCCACTTCGCGCTCATCCTCGCGCATGCCGGAAATGGTAAGCATCTCGCGGGTGAGGGAAATATCTATAGAGGTGGGTTGCACGCCGGCGACGAGCGCTTTGACCACAATGGCGTCCGGTGTCTGATAGATGTCTACGGCAAGCTCGCCTTGCGGCTCTTCGGCGGCCCACCCTTCGCCCCGTGCATTGATATGCGCGTGGCGCTCATCGCCCTCACCTTCGAAAATCGCAGGGCGCGATGACTCATCGAAAAAGTCGTCGTTGCCGCTTCCGGTGAGGCGGGAGAAAAAGCCGGGTTTCTTTAGGAACGCCATAGTTTTTGTTTTACGATTGGATGTATTCGTTTGATATATTCCAGCATTGCAAGAAGGACGATAAGCCCGACCCAAACGAATCCAAAGGTCCGCAAGAGGTGTTCCTCGGGTGTGTTCAGTATAAGGAAATTAAATGCACTATGCAAAAGGGAAGCGAGGATAACTCCCATGATGACATAGAGGCGTTTTGTCCGTCGTGTTTTGTAGAATGAAAGACCGAGGAAGACTCCTATAACAGCCGACGAGAGCACGTGGAGTAAGGTGGCGCCCACAAAGCGCAGATTTCCGGTGATTACGGTCTGGACAAGCGTGTCGCCGGAAAGTGGCGAGAGGAGGAAAAGCGTGTTTTCCGCCGCCGCGAAGCCGAGCGCGACGGTGACCATATAGATGACAGGGTCTATAGGCTCGTCGTCTTCGCGGCGGCGCAATACCGTGAGACGCGCCAGCGCGTATTTGATTACCTCTTCCATCGCCGACCAGATGACGAAGGTGAGGGTGAGCGTACTTGCGGCTGTGAGCACGAACAGACTCTGGTCTTTAAGATAGGAAGCCGCCATCTTTTCGAGAGGTATCACGACCGCGACAGCGACCATGCCCGCCAAGAAGGCAAGTGCGATAAGGCGCCGCGGCTCGGGGTGAACGCTGTCTTCGCGCCGCCAAAACCACAGCCACGCCAGCGCCGGTAATACACCTCCTGCAAACGCTGCGATGATAGGTTCGAGTTCGTTCATTAATCTCTATTATATACTGCCTCGCCCTGCGTAGCTTAAGCGAAGCAGGGGCCATTTGCCTAGCCCGTCTGGCCGCCGGTCGGCCAAGGGGCGACCATGAGTAGGTCGACTCCCTGCCTGCCGGCAGGCAGGTCTTTTTTGGGGAGTTGTTGCCAAACGGCTTCGGTGACGAAGGGCATGAAGGGGTGGAGAAGTTTGAGCGAGATGAGAAGGATTTCGTGCAGAGCGCGCGAGCGCGAAGCGCTCGCGCGCTTGTCGTCGCCTTTTAGAATTTCTTTTGACTGTTCGATAATCTCCGCAGCGAATCGGTCCCACACGAAATGATATATGGCGTCGGCCGCGAGGTCGAGTCGGAATTTGTCGATGTCGGCGGAAACTTCTTCGGCAACTTTTTGCGCTTCAACAATGAGCACCTTGTCCGCTTCGATCAAACGCCCATCAACTTTACTTTGTAAAGTTGATGGAGCGGCACCGGAGTCGTGTTGGTTCTCGAGTACGAAGCGTGCGATATTCCATATTTTGTTCGCAAAATGTTTGTAGCCGCGCACGCGGTCTTCCGAGAGCTTCACGTCGTTGCCCATGGAGGCGCCGATAATGAGCGAAAGGCGCGCGGCATCGGCGCCGTACTTTTCCACCATTGTTAAAGGATCGATAATGTTGCCAAGTGATTTCGACATCTTGCGGCCTTGGCCATCGCGCACGAGTCCGTGCAGGTAGACTTTCTTGAACGGCACTTCACCGCGCAAAAAAGTCGACATGAGTATCATGCGCGCGACCCAGAAGAAGAGGATGTCGTAACCAGTTTCGAGTACAGCGGTCGGATGGTACGTTTTCAAGTCCGCCGTTTCTTCGGGCCACCCGAGCGTCGAGAAGGTCCACAAGCCAGAGGAGAACCACGTATCGAGCGTATCTTCGTCTTGTGTCCAACCCTCGCCTGGAGAAGTGATACTCACTTTCACCTCGTCACCTTTGAACCATGCGGGGATGCGATGTCCAAACCATATCTGCCGCGAAATGCACCAATCGCGGAGATTGTCTATCCAGTGCCGGTAAACCTTATCAAAGCGTTCGGGCATTATTTCCGTTTGTTTTGAGTCCACTGCCTCGCGCATCCGCTCTTTGAGCGTCATTTTCTTGCCGTCGGGAAATGCGATCTCTTTATTCACTGCGATGAACCACTGTCGTTTTATCTGCGGTTCGATGACGCCCCCGCCGCGGCCGTTAGTCGCAAGGTTATTCGTATATTTCTCATCGATTTTCACCAACAGCCCTTTGTTTTTGAGCTTCTCGACGATCAGCGGCCGCGCTTTCTTGATGTGCTGTCCCGCGAATTCTCCGGCGATGGGAAGAAGGATACCGCGATCATCTATCACGCGTTCGATGTCGAGCCCGTGCCGAGTTGCGATCTCGAAGTCTATTCCCGAGTGCGCAGGCGTTATGGTCATAGCGCCGGAGCCGACCTCCATATTTGCGGCTTCATCTTTTATGACAGTCGCCGTGATTGGGCCGTTTATCCATTCGAGATCTATTTTCTGCCCGTGCGTGTATTCTTTGTAGCGCGCATCATCGGGGTGCACGACGAGATACTTGTCGCCGAATTTTGTCTCGGGTCGCACCGTGCCGATTACAAACGGTCCATATTGGAAATAATAGAACGGCGTAGTTTCCTCAACGCGCTCGATCTCGTCATCCGATACTGTAGTCTGCAGTTTCGGATCCCAATTGACGATGCGGTCACCGCGGTAGATGAGGCCCGCCTCATACATGCGCACGAACGCCTCCATGACTGCCGCATAACGCTTCTCATCCATAGTGTAGGCATAGCGGGACCAGTCGAGTGAGCTGCCCATCTTTTTGGTCTGATTGATTATCGTTGCCTTACTCTCTTCGGTAAATTCACCGATGCGGCGCAAGAGCTCCTCGCGACCGAGGTCGTGCCGCGTTTTTTTCTCTGCTTTATAAATATCGGTCTCGACTTTCGATTGAGTGGCAATCGCGGCAGAATCGGTACCTGGCAACCAGAGAGTTTTGTACCCGCGCATACGATGGTAGCGGATTAGGATGTCTTCGATGGCGAGCATCGCCGCGTGGCCCATGTGGAGCGTTCCCGTGACGTTTGGTGGGGGCAATACTATTGAATACGCTTCGGCGTCTGGTTTTGTAACACCTTTTTCTACACAAACATCAGGATTGGCATACCCACTTTTCTCCCAGAGCTCCAGCATTTGCGGCTCCTGCTCGGTGGGGTTGTAGGGCTTAAGGAATGGTGCGGGCACCTTGGACGGTTCCATTGCGAAATAATATCACAGGACCTCGTTTCGCCCTTATTTCATAGGATACAATGGGCCACATGAAAGGGCTCCATCACCTCCATCTCCGCAAGCGGATATCTAGAGGACTGGAGCCGTTCCCGGCCCGTACTCTGTGGAAGCGATCGCTCGACAAGGTCGTTCTTGGCGTCGGCATAATAGGCCCGCTCGCGTCGATACCGCAGGTCCTGAAAATCTATCTTGTGCAGGATGCAACGGGCCTCTCGGGCATATCGTGGGGCATCTGGGCTTTGTTGGATATCCCGTGGATCATCTACGGGCTTGTGCATCGCGAGCGGCCCATTATCGTCGCGTACTCGCTGTGGTTTACCGTGAACTCGCTCGTTTTCATTGGGGCAATGATGTACGGGGGCGGTTTGCTCTAAGAGATGTCCCCGAGTCGTAAGTTACCGTTCGCTTTCAAGGTCGTGATATCGGCAAACTCGCGTTTTTGGGCATGGAAATAACCGGCAAGGGCTATCATGAGTGCATTATCGGTTGCGAGTTCGGGGGGACAAACGAGTAGTTTTGAGCTCACTTCGTCAAGTCGCTTCTTGAGTTCAGCCCTGATGTATGTGTTGGCCGACACGCCGCCGCCGATGAGGACGGTGTTGGCGCCATATGTTTCGACTGCACGAAGCGTTTTTGCGACGAGCACATCTGCGACAGCATCTTCGAATTCACGCGCGAGCTTCTTTTTTAAAGTGTCGGAGATGGGCGCGCTGCTCTCAAGGACACGTAACACGGCGGTCTTGAGTCCGGAAAAAGAAAAGTCGAGGTTGTTCTCGTTTAGCATCGGACGCGGAAGTTTGACATCGGTGGTGAGGTTTTCCTCGCGCGCCTTTTTTGCGAGTGCTGAAATGTGCGGCCCGCCCGGATAGGGAAGCTGCATCATCCGCGCGACCTTGTCGAACGCTTCCCCAGCAGCGTCGTCACGTGTTTGCCCTATGAGCTTGTACGACCCGAATCTTTTCGAGAGAACGAGTTCGGTATGTCCGCCGGAGATGAGAAGTGCCAATACCGGAAACTCGAATGAGGCAAGGTGCCCGCCCTCCATCATCGACATAACGATGTGCCCCTCCATGTGGTTTACTCCAACGATTGGAACATTCCAAACTTTGCTCAAAGCTTTCGCGAAATTCAAGCCGACCCACAGCGCGGGCTCCAGACCGGGGCCGTGCGTGACCGCGAGCGCATCAATATCAGGCTTGCCATGTTGCTCAAGAAATGGAATTAACTGCTTCAGAAGTTCCGGCTCTCGGGAAAGCGTGGTCTGCAATTCGGCAATGTTTAGACGCGGCAAGGCAAGGCCTTGCCGCGGTGAGTTT
The DNA here is from genome assembly GCA_030647655.1 of bacterium. GTDB lineage: Bacteria > Patescibacteriota > Minisyncoccia > Phycocordibacterales > UBA2100 > UBA10103. Next base: position 6,109 of record JAUSJH010000008.1, on the reverse strand, counting down.
GTTTCGTGCAGGCACTTTTCAAGGAGTGGCACCAGATTCTTTGCGTGCTCGCGCTTGGCAAGATTGGGGAATACGCCGCCATATTCGGTATGCAGCGCGGCCTGCGAAATAAGAGCATTGCCGAGAATTTTGTATTTGAAATTCGGCGCCGCCTTCGTCTCCGACTTCGGCGAGCCAATGCCAAAGTCGCCTTCTGCCTCGATGAGGCATATCGCCGTTTCGTCGCACGAAGTCTCAATGCCAAGGATACGCATACAGAGGAGAATAGCCTGATGTCCGCGCCTGCGCTAGAGTGGTGTGATGCAGCAGTCCTCCAAAAAGATGGCGAGTGCACGTTCGGTTTTCCGCGTGTACTGGAGCCACTCGAAGAAATATCGTGCGTTCATCGCGGCGATATTCCTCTCGGGTGTCATAATGCAGGCGGCAAATCTTACCGCACCCCTCTACCTGCGGCAGCTCTTCAACGTGCTTGCGACGCATACCCGCGACGCGGCGACGGCGCAGGTGCTTATTGGAATTCTCGCGATCGTGGCGCTTGCATGGCTCACGGACCGCCTCTTCAGGCGCGTTCAGGACATCTTCAATGTGACCATGCAATCACGCGTCATGGCGGGACTTTTCGATGATGCCTTTTCGTACCTCATGGGGCACTCGTACGGTTTTTTCATTTCCAATTTCGCGGGTTCGCTCACGCACCGTGTCACGAAATTCGCGCGCGCCTACGAAACGCTTTTCGACACGGTGATGATTACGTTCATCCCGACGCTCGTGTTCGTACTCGGCGCGGTCGGCGTACTCTTCTCACGGAATCACATTCTGGGGCTGAGCCTGGGTCTCTGGTGCATCGCATTCGTCTGGTTTCAGATATTCGTCGCGCGCGTGCGCCAACCGGCGCGCAATGCGCGCTCCGAAGCCGATACGCGAATCACGGCGGCGCTCTCCGACTCGATCGGGAATCAATCTGCGGTGACGCTCTTCTCGGGCGTGCACTATGAGTGGCAGCGATTCCACAGCGTCGTCGAAGTGTGGCGGGCAGCAACGTTGCGCAACTGGCTCATCGACGGCTGGTTCTGGGGAGGCATCAGCCTCTTTATCGTCGGGATACAGGTCGGTTTGTTCTGGGGGGCGATACTGCTCTGGCAGCAAAATTTGCTCACGATAGGGGATTTCGTGCTGATCCAGGCGTACCTCATGACCGTCTTTGACCAGCTCGTGGGGATTAACCGGGATATGCGCCGCTTTTTCGATGCGCTCGCCGATGCGAGTGAAATGGTCTACATTCTCGAGCAGCCGCATGACGTGCGCGATGCGCCGAGTGCCGTGCCGCTCAAGGTCCAGAATGGAGAGATTGTTTTCAACCAGACAAAATTCTTTTTTAAGGACGCGAAGGTCCCAATACTCTCGGACTTCGACCTTCGTATCAAGGGCGGAGAGAAAGTCGCGCTCGTGGGACCGTCCGGGGCCGGCAAATCGACCGTGACGAGACTTCTGCTCCGTCTTTTCGATGTGACAGGCGGGAGCATCGAGATCGACGGTCAGAACATCTCACACGTTATACAGGAGAGCCTGCGGGACGCCATTGCGTACGTGCCGCAAGAGCCAGTGCTTTTTCATCGTTCGCTTATGGAGAATATCCGCTATGGCCGGCGCGAGGCGAGCGACGCCGAGGTGATCGAAGTGGCGCGCAAGGCACACTGCCACGAATTCATTTCCGGCTTACCAGCCGCATACGAGACTTTCGTCGGCGAACGCGGGGTGAGGCTCTCGGGCGGCGAACGCCAGCGAGTGGCGATCGCCCGTGCCATTCTCAAGAACGCGCCTATCCTCATCCTTGATGAAGCGACGTCGAGCCTCGATTCCGAATCCGAAGCACTTATCCAAAGCGCGCTCGAGATCTTGATGCAAGGAAAGACCGTCGTCGTTATCGCGCACCGGCTCTCCACGATTATGAAGATGGACAGGATCATTGTGCTGGAGGGCGGAACGATAAAAGCCGAAGGCACGCATCAAAAGCTCTTGGCAAGTGGCGGGCTCTATCAGAAGCTGTGGAGCATTCAAGCGGGTGGTTTTCTCGATGAGCCTTCCGGTGAAGAATCAGGTCTTGAAGTATTGATGGACGAAGAAGAAGACGATGCGAAAGAGCCGAAAGGCACGGTCCTGAAATGATCTGAGCCTCATGTGATATGGAATTCAAGTACTTCTCACACAACGGCAAGCTCACGCCAATCGAAGGGGCACAGGTGCCGCTCTCGAACATAGAGTATGCATATGGCTTCGGCGTCTACGAGAGCATTCGGGTCAGTAATGGAGTGACGTATTTTCTTGAAGACCACATGGAGCGTCTGATGGAATCGGCTCGCATAATTGGACTCACTCACACATTCTCTCGAGAGATAATCTCAGAGGCTATCGCAGAGCTTCTCGAAAAGAACGCTGTCGGGACCTGCAATGTGAAAATACTCATCATCGGTGGACGCACATCCGGAGATGCACAACTCAATATTCTCTGCCTGAATCCCCTCTTTCCGGATAAAAAAATGTATCGAGACGGAGTGCAGACGATTACCTACAAATACGACCGCGCATTTCCCCATGCCAAAACGCTCAATATGCTACAGAGCTATCTCGCCTTTCGTACGGCAAAAGAAGCGGGCGCATACGACGCGCTGCTCATAGACCGCGAAGGACGCATCACGGAGGGGACGCGCACGAATTTCTTTTGCATAAAAGGGAAGACGCTGTTCTCGCCAAACGAAAAAGATATTTTGCTCGGCGTCACGCGCAAGGTTGTATTGAAGGTAGCGGCAGGTAACGGATTTGAGGTCGTGCAAAAAGATATTCGCCCGATAGATTTTAGGGATTATGACGGAGCGTTTCTCACAAGTACATCTTCCAAAATCCTTCCAATTCGGTCGGTCGATGAATTCCAGTTCGGAGAGCGACCCACTGCCCTCAAAGAGCTTATGCGAGTGTTCGATGAGTTTTTGGATACGTGTGGCGGGAAATTGGAGTGATTCTTTTGGTTCTGTTATACTGCCGACGTTGCGCGGTTAGCTCCGGTGGATGATGCCGTACCATTGGTAATTAGGCGTGCTAAATTGCTCTTTGTTTATATATTGCGCGGTTAGCTCAGTGGTAGAGCATCGTCTTGACGTGACGAGGGCCAAAGGTTCGATCCCTTTACCGCGCACTTGGAGACTATAAAACTTGATGCACGAAATATTGACGAATGCGCCGCACGCGCGGCGGCGGTATTACGCACAGGTGGGGTTGTTCTTTATCCTACCGACACGCTCTACGGGCTCGGTGCGGATGCTCTTTCGGACACAGCAGTTGCAAAAATTCACGCCATCAAGGGCAGGGAAGAGAAGAAGCCCATTCACGCGATTGTTTCTGGTGTAGATATGGCCGAAAAATATGCGGAATTAACGGATGACGTGCGTTTGCTTGCAGAAAGACTCCCGCAAGGACAAGTGACATTCATCGTCGAGAAAAAGGCCGGATTCGATACTGGCGTCATGAATGGTATCGCGACATTTGGTTTCCGTATTCCGGATAACTCGTTCTGCCTCGCGCTCGCGCGCGAATTTGGAAAGCCCATCACGGCGACAAGTGCAAACAAAGCCGGACAAAAGCCTGAGCGTGACATCGGAAAAATACTCATCCAACTCGGCCCTGCTGTAGAGGGAATTGACCTCGTCGTCGACGCGGGGGAATTGCCTGAGAGCAAACCATCAACAGTCGTGGATTTTTCGGGAACAGAGCCTGTAATTCTGCGCGAAGGCGCTATTTCTGCCGCTTTGCTTCATCTGCCACATGCCAGAGGTACCACGACGCAGTAGACGCGTGCGCTCTCCACGGGTGCGCGAGCTTTTCCATTCGCGCGTGGTCGGGCAAGTCTTTGAGTTTGTAGAGGATTTGGAAACCTTTGCGGATGCCGAGGTCGCCGGTCGGCAGTACGTCGAGGCGATTCAGTGTGAAGATGAGGAACATGTGCACCGTCCACACGCCGACGCCTTTTACTTGCGTGAGGTGTGCGACGATGTCCTCACTTTCCATGCGGTGAAGCGAGCGATGCCGTATCGTGCCGTCGGAGAATTTTTCTGCGAGGTCTTTGATATACAAAGCCTTTTGGCCGGAGAGACCCGCGGCGCGCATTTTTTCAAGCGGCATCGCACGTACCATTTCTGGAGTAGGGAACTTACTGCGCGGAAAAAGCGCAAGAAAACGCACGAGTATTGTCGCTGCTGCCGCACCCGAAACTTGTTGATGGATGATGGAGCGCACCAGTGACTGAAACGGATTTTTCCCGCGCCGGAGGTTCGGTGCCCCGTGCTTTTTGATCAATGGCGCGAAGCGTTTATCGCGCTTGAGACTACGGACAGAATTCTGAAGACATTTTTCCATTTTCGACTAAGGGCTAGGAATGGGCGCGGCAGCTTGTTCGCGCAGCCCCTTCTGATGTTTGTATTCTTCGTATATGAGATACATGACAGCAATGTCGAATAGGGTGAAAAGAGTGAGCCACGGTGAATGTGTGATGGATATTCGATACATCTGATAGAATACAAAAAGACTCACGATGCCGATAGAGACAGGATATGCTTTGAGTCGATTTGACAGAAGCGCCCCCACAAGAATCAAATTTATTATCGCGCTCACGATAAGGTATATCACAACGAACCCCCGCGCGGAGGTGAACACGTGAGTTGCCTGATTAACGAAGAGATTCATAAATATATCATTCGGGTCGTCCGCGAGCTCGTTCTCGCTTATCCGCGTCACGAAAAGGAGGGCGCTACTGCCGAGGAAGTAGACGACGAACGCGGTTACGAGTTCGAGCAGAGCATGAAGGCCTTTGATGACTACTCCAACTTCGAACAGTAGATGCAGGTGTAATTTCTTATACATAGGATTCGATGATTATGAGCCAACAGATACAGAACTCAAAACTGCAGGGAGGTTCTTCAGAACACATTGTGCGGTTGAAAACTCTGCAAAACATGGGACAATGCAGATATGACTTTCGAAGGGCAAATGAGTCACACGCCCGAAGGCCAGGCGAGCCGGGCGGAGATCCGTAAGCGCGCATTGATTCCACCAAATGTACTGGCTCGCGAATATGTGCATGAGGCGGGAAGAATTCTCAAAGGAAAAAATTCTGTTGCAGTTCGGGAGGAAGTAGGCCGATTTGCAAAGGAGATAACAACCGCAAGAGTGGAATCAGAGCAGGATGAATATCTCGAAAGGCTCACAAATGCTCTGAGCATACGCAAGCTCGGTGTCTTTGCGGATATACCCGATGACAAACACGAGCGTGCCGCTTTCCTCTTCGCTCTTATCGGTGCCTACCAGAGAGCGTTGCATTAGTTTTTGACCCCCTAAAGGTACTGCGATTTGTAACTGCGCCGCGCGCAGACAAATCGGGAGCCTACCGGGATGGAATTGGAACCGGATTATGGCTGAGATTAAAGATTGGAACGCCTTTGCCCCTCAAGAAAGTGCTCTTTGAAGTGACAGACTATGAGTACTGCTCTTTCCAGAGGTCTTTTGTCTTTTGAGCAACGTCAGCGTCCGGAACAGGTGCATCAATAAAACCATCGATATTCATTAGAATCCCCGCAGCTGCCTGAGGGGGCATTTCTTTTGTGTAATCAGCTAGAGCTAACGTCAATATCACTACAACGCCCTGCGGCACTTTCGGACTTCCGGCGTGCCGGAGAAGGAGTGGATAAAACTTCTCTTGCATGTATGGACTATCATCAACTTGCTTTAATCGCTCAAGCATTTCTTCACGTGAAGGAAGTGTGACTGTGTCTTTCTGTTTATTCCTTCCTTCGTCTTCGCCAAATGTTTCGGACATGTTATTTGTTTTTAAATTTGTAAATCTTACCCACTAAGCCTACCACAGACTGCTTTTGACTCTATACAACTCTGCTCGAACCTATTTTAGCACTAACGGCTGATGTCGCGCGCTCCGCGCGCGTGGTGGCTTTGTATGGAGTGGTCCGATTCGACTCCGTGCCCGCCCCCGCCCCGCCGCACGCTCCTCCATTCTCATCTATTTCGCGGGGGTTTTTGAAAATTGAATGGGCGGCGGGGCGGGGGC
>JAUSJH010000015.1 GCA_030647655.1 bacterium | reverse complement strand
CACGAGCCTCCCGTCGTCGCTCACACAGACGAGCAGTACAGCATCATCAGCAACGCCATTCCGGTATGTGCGCGTCTGCCGCAATGGTTTCGGAGCATCGCGTGCCAACATCGCCGTTGATTACGTCCTCGCGAAGAAAGGCACCGGGCCCTCGGACCCACTCGCGCCCACGTGCACATTTAGTGCCTCGCCAGCCTCTATTCCTTCCGGTCAATCAACAACGCTCGCGTGGACTACCGCGAACGCTTCTGCTGTTTCCATCAATCAAGGCGTTGGCACTGTCTCTGCCGCCGGCTCCCGTACGCTTACTCCTACTGCGAATATCACCTATACACTGACCGCGACAGGGAGTGGCACGAAGACGTGCACGGCAAGTGTGGCCGTCGCTACGCCCACCTCCTCCTGCACCTTCAACGGAGCAACTGTTGCACACGGCGCATCGGTCCCCGCGTATCAAACTGCGTCTGTCCCCGTCGGAAGTACCTGTACATCACAATCGCGTGTCTGCACAAATGGGACGTTGTCTGGAACTTATACATTCTCCACATGTACCGTGGGCACCGACACAACCCCACCCACAGTCTCCCTTGGTGCCGCTCCCGCGGGCACGATATCGGGCACGGTCACCCTCTCCGCAACAGCCTCCGACAATGTCGCAGTGGCCGGAGTGCAATTCAAGGTGGATGGTGCAAATGTCGGCGCAGAAGATACAACAGGGCCATCATACTCGGCGTCGTGGAATACCACGAGCGTTGCAAATGGCTCACACTCAATCACCGCGGTTGCGCGTGACGCGGCGGGGAATATCAATACCACGGCGCCCCGTACCGTAACGGTCTCCAATACACAACTGGGGTCACTTCCCGCGGTTGTTACCACTTGCCCGCAACTTCTGCTATGGATAAACCGCCCTGAGACCCCATGCGAGCTCAATTTCAACGGCTACACTCAGGTCGACAACCCCAATGGCTTCCGTCAGAAAGACCCACGCGTGGCACTCGTAGATGCGTCGGGACAAAACGCCCACTACACTGACGGCCTGATGTTCAACGGTGCAATACAGAATGTTAGTTCCGGAGACAATCTCACAATTCAAGCAGCTGCCGGAGACCAGATCGTGCTTTCAGACGATGTTTTGTGGAAAGGTAAAACCATCAAAATTTCCGGCAACGGAACTATGCAACACCCCATTCTCGTGCGGCCGGAACATCCGGGAAAGGTCATTTTGACCGGTGACTCGAGCCTTTGGCTCACAGGCTCGCATATCATTGTGAACGACCTAAAGTTCTACGGGCCCAATGCGACTGCGTCCGACAAGCCCGCAGGGGTGGAGGCTGTTTCCCCTTCCACTTCACATCTCATTGTCGTACGGCTCGGGACGGGGACGGTGCTTAATCCTAATAACTGCGATTGGTGCATCCTCAATAAGGTCGTGATAGATGGCTACAATACCGCTCAAAGTCTCTGGGACAATCAAGACATCACGTACATCACGCATCCTACAGGGCGCAACAACACCATCGCCAACTCTACTTTGAGGCACAAGAAAAATCTCGGTCACTTCTTGACAACCGGGCAGGATAACGGAAACAACGAGAGCACTCATGTCCTCAACAACCTCTTTTTCGATGGACCTGATCTTGAAAATATTATCGCCACTCCCATAAACGAATCCAAGGGCGCATTCGTGCAGATCGGAAATGCTTCAGGATATCGCGCATACGATATCTTCGAAGGCAACACGTTCCAGAACAGTATGGTGAACGGAGGCAACTTCGCCATCAAGGAGAGCGATATCATCATACGTAATAATATATTCAAAAATACACCGAACAGCCCATTCATCATCCGTACGGCCAATCGCGTGCTGGTAGACAGCAACATATTCGATGGGCAGGGCGCTATCAGCAACACCGGTAGGGGGATGGGGGGTATTACGATGTCAGGCCGCGGGCACTGGATTATCCGCAATACGTTCCAGAATCTCCCTAGTCAGTTCAAGAATCTCCGGCCTATCGTTATCGATGACGGGATGTATGAATCTCTTACCGGGCCCGTGAGCGTCGTGAGCGGCTGTCCTACCCACGTCCCCCCCGGCCTCGATCACAACTGCTATTATGCGCGCTCCCAAAATGTCGTTATCGCAGACAACACATTCACGAATGTAGACTGGAGCCACTTCGCGCCCATATACATGGGCATCTTTCGTGCGCCAAACTCCCTAGACCTAGACAGACATCCAGTGAGTTCAACGCTTTTGCCGAGGAATATCTGGATACTACACAATACGTTCACATTCCCGACGGGGAAAACTTTGGCGGACGCGGTGTACTTCGAGCCGCCACATCCACCCGATGCGTATGATGGCAACAATATCGTCATCGCGAGTGTAGCGCAGAACTCAAACCTCGCCTCCGCCTCCTCACCCGGCCTCGTAGAGAGATTCCTCACCTGGCTCACGAATCTATTTGCGGGCATATAAGCGCTCTATAATGTGAAATACGCGATACCCCATGAGATAATTATCTTTGCCCCTCCTAATATATTCCAAGTCCTGCTATCTCACGGGGTATACTGTAGCCATGCATCCGGACAAACGGGATGGTGACCAGCGCGTCACTTATTTTGCGGCGACGCACACGCGCGGGAAGCGCGAGATGTTCGGTATACGCGGCATAGACCGCGGCAAGCACATCTACGTCATCGGAAAGACCGGCATGGGCAAATCGACCATGCTCGAGAATATGGCGATACAGGACATCCAGAATGGAGAGGGTATCGCTTTCATCGATCCGCATGGCGCGACAGCCGAAAAACTTCTCGATTTCGTACCGCACGACCGTATAAAAGACGTCGTGTATTTCGCGCCCTTTGACACCGATTACCCCATTGGATTCAACGTGATGGAGGACGTGGGCTACGACAAACGCCACCTTGTGGTCTCGGGCCTCATGGGTGCCCTGAAGCGCATATGGGTGGACGCATGGAGCGCTCGTATGGAATACATTTTGCAAAATACACTCTTGGCACTTTTGGAGTATCCGGACTCGACACTTCTGGACGTGAATCGTATGCTCACCAACAAAATATTCCGTCAGGCGGTGGTGGACAAAATAACTGACCCGATAGTGAAAGGATTTTGGGTTGAGGAATTTGCCGCGTTCACCGATACCTACACGCGTGAGGCCACACCCGCGATACAGAACAAAATCGGCCAATTTACCGCAAATCCACTCATTCGCAACATCGTCGGGCAGGGCAAATCATCTTTTGATCTGCGCAAGATAATGGACGAGAAGAAGATATTCATCGTCAATCTCTCCAAAGGGCGCATGGGGGAGACCAACGCCTCGCTTCTCGGCTCGATGCTTGTCGTAAAGATATATCTCGCTGCTATGTCGCGCGCGGACGAGCCGGCCGCGCGCATGGCAGTTCTGCCGCGCTTCTATTTCTATGTGGATGAATTCCAATCGATGATGAACGAGGCATTCGCCGACATTCTTTCTGAATCACGTAAATACAAGCTCGCGCTCACGCTCGCCAATCAATATATAGAGCAGATGGAAGAAGAAGTGAGGGATGCGGTCTTTGGCAACATAGGGACACTTATCGTATTTCGCGTCGGGCCTTTTGACGCGGAAGTTCTGGAGACCGTATTCGATCCGACATTCACACCGGAAGATCTGGTGGGTCTCGGAATAGGCCAGATATATTTGACACTTATGATAGATGGCGTCGGCTCCAAGCCTTTTTCGGCGGAGACCATTCCGCCTATCGACACGCCGACCATCTCATACCGCGATGATTGCGTCCGCAATTCGCGCGAGCTCTATGGTCGGACGCGCGCCGAAGTGGAGGGGGCGGTCAATAAGAAACAACTGGATTTCCAGATGCCGCCGAAAAAACCGAAAGAGAAACCTGAGCGAGGTGGAGGAAGCACGTATGGTTCAAGACCGCGCAGTGACGCCCCGCGTCCGTCGCACCAGCAATCTTCGCCTTCGATTGCGCCGCGCGAGCATGCTCCAAAAGAAGAAGAACAACGGAACGCCCTTCGTGATGCGATCGCGAAAGCGAAACCCCCGCACCCTACCCATTCGGCAGAAGGGGCAGTGCGCTCTCCGGCGGACGTCTTGCGCGAGCGGCTCGCCCGTAAGGCTACGCCCGAGCGGCGTGCCGGAAAATCCACGGGCACTCCTGCCTTTTCTGCACCACATCAGAATCCACAATCCGCCGCCGGAAGTGCTCCACGGCCTTCTATTCCGAGAGATAATGTGCCACATGAACGCCGTGGCGCGCCTGCGCAGTCAGGGGAAATTTCTCCGGAGACGCTGCGGCGCGTACTCCGCGAAGAAGACGACTCACGAAGGTAGGGTATTCATCGTTGCCGCGTTGACCCTTGTATTTCTTTGCCCCGCCTCTGCGGGGGCGCAGGTCGTAATATCGGAAATAATGTACGACTTAGAGACGGGGTCGGATTCTGGCAGGGAGTGGGTTGAAGTGTTTAATGCGGGCGCCACAAGCGCGACGCTCACGGAGTGGAAAGTTTTTGAAGGAAGCACGAATCACTCAATTGCCGCGCACACCGGAGGCGAGGTGCTAGCGAGTAGCGCGTACGCCATTCTAGCCGACAATCCTGCGAAATTCTTGGAAGATTGGCCAAGTTATACAGGTCCGCTCTTCGACAGCGCGTTCTCGCTCTCGAATACGGGCGAGACATTGGTACTGCGTTGCTGTGGAAGCGACCTCGCAGACAAAGATTCTGTAACCTATAGCTCGGAGAACGGAGCGTCCGGCGACGGCAATGCGTTGTCTCGGAAAAATGCGTCGTCAGCGTCGTTTATTTCCGCGGCCCCCACACCGGGGACGGGTCCGCTCACTGCGTCCGAGGGCTCTGGAAACTCTTCGGATTCAGGACAAACCACAACGACGTCGAACCAAACACAAACAACCGAAGCCGCTTCAAGCTCGGGAACCTCGGCAGTTTCTTCGTACGTTCCGCCACCGGGGCAGGATATATTCGCGGATGCCGGAAATGATCGGGTCGTTATCGTCGGGGCGGACACGGAATTCCGCGGGCGTGCATACGACAGGAAGAAAGAAGTTCTCACAGAAAAGGTGCGTTTTTCGTGGAATTTTGGTGATGGCTCGACCGCCGAAGGCCAATCCGTATTGCACCACTACGACTATCCCGGAAAATACGCGGTCGTCCTCTCTATCGCACAGGGTACGAATGCCGCAGGAGACAGAATTATCGTCGCGGCAGAGCCGGCACGACTCGCATTCTCAACACTTCCCGACGGCTCCGTCGCAATTGAGAACATGGCAGGTCGCGATCTCGATCTCTCGCACTGGATCGTGCGGCAACTCGGCCGCGATTTTATACTGCCCGATAATTCGGTAATTCTTGCGGGTAGCTCGATGAGAATATCGCAAAAAACGCTTGGCTTTTGGAGCGGCCCTTCCGCAGAACTCGCGTATCCTAATGGCTTTGTCGCGCTTCATGCAGGCGAGCGTGCGGGCGATGTCTCCTCTTCGACGCCGCCTGTATCACCCGCGAAAAAAGCCGTTTCGCCCGCGCCGTCGGTCACACGTGCCGAGCCTGTCTACGAGATTTCGGCTGTTGAACCTGAAGTTGTTAAGGTTCCCGACGAACGTACTGATACGCCTGCGCCCGATGCGGGTACAGCAACTTCCTCCTCACAAGTTGCCGCTATTGGCTCGACTTTCAGCTCATCCAGCCTGTGGTGGCTCGGCGCGCTCGGCATTGCGGGGCTTGCGGCTGGTTCGATCGTATTCGCCCGGCGTTTTGGGAAAAAGGAATGGGACATCGTTGAAGAAACAGGCGAAACAGGATAGTCTGTGGAGAATGAGCCCTAAAGAGAAGACAATTTTAGTTACGGGTGGCGCTGGATTCGTCGGCTCGAATCTCATAAGGAGACTTCTTTCCGACGGACACCGCGTCATCTCGCTCGACATGTATTTTTCTGGCTCGCGTGACGCGCACATCGACGGCGTCGAATATCGGGAGGGGCACACGAAAGATATAGAGAAGCTTGTGCCCGAGGCTGTGGACACCATATATCATCTCGGAGAATACGCACGCGTCGAACAGAGCTTGGACGAGCCGGACGTGGTGTGGGATCTCAATATCGCCGGCACGCACGCGGTCATCGAATATTGGCGCAAAAGGAAGAACAAGCTTGTCTATGCAGGCTCTTCGACAAAATTCGGGGATGGAGGTCTTGCGCGTGACGCCACCCCCTATGCGTGGACGAAAGCCGTGAATACAGAATTGGTACGTAATTATGGAGCATGGTACAAACTTTCCTACGCGATCACGTATTTCTACAATGTATACGGGCCTGGCGAGCGTACGGGCCACTACGGCACCGTGATTGCTATATTTGCCGAGAAGTTAAAAAATGGAGAGCCGATCACAGTCACTTCACCCGGCACGCAGAAGCGCAATTTCACCCACGTCGACGATATCGTCGAAGGGCTCGTGCTGGTAGGGGAGCGTGGCGAGGGCGACGATTTCGGGCTCGGCAACGAGAAGGAGTACTCTATACTTGAAGTCGCGCAGATGTTCTCAAAAAATATCACCATGTTGCCGGAGCGGCTTGGCAATCGGATGAACTCGAGTATCGACACTACGAAAACCAAGGCTTTGGGGTGGAGCGCGAAGCACGATCTCGAAGAATATATAGAGTCTCTCAAAACATGAAACGCATTCTCATCTTCTCTCTTGCATACTATCCGAAGTATGTGGGCGGCGCCGAAGTCGCAATCAAGGAGATAACGGACAGGATAGATTCTTCCGAAATAGAGTTCCACATGGTGACACTGCGATTTGATTCCGCACTCCCCAAGATCGAACGTATCGGGAATGTACTCGTGCATCGCATCGGTTTTACGCGGTCAAACCCTTCAATCGATGACCTGAGCCGATATCCACTCCGCCTCAACAAACACCTCTTCCAATTTCTAGCGGCGTGGAAGGCGTTCTCTCTCCACCGCATGCATCACTACGACGCCATCTGGGCAATGATGGCGCATTCGAGCGGCGTTCCAGCTGTAATTTTCAAGATACTGCGCCCGCAGGTGCCATACGTGCTGACGCTCCAAGAGGGCGACCGGCTCGAAAGAATAGAGCGAATGATGTGGCCGCTCTGGCCGCTCTTTGCCCGCGTTTTCAGGCGCGCCGACGTTGTTCAAGTCATCTCGACTTTTTTGGGGAAGTGGGCGCGTCGCCGCGGATTTACTGGTCGACTCGAGGTCATACCCAACGGGGTGGATGTCGCGCGCTTCTCACACGAAGAGATGCCCGCCGTGATAAACAGAGTGAAGGATAGTCTTGAGAAACGAATGGGAGATGTGTTCCTCATCACCACCTCACGCTTGGTCCGCAAAAATGCGATTGATGTCGTCATTAAAGCACTTCCTCTTCTTCCAAAAAATGTCAGGTTCATCGTTATCGGCATAGGGCCAGATGACCTCTCACTTAAGCGCATGGCTCGTGAATGTAAAGTGGCGGAACGTGTGAGGTTTATCGGAGAAGTGGCACACGCAGATATCCCGAAGTACTTGCACGCCTGCGACATTTTCGTGCGGCCCTCGCGCTCCGAAGGCATGGGCAACTCGTTCGTCGAGGCGTTTGCCTCCGGCATCCCTGTCATCGCTACGCAAGAAGGCGGCATCGCCGATTTTCTTTTTGATGAGAAGCGTAATCCGGACATGCCCATCACGGGCTGGGCGGTAGATGTGGACTCATCGGAGCAGGTGGCGCAGTCTGTCGAAGACATCATGAACAGTCCTGAAAAAGCGCGCGCGGTTATCGCAACCGCGCGCGCGCTTGCCGCCGAAAAATACGATTGGAACATCGTCGCGCTCGCGATGCGTGAGAAAGTATTTTTACCCCTGCTTGGGTGAGGGACAACTCATTAGGAGGTAATGCCTTTAAGGTGTCTGATTGTGATAGCGCGAAGGAGGCGCCATGAGATGACAACGAAAACGCCGGCTATCGGTCTAGCCACGCTGTCAATCGATACTGGCTTTGTGGCCAAGCTTCTGGTCTGCAGACAATTGGATGCGGCCCGTGGCTTGTCCGAGGACAGCGTTTTTTCGGCAGTGTGGGCCCTAAAAGCCTGCTATGTCGCGCGACGCCCGATGTTCGAGGTGACGGACCTCACATTTGCCGTTGCCGCGGAGATTGGGGAGATGTTCTTTCAGACCATGTTTCCGTCCAAAGGCCGACGTGCAATCACGCACGTGAGCGCATCGCCCTTCG
>JAUSJH010000010.1 GCA_030647655.1 bacterium | reverse complement strand
CGCTTCCGCCTGGTTATTCATATGGGCCAATCGTAGTTGCCGTTCGTACAGCCACAACCAGCCCTTCGTGCCTCTAAATATGTTGAATTGCCTCATGTCCTCGTTGTTACGAGGAGTGCCATATGTATCTGAACCTATTCAGTTTCGCTTTTCCACAGGGTGGGTGGACAAGCCCAAGGGAGGGGGTACGCTTCAGGTAAGGCTTATGATTTAGTTTAGCTCCGGAAATCCGCTCTAGTCATACGAACTCACGTGTTCGCGGTGCTAGAGCGGATTTTGCATTTGTTTTCCGGAGCGTGCGCCGAAAAACAGTCGACATACATTCCGGAACGCAATCTCGCGTCACCGGATGCAGGCGTGAAGAGCCGCATTGCTCTTTCAGCTCTTTTCGCTTGCATCCTTCCGGAAATCAAGGAGGCCGCCATGCAAAATGGGACGGGGAAAGTCGAACCTGGTCTCGTGGAATTACTTTCGCGTCGGGGAACACCCCCGGACTGCCGAGAGCCGGACCAGGAAGTCACGAGGGGTGGTCAGCAGACCCAAGCCCCAAGACCGAAGGACCGGCCGAAAAACGGAGCACCGGACTGGTGGTGAGATTCGGAAGTGGCGCTCGCCTTATGACGGGCGCCTTTTCCTTTACTTGACACTCCAACTCAAAGCGGTTACATTGCGGGTAGTTAAATCCATTGAATCGGTTCCCTCGCAAGAGGGGTTGGGGCCGATGAGGAGGTTGTTGCGCAAGTGGCAATCCGGGCTCTCCCGTAACAGAGATAACTGATAACTAAATCTTAGCGTCAGTGAAAGATGGCCTAATCCCTTCGGGACGGCTAAATAAGGTGGCACCGCGACTAAAACATCCAGAGGATGTTCGTCCGACTAATCGCAAAGCGATTGGTCTAGGAGAAAATCGCCCTTATCGCACGAATTGTATTCGTGAGATAAGGGCGGTTTTTTGTTTTGTACCCGCAGAACAGAAAAGGCGCTAATGCTCTTTCTGTTCTTTCACTTCACATCTGGCCACATCAAGGAGACGCCATGACTCGACACCGTTCTGGTTGGAGTGCAACTCCATCAACCGCACCTATCGCAGACGAAACACTCATCAGTCGAGCGCGTAGCGAGGGTCTTGAATCTGACCAACCGCTTAGCGCTCTGTTCGTGAACCCTTCCGAGAAGGCAAAAAGGTTTCTCGACGGGCTCTCATCACGAGCACGGGCAGCGCTCGAAAACGCCGCTCGGACGATGAAGTAAGGGCAACGAAAATGAGGAGGGCAGAGAAGAATCGGAGGCTTGCGTATGCGCAAGCCCAGTTGAAACTGATAAAGCCCGAAATCAAGAAGACTTTCGGGAATAACGAGCGAGACCCACGTCACCGAGAGGCCGTAAAAAAGGCTCGCAAAGAAGTACTCGGAGGACGTCACCCGAGTTACATCTTGCTCGACCTACAACGCCTTTGAATTGAGCCAGGGTGCCGGCAGCGAGTACTACACTCGTCTGCCGGCATCCACCCTTTTTTGTTATTTGGAATCTGTCCGCCAGTTGGCCGATAGATTCCAGACCGCAAAGTCTGATAAATATATGCAGGCATACAAAATACAATTCTTGTGGCACATTCGGCCGCTACTCCGAGTCTTCTAATTCCGGAAGACTTTAGAGCGCCTGCGGGCGCGAAGGAGAACCCAATGATAAGCAGAATGTGGTCTTGTTTTGCCGCGGGAATCCCGACCGGAATCGGCAAAGAAGAGCCGGAGATATTGGGTGCCGCTGCACAGAATCCGGCGGTCCAAGAAAGCGCCCGAAGACTACGCAGTCGCTACCGAGCAGCGACGGATATGCTGCTTGAACGATTGCTCGTCGATGGTGCGGAGCAACGCATAACCATTGAGGACATCGAGCAGCTCGCGTCGCTAGAAAAGACTCCGGACGGAAAATCTCCGGAGTTCATGCGCAAAATCATCATTGAGCTTATGGTGTGCCTGCGCAAGAAGTGATCTTTAAGGCGCCCCGCCTCGGGTGGGGCGCCTTTTTCTTTTGCCTGCCGACCGGCAGGTAGGTATTTGACAGCCCTTTGGGGTAGGTATAAGGTGGCCATATGAGTAACGGTCGAATCGGCAGCACCTTCTTCTTTTTCTTTACATCCCGAGAAGGGGTAGCTGTGTCGTTGCTCTAAAACAAGCAAATACACGGAAAAGCCCCTCATCCGAGGGGCTTTCTGTTTGTAGCCCGCGATGTGTGCCCCAAGGACCCACACCGCAGGCCGCAATCCCGCGGACGCTGCTGTGAGCTTCTGAAAGAGCTTACACGTGCTCTTTCGTTGAAAGCTCTTTCACAAGCTTACATATCGATCAATCATGAGGACGACAAAATGCGAATGAACGCACTTGGACCAGAGGGTACCAATGGCCACGAAGCCGCTATGCTCGCGGCTCAGGCCATGCAAGCTAAGTTGCAATTGAAACACCTTCCGGGTGTCGTGTTGCTTCGGAGTCACATCGATGTCCTTGAGGAAACGCTCAAGCGCGGGTGTTTGGGTCTCGTCGCAATCGAAAATGACGGACAGGGCCTTGTCGGCGAGGTGGTCAATTACTTCGCCCATGACAAACCGTCCGCCCACGTCATCGGCGATATTGTCCTGCCGATTCAACACGATCTGCTCATCCATCCCGACGCAAACGAATCAGAAATTCGGGAAGCTATATCCCATCGGCAAGCTCTCAACCAGACTCGCGAACAACGGGAGAAGCTGAAGATCGCGGAGGGCCAGTCCACGACAAGCACGGCTGAAGCTGCTCGTCTTATCGCAAGCTGGGAGCATCCAGGCTGGAGGTACACGGCTGCAATCGCATCACCGTTTGCGGCCGAGGCATACGGCCTCAGGGTGATGCGCGAACATATAGAAGATCAGCCTGGCAATACGACGCGCTTCTACATTCTCGGCCAAAAACAACCGATGACCGGCGGTAATGGTGGCAAAACCGCCCTTATCTTCGCGGTATCGGATAAGTCCTGCTCGCTCGGTCATACGTTGCTTTCGATCGGGAGCGGCGACGATGTGAATATCTCGTCGCTCGACCGCGTACGACTTGGCTCCAAGGCAAATTCGGTGTTCTTCTGCGAGTTCGATGCCCACGTGCAATCTGAGGCCGGCAAAAATATCATGCGCCGACTTCACACGCTCGTGGCAAAAGACGCCGCTGGAAGACCGCGACTCCGCGTACTTGGTTCGTGGTCAACGAGTTGATCGTTCAAGCTAATAAGCGAATCGCGGGCGGCAGGTCTTCTTATGACTCTGCCGCCCGTTTGCTTTTTATATACAAAACAAAGAGGCGCCGCGGATATTTCCGTTCGGCGCCTACACATGCGCTATTCCCAGCCGATTCCCTTCAGAATCTTTCCGGTGACCACATCGGCGTCGGTCTCCTTCCAGACGCGGACTTGGACGTTGGCAACCGATTCATAAAGCGGGATACGCGCTTTGAACAACCGTTTCGCCGCCGCGATGTTGCGAAAGAGCGGTCGGTCGATTCCCTTTTCGCGCTTCTGCTTTTCCGCCCGCCGCCTCATGACGGCGAATGGCACCCGAAGGTACACGACGACCCCTGTTCGCAACATGTTGCGGTTCTCTTCGCGACCGACGATACCACCGCCGGTCGAGACGATGAGATTGCTCCGTAATGACAACTCGGATAGGAGTTTCGTCTCAAGCGCGCGGAAGTACTCTTGGCCGCGATTTGGATCGTCGAATATTTCGTGGATTCTGCATCCTTCACTCGCTTCGATGGCGGCATCCATGTCTACGACTTCGCGCCCCATCCTCGCGCCAAGCAACCTTGCCTGCTTGGACTTGCCTGACCCCGCCATAGCGACGAGGTAGAGATTCCGCCTTCCCAGTTTCCTCTTCCTCATGACGACTCTCCTCGTTGCTTGGGCTGGTGAACTGTTGCCCGCGACAGCCTACCGTACTGCCGCCAACGGCACAAGACTGTGCGCCCCAAAACAAAAGCGCCGGCGGGAATCGAACCCGCGCGGCGCCTATTTTCGTTTTTCACCTTGCACAGCGGCACGCTATACCAACTCGAGCACTTTCCGTGCATCATTTTTGATGAGACCGTCGACGTGTAAGGTGCGGGAATGCGGGAACATTCCTGAAAGGCGTTTGTTTGGTCCCCGCATGCTGACAACGAAGTCGTAGCACGCGCCGGCCTGTAGGCCTGGTAGGGCCTGCCATTTCCACTGATCTTCCATGCGAACGATGAGGCCAATCTTGCAGCGAAATTGAAATGCAGCCCGTATAGCCCACACCTCGCTTGCCGCGATCCCCGATACGCAAACGATCATCAGGGCGGTCGTCGCAAGGATTCGCTCCAATCGCTGGTGCTCGTTCAAGGGATCGGCGTTGAAATTCGAATCCGCCAAGAGACCGTGGCCGATTACCCTGCCCTTTTCGTTGAGGCCGGGGAGGATGCACGGCTCGATCGCTTGTCTCAACCCGCTGTCCCATACGGCGATAGTAGTTGCTGGACGTTCCACGTTGACCTCCATTAGGTACTGCAAGCGTAAAGAGCTTCAGCAAGCTCCTTACGCTTGCAACCAGTCGCGGTATTGCGAGCTGGAAACTATGTCGGGGACGAAACAGATTCCAAGTCACAACCACAGAAAAAGCCCCTTGCGGGGGCCTGATCTGTCCTTTAGAACGACAAAATCTACCCCCTGGGGCTAAGATAGGCGTAGTAATATGTTGCGCCGATATTCATGTAGATTGGAGTGTATACCCTACTTCCGCTTTTGTCCATCCCATTAGATAGCTTCGCATCTAACGGGACGGGCGCTGCTACTTTTGCTTTTCAACTCGTTTTCCGAACACAACCAAGAGTGGAGTGGCGAGAAAAATTGAGGAGTAGGTACCGGCGATTATGCCGACCAAAAGCGTGAGCGCGAAATCTTTGGTTGATGCAGGCCCGATGAAATACAGAATGAGGAGCGTGATGAGGACGGTAAGTGAAGTGTTGATGGAACGAACGAATGTCTGATTGAGCGAACGGCCTGCCGTCTCCGCAAAATCTTCCTTGCGGTTGCGGTCGTGGTTGACGCGCAAGTTCTCGCGCACGCGGTCGAAGACGACGATAGTGTCGTGTATCGAGAAGCCGAGCACCGTGAGGATTGCGGTGACGAAAAGCGTATCCACCTGCGCCCCGAGGAAATGCCCGAGTGCCGCATAAAATCCGACCGGTATGATGATGTCGTGTATCAAGGTCACGAGCGCGATGAGGCCGTATATCCAGGAAGAGACCGGCTGCGAGACCTTGCGGAATGCGAACGCGATAAAGAGAAGAATGCAAAGTAAGACGAGCCCGAGCGCAATAAGTGCCTTGTTGCGAAGTTCCAAGCCGATAGTGGGCCCGACTTCCGTGAGTTGGTCTATATGGGCCGTCCCGCCTTGGTACGAAAATACCGCCGAAAGTTCACCGCGTTGCTCATTCGTGAGCGTCTGTGTCCGGAGAATATATCCACTCGTTCCCGTTTCGCGGAGCGAAAAACTTTTGAATCCTGCTTTATCTAGCATATCCGTCAGCGGTACCGCATTCGGCCGAATGCCGTCGTAGCTCACCTGTACAAGAGTGCCGCCGGTGAAATCGGTGCCGAGGTGAAGCCCGAACGCGAAAAGCGAAACGAGCGCAGCGAGGACGATTGCGCCCGTAACCGCAAAAAAGATATTACGATGTTTGATGATGATCATATTTATGCTTTGATGCCGCTACCAAAAAGGAAGCGCACGAAGCCCCCCTTTGCATCAATACCAAGTGCGAGCAAGAAGGTGCGCGATACGGAAATTGCGGTAAGCATAGAGATGAGCACCCCGAGTCCGAAAACGAGCGCAAAGCCCTTGATGAGCGAGGTGCCGAACCAGAAGAGAATGACGGCAGTAATCATCGAGGAAATATTGGAATCGCGGATGGATGGCCACGCACGTGCAAAGCCGTCGTGGATTGCCTCCTTCGTTGACTTTCCTCCCCGCAATTCCTCTTTCATGCGCTCGAAGATAAGCACGTTGGCATCCACCGCCATACCGACCGAGAGGATAAATGCCGCTATGCCGGCAGCGGTGAGCGTGACAGGTATGAGCAAAAAGAGCGCGAGCATCGCGGAAATGTAGAGCAAGAGCGCTACCGCCGCGAGAAGCCCCGGCAAGCGATACCACAGGAGCATGAAGAAGATGACTGCAACGACTCCCCATAGGCCCGCCATGATGCCGTCGCGTACCGCCTTATCGCCAAGCGTCCCTGAGACCGTCTGTGTGGATATGAGCTCTATTGGCACAGGCAGAGCGCCGTAGTTCAGGTTGCGAGCAAGCTCCTTCGCTCCCTCCGGCGTGAATCCTCCGGAGATGACAGCAGTGCCGTCTGGAATGGCCTCGCGAATAACGGGAACGGAAATCGGCACGCCGTCGAGGAACATGCCGAAGTAGCGGCCGACATTTTTCTTAGTGAGATCGGCAAATATCTTCGCACCCGTGGAATCGAAATGAAGAACGACGACTGGTTCGGTGAGCGCTCCCGCCCCTCCCTGGAACTGTAGCTGTGCGCTTTTTAAATTCTTGCCGGTAATCGCTGATGGTTCGAAAATATCGTTCACATTCGCGACAGGCTGGCCCGATGGCGGTGGCTCCGCTCCTTCTTTCAGCATCCGGAACTCCAAGACCGGCGTTTGTCCGATGAGCTCAATCGCCTTCTGTGTATCCGTCACTCCCGGAAGCTCCACTATCAAACGTTCTTCCGGCGAGCCTGCCAAAGTGCCCGCGTGTTCCGTCTGCACGATAGGCTCGGAGACGCCAAAGAGATTCACGCGCCGTTCGATTGTATCGCGCAAGGATGCCATCGAGTCGGCAACATCGCTTCCGACAATGGCGTCAAGTTTGGCGCGGTATACAAGCTGTGTGCCTCCCGAAAGGTCGAGGCCGAGTTTGAATGGCCGCGAGCCGCTATGTTGCGAACTATAGACGTACCAGCCGATCCCCAGACCAGCAACTAGTATCAGAAGTGCGATGGTGCGTTTTTGCCACATGGCGAGCATTTTACTGATATTTCAGAAAGAAGCCAGTAAAAATCAATACGCAGCAGAGGTCGCCTCGATGTCACTAATGTCAAGGCCTCGCCTTGACATTATTATTGTAGACGAGTTGCGTACCGCCCGAAAGGTCGAGCCCGAGCTTGAAGGGCCGCGAGCCCGTGTGCTCACTGCTGTAGACGTACCAGCCGATGCCGGTGCCGACGATTAGGATTACTAGGGCGATAGCCCGTTTTTGCCACATATGAGCGCAAGTATACCCGCGAAATGTTTTACAGCAATCGCCTGCGGGTTATTCGCCTTTTGCCCACCGCTGAGGCTTTGAATATATAGGAGGTTTATTTGGGATTTTGGTGTCAGATTGAAGACGATTCGGAACATAAAGACGCGAGCCACTTCGCGCATACCTAGTAAGGTATTCGCTAAATTCATCGTCAGAGCTCGTTACCCGGACATTCCTTCCGACCACATCTACAACAGTATTTTTTTCATCAAAATTATCCAATATGCTTTGATGGGTGAGTAGCTGTCTCAAGTGCTGAACATGCATCCGGGTAAGCCCACCAGTGTCGCCGTGGATCGATATGAGAAATGTTTTTCCGCGAGCGTTAGAGTCAGGAGACCGTTCCGCGAAATCAACAGAGCAAAGTAAAAACGGACGAGCGTCGATCCCCTCTGCGCTCAAGTCTCTCTTGGGCGGTTCGAGTCTGGATGCAACTGTATCCTTATTGCTCTGACGCTCGCGATTTTTCATCTCCGGATATGCGGCTTCGAAGTAGTAATTGGCGCGTTCTCTTATCGACTTGGCTCTGTTTGGATCCGCATCTAGTAAATGTATACTCATGTTGCTTATGTGGTTGTAGAAGTCGCAGATGGTGCTTTCTCCTCCCGACTCGTCCCGCTCCGGCCGACCGGGAATGATTTCAGGATGATCAAGAATGTTTTCAAGCAATATCGCGATGTGATTGGAAAGTATTTTTGAGGTATCAAGCAGACTTGAGGAAGCGGGCGCACCCGCGATTTGCTTTAAAATATCTATAGCTTGAATTATTTCTTCGTTCGTCTCTTTTATACCAGCGATGCGTGCGGCTTGAGCGAAATTATTCGAATCTAAAAGGAGATCCCATGGATCTTTCAAATGCCCATCGGCGAAGCTGAGTGCGTGATGCAGTTCGCTTAAAATACCAAGATCGACTTTTCCAGAGGAATCGAGCGGAATTTCACCGCGAACTGCGGAAAATACCTTCGCTACCGCTTGTAGTCCCATCTCGCTTTTCGGCTGGAACGTTTTTAGAAAGTGGTTGAAACTCTGCATTGTGCGGGGCAATTTCATTGCAAATTTTGTAAATTTCGCAACTTCCTCAGCCATACCAGCCGTTTGTACCGTCTGGTCCGGGCCTGTTATGGCGGCAGGCAGGGCGCTGGCACCAAGCAGAAGCGCCGCACGGCGTGATAAACCAGAGCGCTCGTCAGGCCGTTTCGGACGCTTCGAATCATTACCGAAGGAATCTCCTGTGCTCATAATGGAATGCTATCACACTGAAAATTCAGCTCTTCTTGTCGAGTAAATCAAACAAATTCCTGAATATCATGGCGACTGCGACTGGGCCGACACCTCCGGGGACGGGCGTGAAGACAGAGGCTCTTTCGGCGCACGCGGGATCTGCATCGCCGACTACCTTGCCCTTGGATTCTGATGCGCCCGCGTCAACGAGGGCAACGCCATCTTTTAGATGCTCGGGTTTGATAAATCCGGGGTTCCCCGCGCCACAGACAACAATATCGGCGTCCTTAAGGTCATTCATCGAGCCTTCTTGCAGTGTGAACATGGATACGCGGGCGCCGAGGCGCTTCAAGAGGTGAGCGCTTGGAGCACCAACGAGGCGCCCGGCGCCGACGACGACCGTACGCGCGCCCTTGATGGGAATACTCGAGCGCTTGAGTATTTCGACAACAGCGAGCGCGACGGGAGCGAATACGGAATGTTTATCGTAGGGAATAGTCGGATTGAGTGCATCAACATCTTTTTCTTTCGGAATCGCCGAGAGAACCGTGTCGGAATCGATTGTTCTTGGAAGAGGCAACTGTACGATGACCGCATCCGTGTCGCTGGCGAGCTTCTCCACTGCTTCAATAACTTTCTGTGTGCCAGCATCGGCCAGTAGGTCGACACGAACCATTTCAATATTCAGCCGTTGCGCTGCGCGGGTCTTGATGCGCACAAATGATTCGATGACAGGATTTACACCAACAACAATAATGCCAATCTTGATGCCACGTGCAAAATGCGTGCGGCGCTCTTTGAGCGCCTTGTACATTTCCTCGGCGATTGCTTTGCCGTCGATTATCATTGTATTCCGGACTCTTTTTTAAGCGCCACGATGCCTTCTTCCAGTGTAATCTGTGGCTCCCATCCAAGGAGTTCTTTTGCCTTCCGGTTGTCTGCAAGCGCGTGCTTCGGCTCGAGGCGCTCGGGCTCGTGTACGACTGGACCGCCGATAAGCGCCGCCACGTCATTGACCGCCACATTCCGGCCTGCACCGATATTGAAAACTTCACCAGCACCAACTTTTTTGGATTCAGCCGCAAGAAGATTGGCCGCGACCACATCCTTCACGCTCGTAAAATCCCGCGTGTGCGTGCCATCACCCCAGATGGTCAATGGTCTCCCCTCTTTCCGCATCAAGAGGAACTTTCCTATCATGAGAGCGTAGGCGCCATTCGGGTCCATGCGCGGTCCGTACACATTGAAATATCGGAGCGAGACAGTGGAGAGACCATAGACGCCGCTCCACACCCGACAGGTTAACTCACCGATATATTTCTGGAGTCCATACGGACTCTTCGGCTGTGCGGGAAGATCCTCCGAGAGCGGGAGCGTCTCCTGATCCCCATAGACAGAGCCGGAGCTCGCATAAACGACCCGCTTAACGCCGCCCTCGTGAGCAGCGCGTAGCGTCGTCACCAAGCCGTTCACGTTGACCGAAAATGTTTCCTCGGGATTCTCGATGGAATACTGGACGCGCGGGAGCGCCGCCTCGTGGAAAACGTATTCCGCTCCGGCAACAATCGGGGCGAGTTTTTCGTAGTCTCGAATGTCTACTTCGTGATACGTTGCTTTCGGATTGATGCGATCTTCGCGTCTTCCGCCCGCATAGTTGTCGACAACGTGTACTTCGAAATCGCGCTCCACGAGGGAGTCAACGATATGCGAACCGATGAACCCCGCTCCGCCGGTTACTACTGCTTTTTTCTTTGTCATATTAGGTTCCCCGTGCGGTCACGAATATCCGCACTGTTTGAAGCATAATAAATATGTCGAGCAAAAGCGAGCGGTGGGCGAGATAATACAGGTCATAGGAGAGCTTCTCTTTTGTCTCTACAATGTCCGTGCCGTGGTGCGGGTCATGATCATGCCGTACCTGCGCCCAGCCAGTAAGCCCCGGCGCCACAAGATAGCGGGCGTTGTAGTACGGGATGCGGGCGTTATATTGAGCGGCGAGCGCGGGCAATTCGGGCCGCGGACCGACCAAAGAAAGATCGCCGCGCACAACGTTCCACAACTGGGGGAATTCATCTATGCGCATGGTGCGGAGCCATTTCCCCACGCGCGTGACGGTGAGATTTGACTTGCCGCTCGTCCCGTAATTCCCTTCATCGTTGCCGCTCATGCTACGGAACTTTAGAATGCGGATGGGGCGCTGGAACCTGCCGACGCGCTCCTGCACAATGAAAATATCGCCGCCATCGTCAAGTTTGATAGCGAGATACACGAAAGGATAAAAGATGAGCGAAATTATCGCACCCATGAGAGCGCACACGACATCAATAGTGCGCTTAAGGACGTCATAGATGCGCGAAGTGCTCACGTTGGCAAGTACCCACTCGTAATTAATGAGTGAGAGCGGTTCGCGATCGAAAACCTCCTGATAGAGCTCCGCCGCGTCGAGAAGCGAGAAGCGGCGTTTATGGAACGCTGCATTGTAGATTATGGGAAGTGCGGCGGCGACGGCTTTGTCGGAGAAGTCGACGACGAGGAACGTTACATCGTCCTCTTCGGCTACACGGCATGCTTGCTGGATGACCTCGTGCGAGGGGGCATGTGCCGTATCGACAATGTATTCAAACGCGAATGGGTAACGCGCATCACCTGCAATTTCCTGCGCGAGCGCATGCGCGTCGGGACCGGAAGCGAGAAGGACGCCGCGGAGCCTCTTCCTGCTCCGCAAATGCGGATAAAGCGTAACGCGCCAGAGAAATATCAGCGGGAATGAAACGACGAGATATAGGACGAGTATCGTCTTAGGCGCAAGCCCGAATGCGGGAATGAAAAAGAAAAATAACGCAGCGAGCGCCATGTTGATGATTTGCGTATAGAAAATGGTCGCGGCAAGACGACTACGGAAGAGGCGCGTGTGACGGCCGTAGAGCCCGGCGAGAAAGAAAATGACTGCCCACGCCGCAAATAGAAAGCTGAATGGTACAAGGTGAAGCGTGAAGAGCTCTTGGGAAGGCGCCGAGAGATAGCGCAAGGCAAGGGTCGCCCAAAGGGAGACAATGAACACAATGACGTCGCCGAGAAGCAGAACGACGTATTCCCGCTTGGGGACCAACGACATATCAGGTATCATTACATAAAATATGGCTCAAAACAACCTCCCAAAAAGAAAGAGGGTTTTGTTTCTTATAACAAAGGCAACGTGGGGCGGAGCCCAACGTTATGTGTTGGACCTTGCCACGCATATTCCCCAAGATGAGTTCGAGCCTATCGTGGCATTCGGAGAACGCGGACGACTTTCGAACATGCTTGCGGATTCCGGTATCCCGATTCGGCCCATTCCTTCTCTCGGTCGCGACATCGCTCTCATATCGGACGTAACAAGCTTCTTCCAGATTCTCATCTGCTTGTGGCGCGTGCGGCCTGATGTGGTGCATCTCAACAGCTCTAAGGCGGCTGCGCTCGGCGCTCTCGCCGCCCGCATTATAGGTGCCCTGCCTGCCGGCAGGCAGGCAAACATAATCTTCACGGTCCACGGTTGGCCGTTCAACGAAAAAAGAAGTTCTCTCCCTCGCACGCTCATATATCTCATTAGTTGGTTCACAGCACTCATGAGCCACGCGACTATTGTTGTCTCACGCTCTGACGAGGTGCAGGGCAAAAAGATGAGTGCCGTTGCAGACAAAATCCACTACATTCCCATCGGAATCGAGGCGCCGGAGTATCTATCACGAGAAGAGGCTATACAATACCTTTGCGGAAAAGTCCCCGCGCTCAAAAAAACTCTGAACGTGCCGCGCATCGGCACGATAGCCGAGCTTACGGCCAACAAGGGCATCTCGTTTGCCATCGAGGCTATTGCTCTACTCAAACGGCAGGGTGTGAACGTGCTTTATATGGTGCTCGGAGAAGGCGAAGAGCGCGGGCACCTGAAAACGCTCGCGCGCACATCGGGTGTTGCGGAGCGGGTGCTCTTTTCAGGCTTTGTATCCGACGCGGCACGCTATCTCAAAGCATTCGATGTTTTCCTCCTTCCCTCTATAAAGGAAGGTATGCCGTATGTACTCCTTGAAGCAGGCGCCGCAGGGCTCCCCATTGTGATGACGACGGTCGTGAATCCAGAGGTCGGAGAGCGCTTCCAACACATCCGTGCTGTACCGCCGGCGGATCCGGAAGCGCTCGCGGAAGCGCTCATCGAAACAATGCGTGAGCGCGAGGAGAATGAGCTTTTCCCCTCCCAAAACCACTTTCCCCTTTCGGATATGGTGGAGAAAACGGCCTTACTCTATCGTTAGAGTGCCCCGACTATTTCCGTTTCATCGCGCGCCTGGATGCTCGGGCGCGCGTGGCGGCGCAGTGCGCAAAGGATGCCGAGCGCCGCGTATTCCGTGAGTAAGTGCGAGCCGCCATAGCTCATAAAAGGCAGGGTTGTCCCCGTGATAGGCAGGAGCCCCATGTTCATGCCGACGTGTACGCTGAATTGTGCGGTGAAGTAAACTGCGAGCCCGAGCCCGAAGAGCATGTCGAAATTGTCTGCGCCACGCCCAGCGATGGTAAGAATGCGGATGATTAGGACCGCAAACAGACCGAGCAACAGCACAACACCGACGAATCCCCACTCTTCCGCATATGCCGCAAAAATGAAATCAGTTTGATACTCCGGCAGGAACTGGAGCTTCGATTGCGTACCGTACCCTATACCCTTCCCGAGGAGCTCGCCGGAACCAACGGCAACGGTCGACTGATACGCGTTGTAGCCTGCGCCGCGGATATCGGTCAGCGGATGAAGGAAGGTGAGTACGCGCTGCTTTTGGTATGGCTGCAGACCGTATTGCCAAAGTCCCGTAATGACGATTGCTCCTGTTACAAAAAGCACTACGAGATGTTTCCACGATATGCCGGCGACCAAGACCATCCCGAGCCAGATGGCCCCGATGATGATGGCGCTCCCGAAATCGGGTTGGAAAAAGACGAGCACGAAGAGTGCTAATGCGTAGGCGCCGGAAACAAGAATGTGCCGGATGTGTGCGATCTCGATGTGTCGCCGCGCGAAATATTTTGCAAGAATCATCACCAAAAGAAGCTTTGCGGGATCCGACGGCTGGACCGCAAAAAATCCGAGATCAAAGCGATTTTGCGCGCCCTTGACTATTGAGCCGAAGAAGAAAATGAGAGCGAGAAGTACCATGGCGAGCGCGAAGAATCCGGCGATGACCGAGGTACGCCGCAAAAAACCGTACTCGGGAATACTCGCGGCAAAAAAGACCACGATTGAAATACATATCCAGATGATCTGCCTGTCGAAGAACGAATTGCCTGCAGAGAAGGAGTACATCGTCACCAATCCTAAGAGCGAGATAGCGAGCGCTGTGGCAAACAGGAACCAGTCAACATGGGAGAACAAACTTCTAGTTCGAGGCATGTTATTTTGCCGACGTGGGGCTTACAAGTGGCAAAATATCAATACGGCCTACCTGAACGGGAAATGGATCGGGCCACGTGAAAACAATCGGTGAGCTCCCGCCCGCAGGAAGGCGGTCGAGTCTCGTTGCAGAGGCGGCGAACGCATTGCCCGCCGGATCAAACACCACTGCAACGAATGAAGGACTTACCACGTCTGAGACCGCGCTATTGAGCGCGGTCGCTTTGAGGCGAGGTACGGTATCGGCATTCAATAGTTCCTTATTGTTGACTGCAACAGGAAGTGCCATATTTTTCATCCGTTCCCACACGAGAGTCTCAGTAAACTCAAAGTAGACGTGCGCGACAATGCGATTTCCCGTATCGATGTCACCCTCAAAAATCGGTGTGATGGAGCCCGGCATAATGAACGTAGAGCCGTATCTCTCGGCAACGATAATATTTTGTGTATCATAGAGGCCGAAACGATAATACGCCGCGCGCACCCCCGCCTCGCGATTGGGATTCTGGATATAGGCCGCCGCGTTGTAGGAGCCGTCGCGTACGCGGAAGCTGCGCGTCCAGAGCGTTGCGTGCGGCTGGAGTGCCCTTTCGTCAAGAAGCGGGCACGACCCCCCGCGATCGATCGCTGTCTCACCCTGATTTTGGATACCATCGCCACACGTGGCGGGAATACTGAAATACCAATAGGCAAGCGGAAAGCCGATTATAATAAAGAAAAATGATATAACGCCTCCGAGGTACGTGGCTCTCCGCTTCGATGCCCAAGACATGCGAGAAGTATAACCTAGCAAAGTGAACGAAACGAAGATGGCTTTGGAAACCTACCGCTCTTGGAATATCGGAAGAATGTTCACAGTCGCGCTTTCTTTGAGTGCCCCGCAAGAAAGCGTATAGGTCGTCTGCCCCGTAATCCCGTAGGTCGGTCTCGCGCCAGATAGACTGGAAACGCCCCACGATTGGCCGTTAGTACCGACGATAGAGCATGTGGCATCAGGGTCCACGTCGGTGAGATTCCACTTTACCGTCGCGGTTTTCCCTACGCTCACAATCAGTGGTCGGATAGATATGGAGCCCGCCGAGCATGCGCCGGCGTAGCACCCTGACGAACAATCCGGCTTTATGTTGGCCTTGGTGCAGCTATCGTGGACGTTGCCGTCTATTCCACACTCTCTCATCGGGGTGATGCAGGGATCTTTTATATAGACAGAGTACAATTTTTGCTCCGATGAAGCGCCGATGACGTCTCGTGCGACCGCTCTTATTGTCTTCGCCCCACCTGAAGTCCATGCGTGGCGTACGACTTTTGTTGCATCGCTTGCGAGTGTCGCCCCCACAGGTTGCCATTCCTCCGGCGAACCGTCGTCCCAATCAATGCCGTAGTGTATACTGTCATCAGAATCCGTCGCGGTGAACGTGTACTCGAGCGAAGTATCGATAGTCCCAGATGACGGCCCGCTGATGGTCAGATTGTCGGGTGGATTGTTCGGGACGTATGTAGTGTGCGCGAGAGCGAAACTCACCCAACCGACATTCACGTCGCCCCATGCATAGCCTGAGAATGTTCCACTTTCAAACGTAACACCATAATTAGAGCCATTAAGGCTTATCCATCCGTCCCATCCTCCACTCTGCGCACTTCCGCCAGAAAGCACCTTGAGCCAGCCCGTCAATGCGCCGTTTGCTATTTTCGGTGCGCACGGAGACGTAGGACACCCCGAGACATCCGAAGTATTCGCGCTTATCCAACCTACATTGTCGCTCCATGCATAGCCAGAAAGGTTACCATTTGCATCAACTGATATGCCGTAGTTATTCGAGCCACACGTATCGAGGTAGGAGCAGTTGAGGCTCATCCACCCGATTGTGTCGCTCCAGAGCCAGCCAGTCATGGTCCCGCTTGTCGCTTCCGCGCGCTCGCGCGGAAGCGACGCAATCAAGAGAACGAGCAAAAGAAGTGCCCCGATAGATATAAATGTGCGGTGTGATGCGGACATATGTTATCGAAGTTTCTCTAAAATGGCGGCCTTTTCCTCTATACTCAACTGCGATGACGATTGGGCCGAAAGCGCTCGTAGCATTTTCTTCTTTTCGGATTCACTATATGCGTCACTCGAGGTCGAATGAAGTCCTGCAAGTATGCGTAGCTTGTCTTCTTCTGTATAAGCTCCACGAGACTGGTCGCTATTCGTCTGATTTGATTTGTACCTAAGCACGAGCACTAATATGCCCGCCACGACTACGCACGCAAGCAGTGCCGCACCAAGCACACGAAACAGCTCCGAAATTCGAGCCTCTTTAAGATTCATATTCATACGCGGATGGTGCTGTCCATCACATTCCTTTTTAATTCACCGTGAACGTCTTGGCGTTACTTGTCACGTTTGCACTGGAAACCGAGATGGAGTATGCACCAGGGCTCACCAGATACTGTGGGGAGCGACAGGTGCTGCCGAAGAGATCGCACGCGCTGACGCTGTTCGGTATCGTGTAACTGATGGATGTTCCATTGGATGAGCTCACGTTCAGCTTGCCGCCAACACCGAAGTGAACTGTATTTCCTGTAGCAGTGAAGCCGGAGCCGGCAATGGTAACTACGGTGCCCACTTTGCCGGAGGTGGGAGAGAGCGAGGAGACGATAGGGGCGACAGACACGCTCGCGGCATTTTTCTGCGCCAAGCCGTTGCTATTAGATACGGTGAACCTTGGTGTGTATGTACCAGCTTTCATATACACGTGAGTAAAGGTCGCAGACGATACGAGGCGAGTGGCCGCCGCGGCTGCATCCGCAGCACTCAACTCATCTCCCCACACGACCGAGTAGCTCACATTCCCCCCGCCGGAGACGCTCGCATTCACCGTCCACGTGCCGCTTTGGCCGACAGTGCGCGAGGTCGGCCCGCTGATGCTGGAGATAGTAGGTGGTGATGCAACCGTGAACGTCTTGGAATTGCTCGTGCCGTTCGCATTCGTCACATAGATAGTGTAGGTGCCGGGGGTTACCAGAGACACTACCTGCGTGCAGGAGAAACTGCTCGTCCAGAGATCGCAGCCGCTGACGCTGTTGGGAATCGTGTAGCTGATGGACGTTCCGTTGGAGGAACTTACGTTCTTCTTGCCGCCAACACCGAAGTGCACCGTGTTTCCGGTAGCAGTGAAGCCGGAGCCGGTAATGGTAATCACGGTACCCACTACGCCAGAGGCTGGAGAGAGCGAGTTGACGCTTGGGGATTCAGGGACGCCGCCACTTGTAACCGTGAACGTCTTGGTATTACTCGTGCCGTTTGCGTTTATGACGGAAACGGCATAGGAGGAGCCGGGCAATACCACCATGGCGAGCGCTGGGCATGTGGTTCCACCAGCAGGAAGACAGGTACCCAAGCTACTAGGAATAGTGAAGGTCATGGTGGTTCCGTTTGAGCTAAGCCCGTTCAGGTATCCTCCGCCGAATTTGATGCTGTTGTTTGTGGAGGTGAACCCGGTACCGGTTATAGCGACCCTAGTGCCCACGGGTCCGGAGGTGGGAGAGAGCGAGGAGATAGTGGGAGGGACGACGATGGGTTTGCCAACCGTAATCGTCTGCGTACACGTCACCGTGCCATCATCACCAGTCGCGGTGAGTGTGTAGAGCGTTGTGGCAGATGGGTGCACGATGGCAGTGCCGTTGAGAGGTTGCGCGCCGACACCATTATCTATCGAGAT
>JAUSJH010000012.1 GCA_030647655.1 bacterium | reverse complement strand
GTAATCTACCGCTCGAGCAAGATCCTGCGCATCGTCTGGCTCATAAAACAACACCTGTGCTTCGGATACAATTTCGCGAATAGCAGGTGTACCACTCGCAATAATCGGCTGGCCAGTGGCGAGATATTCAAAAAGTTTCATTGGCGACGTATAGCGATACGATTGCACATCACGTTTCGTGCCGAGCACTAGCAACACATCGGCGGCGGCACACCAGAGCGGCATTTCGTTATAAGGGCGACTCCCGGCAAAAAAGAAATTTTCGGGCAGCGGCTCTTTGACCAATTCTTTGAATCCTACCTCGTCGCCGCCCACAATCTGCCAGCGGATTGCGGGCGTCATTGCGGCCGCTTTCGGCAAAATTTCCAAGCCCTTCCATTCAAAAAATCGCCCGGCATAGAGAACGATGGAAATATCGTGCGGAAGTCCGAGCCGCGTGCGTGCTTCTTGTTTTGTCATCTTCGGGAATGCCGCGAGATCAACGCCGTTCGGCTCGGTGATGTAACGCGCGCCGGAATGCGGGAATGCCTGCTGCAATTCTTTGACGATGATGCGGTTAATGGCGATGACGCCCCGAATATGCTTGAAAAGCACACGCTGCGCAATGCCTGAGCGTTTTGCGGTGTGCATTTCCGAGAAAAGCGGCTGGTGCAAAAAAACGAGCGGCGAAGAAGAGAATGTGTCCAGATCGACCGTGTAAATCAGAAACCGTTCTCCTGCTGCTTTTTTGCGCGCAAGAAAAATAAGATACGAGCATATGAATGAGAGCGACGACAGCACGTATCCAAGACGTCCCCTGCCATACCAATCAACGACAGGAAGACGCACGAGAGGCACATCTACACGAAGCCCGTAGTAGTCACGTGGTGAACGAGAATCAGTCGCACGTCGAGGAACAACGAGTGTCAAATTGGCACCCGCCTCAATAAATGCTTCGCACATTTTTGCGATTTGAATACCATGTGCCTTTTCTGTGGGTATGCGAGCATTCGCGACGTAGTAGATTTTCACGGCAGGGTATATATTTCAAACCTTCCATCGCTGTATACAAGTTTCGCGCCAAGGCTCTTGGGTTTATACTGTGGATCAAGTACAACATCCTTAAGGATATAGGAGACGTGATATTTTGCGAGATATTCTTTGATGTTCGGTTTGATGTCGGTGGTAAACTTCTGCTCAAGATCGTTAAAGAATTTGTCACCGAGCAATTCTGCCGACGTCGGCGGTATGCCGCAATCCTTGTTCCTATCCCAGAAGTAGAGTATCCGGCATATCTTGATGCCGCGTTCGATAGTCTTCGCGTTATGGAATACGTCCGGCCGTCCGAGGTAGGTCACCATATCGTTCTTGAGATCAGCGACCGTCGGATTATCAAAGTATTGCGAGACAAGATATCGTTCACGAATTTCGCGCTCAGACAGTAATCGCCACATTCCGTACGGGGCATAAAGCGTGAAGTGCCGGGTATATACCGACAAATTCGGCGCGACGTACTGATGCGGATCGCTCCACACTACGACCGGATTTTTCTCCTGATTTTGGAGCCAGGCGAATGGCTTTGCATACAACTGCTCGGTCTGCCAGGATTCGCGATTTACTTCTACGTTAATGAATGGGGAGAAATAATATTGCGTGTAGTACAGACTCGCTATCGAACATACCATCACCACGGCAACAGAGACTGCCTGCATCCATGTTGAGAGTTCGGCGCGCCGTTTCCATACATATGACCCAACGATCACTGTAGCAAATGCGAGCCACAGCAGAATAAACCCACGAAGATGTTCACCGTTTTCAAACAACTTCCCTGTTATGAGGTTACTTCCTTGCATGATCCATAAACCAAGCCCGCTTATGCAGAGAAACATACTAAGTGAAATGAACTCTGTATCTTTCCGTAATGCCGGTACGCGAAAATAGAGTATCGCCAGGAATGCAAGCATGAAGCCCACCCATCCGCCTGAATAGATAACTTCAGCCATCGGGAGATGGGTATTCACCAGCCCAAAACGGTACATACTTTCCCAAAAATACGGCGTGTGCGAGAGCCAGAGTGTGTAAAGCAGAACAGGAAGACCGATCACGCCGCCTATCACCGAGGAAGCCACCGTTGCTTTGAGTAGTGGCCAGTTCTTGCAAGCAAGAGCGTATAAAAAGAGGAGACCGAGCGTAATGACGGCCGTTTGCCACAGGTAAGCAAAGAGATAGAACATCGAGCCGGTTGCAAGGGCGAGCATCACAATGTTCCTGCGGGACTGTTCTCGCACGAGGCGAATAAGAGCAATATAAAATAAGAAATAGAACGGCCACACAGGTTGCAGATTCGCCGGCCTCCATACCCGCGCGTACGCCTGCAGGTAGAGGAGCACCGTGCCGAGAACCGCTACCCATGGCTTCACTCGCAATTCCCTGAATAACCAGTAAAGAACGGCCGCGAATGCCAGACTCCAGATTATAAAATTAAAGAACAGCGCGGTATTGAGCGGCATTCCGGCAAAGAACGGGATTGCATCTATCCATGCGCCACCGAAGATGACGATCGGTGGATCATTTCGATGCTCATAGAAATAAGGATTGCCGTCATTTGGATATCCTCCCGCAATGTTCTGTATGTGCGCGGTATAGACAGCGTCATCTGATAATGGGGGCAGAATGCCTTGCCATGTATCTCCAACTACTAGATAGATGTCCAGAATGGGAATGGTCGTGAGCACTAACACGATTCCCATAAGCACCGCGACAGGGCGGTGGTTTCGTAAGAATTCCTTTATTCGGGTCATGCTACAGTACGATATCATGCATGCAATCCAACAAAAAGAGAAAGAAATCGCTTTTTTTGACCACCATGCAGAGAGTGATGTGTATGACGCTTTTACGCCAGAGTCAAATGAGCTCCTTATCAGCGCATTTAAAAGGCTTACGAATCTTCCGTCCGGCTCCCGCATTATTGATATCGGATGCGGTTCCGGAGTATTTACACAGTTGCTTAGAGAAGCCGGCTATCACGTGGTGGGCCTCGATATCAGCCCTAAACTTATTGAACGCGGGAAGAACGTTTACCCCGGCCTCGAACTCATCGTGGGGGATGCCGAAGCCCTGCCCTTTGCAAACGAATCTTTTGACGGCGTTCTTTTAAGCGGCATCGTGCATCATTTCCCCGATCCGCGGCAACTTGCCGCGGAGACGTATCGGGTACTCAGGCCGGGCGGGCGATTCATGGCATTTGACCCGAACCGGATGAATCCGTTCATGTATCTCTATCGAGATCGTTCCTCTCCGCTGTACAGTTCGGTGGGAGTAACTGAAAACGAGCGCCCTTTGCTCCCGAAACAAGCGGCCGCTGTTTTTAAAAACGCCGGATTTTCGGTTATGACCGACTATCTGTCGGGACTCGTTCTTCAATACTTAGCATCAAAGTGGGCGCGCCATTTCTTGCCGATATACAACTGGATAGACCGTGCAATATTCGGACTCAACATATTAAAACCGGTGCGTTCTTTTGTCCTCACCAGCGGAGAAAAGCCACTTGCATAAGCGATGGAACGATTGCCTCGTATCGCGCACGTGCTGTGGCAGAAACGAATATACCGTGTGGCACTTATGGGCATCGTTGCAGCTGCGGTCCAGAGCACCCTGTTCGTCATACTGGGGATCTGGCTTACGCTGGTGCGCCCATCCACGGCTGTGCTTATCAGCACCGAAACGGCTCTCCTCATAAATTTTTATTTAAACAATCGTTTTTCCTTCAACGGGAGTCCGCATGCATCGCTCCCCTTGCGTTTAGTGCGTTACCACACAACGGTACTGGGCTCTTTCTTCTGTCAGTGGCTTTTTGTCTTCGTAACTGAGCACATAACGACAAACATGTATGCGCTGTTAACGGCATATGCGGCAGGCGCCATACTCGGGTTTGCCATCAGTTATACCGGCTACCGTCTCTGGGTGTGGGAGCATCACGAAGAAGCATCCTCTTCTTCGTCAAAAATCTAATGCGGAGTCCTGTACGAATATACGTAAATAAATCCAAAGGTTTGGCACGACCAGTTGAGGCTTTTCGCGAACTGAACGTGTCCCATGGCACGTCCACTTCAGCTATTTTGTAGCCGAGTCGAAGTGGCTTAAGAATTGCTTCAAAGAAAAAAGGATGTCGCGTCTCTTCCCAATTGATTTCTTTGATGACCGAAATTTTATACGCACGATATCCGTAGGTGAGATCTCTAAGATTAGTAAAATAGAGTATACGGAATATCTGTTGAAAGATGAATGCCAGCACCAATTTGACCGGATGATAGCCATTGAAAGTAATGCCGTTGCACCAACGGTTCGTTGCAACAATGTCGTAGCCCCGCTCTAACTTCTCTACGATTGCAGGCAAGACTTCCGGCGGAGTCTCCATATCGGCGGCCATAAAAATAATGGCATCACCTTGTACACGCTCTATAGCCTCGCGTGCGGCAGAGCCAAGGCCCGGGCGCGTCTGATCAAAAGAATCAACACGTCCCGGATAGGAGGCCTTGAGCTCCTCGATGACGACCCTAGTCTCCGGCGTCGTTAGGCGCGCAGAAGTAACGATAAGCACCCCCACGTCCTGCCCCGCTAGATATCCAAAAGATGCATCAACCGTCTGTCGTAGGAGAGGTCCCTCATCAAGAGACGGCAGTATGATAGTTATGCGCATGTGATATAGTCTTCCGCATATCACTATAAACCGCAAGTAATGGCTACAGATTTAATCGGTCCGCAAATACGCTGTCAAATCTGCAAAAATCCAAAGCTTTCTTTGGTGCTTTCGTTAGGTCACCAGCCCATACTCCAGGAATATCTCACGAAAGAAAGACTCTTAGAACTGGAGATTACCTATCCGCTTAATCTCGTCTTTTGCAACGTATGCGGTCTCTCCCAGCTCGATTACATCATCGACCCAAAATTGGTGTTCATGCCGCACTATCCCTACCGCACGGGACTCACCCAAATGTTGGTGCGCAATTTTGACTCGTTGGCCGAGACCACGCATGAAGCGGGCTACTACAAAAAGGGCGAGTTGGTAGTAGATATCGGCAGCAATGACGGCACTCTTCTGCAACAATTTAAAAAGAGAGGAGCGAAGGTCGTCGGTATCGAGCCAACCGATGTTGCAAAAATCGCAAACAAAAGCGGCATCCCCACTCTCCAACATTATTTCAATGCGGGAACGGTAAGAGATATACGAAAAAAATACGGGGTCCCGCGAGTCATAGCGGCAACGAACGTGTTCGCACATATTAACGACACACACGTACTGGTAAAAAATATAAAAGCCCTCATGGACACGAAGACCGTGTTCGTGTCCGAGTCGCAGTACTTGCGTGATATGGTAGAAAAATTCGCATTTGACACTATTTATAATGAACACCTGCGCTACTACGGCCTCAAGCCAATGATTCATCTATTTGCCCTCCACAAGATGTCGGTCATTGACGCCGAGCGCATAGAGGCCGCCGGTGGCTCTATTCGCGTCTATGCGAAAAAGGGCGTTCATCCTATGAGTGCACGCGTCAAAAAATTACTGGCGGAAGAAAAGAAGATGAGCCTGTATAGTCTTAAAACCTTGCACTCTTTTGCAAAACTTGCTCACAATGCTAAACATAATTTAGTGGCACTCCTCACGAAATTAAAAAAGACCGGGGCACGCATCGTAGGCATCACCAGTGCCGGCCGTTCAAACGCATTGCTTGGATTTACGAAAATAAACAATACGCTCCTCGACTATAACGTGGAGAAAAAAGGCTCTCCAAAAATCGGCCTGTATACTCCCGGCACACATATCCTTGTCGTGGACGAGGAGAGACTTATAAAAGATCAGCCAGAATATGCCGTCGTTCTCTCATGGCATATCGGAGATGAACTGATTAAAAAAACCCGCGCCGCCGGATACAAGGGTACATTCATCATACCGCTTCCGATTTCAAGAATTGTTTCCTAACATGCACGAACATAAAAAAGTATCGTGGGCAGTAACGGGACTTGGGCTCCAGGGCAATCGCCTTATGAAGGCGATTGCAAGCTCGCATAACGCCAAGTTGGTCGCGACTGCGAGCGAACGCGAAAAAGGATCTTTTGTCGAAATACTCAAAGACAAAAGTATAGACGCCGTGGTTGTTGCCACACCGAATGATGCTCACGCGAAACAAGTTACTGCTGCCGCCCGAGCGGGCAAACATATCCTGTGCGAGAAGCCGCTTGCTCTATCACTGCGCAAAGCGAGTGCGATTGCGCACGCGGTGAAGAAAACCCGCATACGCTGCTTCGTCAACTACCACCTACGCATGCATCCCGAGGTACAAAGGGCGAAGACTCTCATCAAGCAAAAGAAGTTGGGCGACCTGACTTATATTGAGATGCAGTGGTCAATCGGCGGCCTCGCGCAAAAAAATCTTCCGCCACTCCCCCGCCACATGCGCTGGCGCGAGAACCCAGCGCAATCAGGTGGCGGTGCACTTATGGCGCGCGGGGTGCACCTCTTTGACCTTCTACTCTTTATCACCGGCCAAGAAGCCCGCGAGGTGCGGGCGTGGAGCGATGCGACGAGTACGACCGTAGACCGCACTGCCATTGGCATTTTTACACTTCGCAGTGGCGTTCCTGCAGTTATCACCACAAGCAAGTCTATCCCTCATGCTGACAATCGTATCGTTATTTACGGCACCAAGGGCAAGCTCGTGTTGCGCAATATTTTTACCGCTGACCCGCACACGATGTATGCCGCTGTGTTTGACGCTTTTGCATCGGAACTTAAAGGCAAAAAGACTCCTCTTGCGACGCTTGAAGACGGTATCGCCGCAGTCGCAATGGCTGAAGCATTCCTTACTTCGGTCATCCACAAACGAGCAGAACGCATCACCTAACAAATCACCATGGAAAACGAACCTGCTATCTATATTGAAAAAGGATTCACTGGAATGGAGAAGGTGTTCCTCCCGGACGATGAATATACGCGAGCGATAGAAGCATTTATCGTGACCTGTGTGGACACCATCATGGTCGACCGTCATGCAAAAAAGGTATATCTACCAAAACGACGATCGAAGCCTGCGCAGGATCTCTGGTGGGTCATAGGCGGCCGCCGTAAAACAGGCATAACGGCGTGCGAAGCGATGCAGGAAATATTCAAGCGCGAGACGTCACTGGAGATCCCGCTTGAGCGATTCGTATTCATCACTATCGCCGAATATTTTTGGAGCAACCGACAGCAACAGCCACAGAAGAAAGGCGTCCACATGCAGGGATATACGTTCACACTGGAACTGACGCAAGAAGAGCTTGCGACGGTCGCAAAAAATCTAGACCCAAAAGAATACTACGCCGAACTGGGTCTTCGCGCCTTCACTCTTGAAGAGCTTCAAGACAGATCTCACCACCCCGCGATCGTTGCAATCGCCTCACGCGCCCTGCAATAATATTTCAGGTATTTTACTTGCCCTTTGGTAAAGTAACTCCAACCGTTTTGCAATCGTGTTCGAACATAATGCGCACCAGCTCCTTGAACTTTACTTTTGGCTTCCAGCCGAGCTTGCGGCGCGCCTTACTGCTGTCGCCCAGCAAATAATCCACTTCCGTCGGGCGCTTATGGCGGTCGTCTATGACGACGTATTTCTTCCAATTATCTATTCCGGCCAAACAAAAAACTTCTTCGACTAATTCCCGCACGCTGTGGGACTCCCCCGTCGCAATAACATAATCGTCCGGCTTGTCTTGTTGGAGCATCAGCCACATCGCTTCCACATAATCAGGCGCGTATCCCCAATCGCGCTTCGCATCCAGATTGCCTAGATAGAGCTTATCGCGCTTGCCGGCCAGAATATCTGCCACACCCAACGTTACTTTCCGTGTGACGAAATTGCTCCCGCGCCGGGGCGATTCGTGATTAAACAAAATGCCGTTTGACGCATGGATGCCGTATGCCTCTCTATAATTAACGGCGGCCCAATACGCGTACACTTTCGCAATTCCGTACGGGCTTCGCGGATAAAAAGGAGTTTTCTCATTTTGAGGGAACTCGCTGGCTTTCCCGAACATCTCTGACGACGAGGCTTGATAAAATCTGGTCTTAATACGCGTATCTCGTATCGCTTCAAGCAATTTTATCGTCGCGAGGCCGGTTGCTTCTCCCGTGTATACCGGCATGTCAAAACTAATGCCGACATGGCTCTGTGCTCCTAAGTGGTAGATCTCGTCCGGCACGATGCTCTCTACCAGCCGATGAAGAGAACTTGAATCGTTCAGATCGCCATAATGCAAATGGAGCCCGGTCGATTTCCCAAGGTCTTTGCCGTCATATTCGATAGGCTTCTTGGTGGTGCGACGTGCCCGTTCATATACATGTTCCAGACGCTCGCGATTCACGACGCTCGAGCGGCGCACAAGGCCATGCACTTCATATCCCTTGGCCAGCAGAAGGTCGGCTAGGTATGAGCCATCTTGTCCGGTAATTCCAGTAACGAGAGCCTTCTTCTTCATACAATAGTGGGATAGTACTGCTTGTGGTAGCAAATGGCAACGCTCGTGGTCGTGAGGTAGAATGTTCGGTATCTATGAACGGACACATTCGCCTTGCTGTATCAAAAGCGAAAACTCACAAAAAAGGATGGGGTGAAGAGGTATGGATAATCAATAATGAAAAGTACTGCGGGAAGCTGCTAAAGTTCAACAAAGGCGCGACATTCAGCGACCATTACCACATCATTAAGGACGAGGCGTGGTATGTGCTCTCCGGCAAACTGGAATTACGGTATTACAATCTCGCGAACGCCGACCGCATTGTCAAAATATTAAAACAAGGCGATGTTGTCCACATACCACCGAACACACCGCATCAACTAGTTGCACGTGAGGCATCGGTCATCATAGAAGTTTCTACGACGCACGACGAAGCGGATTCCTACCGAATCGGCAAAGGCGACAGTCAGAAAAAGAAGCATACAAAAAAGTAGCGCCACGACTTCGGTGAGGAAGTGTGGCGCTAAAGAACTGCGAAATGGTTATCAAACACGACCTTCATGGATAATTTCGCCACCAACTGTAATTCCGGCTATCACTCCAACTCCAATGGCCAGCACGCTTGACAGCGCGATGCACAAGCTGGAAGCGTCTGATTTAGTGGCCAAACTCCAGCACACAAGCCCTCCAAAGATTAGGGCACCAAGCGCCGCGCAGCACGGTTGAATAAGGTACTTCTTTGGCATCTCTGTCTCCTTTCATTTCAATTGAACTGCGATGCGCAGGAAGATCTCCTGCCCGTATACTCCGAAATTATGGTAGCACGATACCAAACTACCTGTCAAGGTCACCCGCGCTCACGCATTATACATCGCGATGTCCGAATTTTTGTCCTATAGGATAAAAATTCCGACAAGATGAACTATCGAGAATATAAAAAACTAGCGCCACGACCTGCAAGAGGTGTGGCGCCAAAGTAGAAGAACAGGCAGTCAGGATGCCTAAGCCATCGTGAAGAATACGAGCGAGGCGATGGCGAACACGATACCGCCGATTTCGTACCAGCTGATCGCGAAGCGATTCCCTCGTAGCCATTTAACAAGACCTTCGAGGATGAGTGCACTCGCGCCAGCCGCGATCGGGAAGAACAAGTACACATACCCGACGAGTGGTGCCTTATCGATGGCGCTGAAGCGCCCCACGTTGGCACCCCAAGTGAGGAGACCCGCCACAATGAGCGAACCGAAGACGACCGGTCCGAAGGCCTTTGCCTCCCTGAAGCTCAAGATGTTGAGTCGCAGACCTACGCCATTCCATACTGCCCTACCGCCGATAAAGGCAACAGAACAGACCACCCACACTGCGCCGATGATGCCGGTGAAGACATACGACGGCATGGCCGGATCCTCCTTGTAGAAGATTCCTCCGAGTCCCGACAGGACGCCGGTGATGATGGCGAGCGTGATCCAATTGAGCGGAATGAAGGGCTCGTTTTTCGTTTCCACGACTCCTTCTTGAATCTTCCGTTTCTTGTCGGCCTTCTCATCTGCGAATTTCTTGCCCCAGAAGAAACCGATCGCGGCAAGTGCGCAGAGAGCACCGAGGACTTGGCCGAGACTGATTACAACCAGTTCCCCACGATACGACTTGATGAGGATCTCAATGAGAAAGGCCGTGGTCATCTCCGATATTCCGACAAGTACCACAACATACCCCACGAATGGCGCTTTGTTGATGGCGTCGAACCGGAAGAGATTATCGGTCCAGAACATGGCACCGACAAGGAATGCCGGCAGCAATGCTCCGACGCCGAGTGCGGCCGCCTGCCCGAGCGTCATGATCGAGAGCCCCCCGATGTGCGCGGGACCAAGAGTCATGAGAAGCAACGGGCAGAGAAACCACATAATGCCGAGCGTACCGACGATGACGTAGGGCGGCGGCGCCCAGGCACGTTTGCATAAGAGTTGCCCTAAGCCGTCGAAGGCGCCTCCGAGGAGGCACAGAAGCACCCAGTTATTGATGATCGTTTGCATGACGGTACTCCCTCTAAAGTCTATTCGTTGAATGTAGCAGGAAATCCTGCGCTCAATGTTCCGAAACTATCATAGCACGACTACACCTTATCTGTCAAGGTCTTTTGTTTGTATAAAAGTAAGTGCCACACTCCCCGAAGGAAGCGCGGCACTAAAGAACTGCTAAATTACGTTTTTGAGACCGTTGCGCAGAGCATGTCGTGGTCGCTACCGGGCGAAGGATCCATGTAGACATTGGAAACCTCGTACGTATAGATTCCTGGGTCTGGGAAGACCATCACCCTGTCCGGCTTGGCTCCGAACTTCGCGGTCGGATGATGCGCCGCCACCGTCGTCTTGATCTCGGGCGACAGGCAGTCGCGGGCTGCAGAGGCCACATACCGCTTCAGCACCTCGCCGTCTTTATCGAGATTGCAGTCGGCGAGGTAGACCAGACCACCATACCGAGCGGCGTCCTCGCGCAGAAACGCGCAGAGCGAGTCCGTACTTTTCAGCTGTTCCGATGTTG
This sequence comes from bacterium, assembly GCA_030647655.1. Taxonomy (GTDB): domain Bacteria; phylum Patescibacteriota; class Minisyncoccia; order Phycocordibacterales; family UBA2100; genus UBA10103. Next base: position 1,456 of record JAUSJH010000012.1, on the reverse strand, counting down.
GTACTCCACCGCGCACCCAGAATCCGTGGTGCGTCGCGATACGGTACTCATCACCACCCGGAACGCACACGCTGGCAGCAATCGCAACCCGCCATTCCGTTTCGAGAACGCGGCGATCCGCTTCTTCGGCACGATCGCCGCCCCAGCGGTGGTTATCGTTACCGATGCCGTCGAGATCCTTAATGATTCCGTTACCGTACGTGTAGTGCACGCGGTTCTCATCGATCGGATACTTCGACGCAATGGCGATGCCGGTGAGTTCCCTCTCGCCCCAGATCGAGTGATTCGTCATGGGAGCGAAGTGGAAATGCGGCAAACGGCTCAGGTGCCGCAACAGCGAGACGCGAAAATCTTGAAGCACTAACACGTCCGGAATGGGCGTGTCGGGATTTTCAAGACTCTTCAGCCACGTCAAAACCGATCCCTCTTCTTCAGGTGTCTTGCCGACACCGCGAGCGCAGTTAAGCGACCATACTTTTAGATTGGGCATTTCTGCCTCCTTTCATGTCAATTGAACTGCGATGTGCAGGAAAAATCCTGCCTGAATATTCCGGTGCTATGATAGCACGGCTACATACTATTTGTCAAGTTTTTTGAATGTACCATCTTTTACGCTATAGCGTGAAATAAGGTACACGAAATATGGCGTAATGCGTTATCGAGTATAAAAAAGTAGATGCCGCACTCCCCATAAGGAAGTGCGGCACCAAAACTCTGCGAACAAAGAGCGTCGAGCCCGACATTATGCGTCTGGCTAGGACACTGTTGCCAGAAGCGGCGTGTGGTCGGCTACGCCGAAGAACTGGTGCACTTCAACGGGAAGAGATCGGAAGGACGGCCCCACCCCGAAGATATAGTCGACGACCACCGGCGGCATCTCACCGCTTTTCAAACGCGCCGCGAGCTTGTGGAGTTCTGGATCTAGTGTGCAGGTAATCGAGCGCGGAACCAAGTCTTTGAACTTCGAATGCTTCATCAGCTCCTTGTACAACGGTCCACCTCGATGCATCACCATGGCGCTGCACAGGATCATCTCGCGGGCAAGTTTTGCTCCCTTGATGAGGGCGTGCAGTGCCACATAGTGCTGTTCGCTCACCTTGCCATCCTTGCTGTAGAGGAAATGAGTGTTGCCCACCCGATACCTCTCCCTGAGACAGAGTACGTCGCAGGTGAGTAACGGCCGGCGCTTAGTCGCATTGACCTGTTCGGGAGTGCTCTCGTCGAAGAGAGGAAGCTCCATCGCATTGCTGCCCATGTAATACTGCACGCTCTCTTCGCTGACTATGAGGTTAGTACAAGTGACCAACCCCATGCGTGTGCCGTCGGCGAACTGCGTCATCGGCACGAACCGCACAAAGTGGTAGGCCTCGTGCAAAAGTGGCAATTCGAAATCCATCACCTCCTGCAGACACAACACGTCCGCACCTGCCTCCTTGGCGCATGCTATGACGCGAGG
>JAUSJH010000005.1 GCA_030647655.1 bacterium | reverse complement strand
CCACGCTCACTACGAGGAAAAGGGCGATAAGGAGCGCGAAAAGAGCCTTTTTATTCATAAGACCGGACATGCGCATAGTATACGCCTTTTAGTAGGCTCTTTCAACACCCCCTGTGCAAGTTTATTTATTTGAAGGTGACGCTAGCCGGCAGGACAAACAGCGATGCGTCCGCCGTCCACGGCTGGCAGTCGTACGAGTACGACTGGTCGGCGTCCGCGCTCTGGCCCGACGCCGTTCCGGCGCTGCCGCCGGCGGTTGCCCCCGCCGTCATTTTTGTCTTTATACCCTGTGGCATCACCGAGGACCATGTGTAGACATACTGGCCGTCCGCCATCATGTGGCTCTCGACTGCGCCGTATCCGCTCACGCTCGTTTTAAAGTCGGCGCGCACTTTGCCGCCGGATGCGTACGTGACGCCGGAGGATACCGACTGCCCTGTAGAAGAGTCAACCGTGCACTTCCAACTGCCGCCGCGCGCCGCCATCTCCGCTAACGAACCTTTAAACTTTCCTGCTTGCGCTCCAGTCGTGTCCGTTGCCGGCGCACTGCCGCCGGAGAGCAAATAATATCCGCCGCCCACGACGACCACTGCGCCAACCACAAGCCCGATAAGAAGATTGCTGTTCATAAAAAATCACCTTACTTTTAATGCCTTATAGTATACCGCACCCTCCTAATAGGGTGTCAAAAGAAAAAGGCACGACCCCGAGTTGGGTCGCGCCCTTGTAGCTTATCGGTTAAGCCGAGTTAGTCGTCTTCTTCGTCCGCGATATCTAGGACGAGCAGACCTGTTTTCTTATCGACGACGAGCACGTCGCCGCGTTCGTTGATGATGAAATGCGCCCGGACGCCTAGCGGAGTCTCGAAGTAACCGTCGTCCGTGAGTCCCGGAGGCTTTTCGCCGACCGCATAAGCTTCCATCTTCTTCTCGCGAGCGGCCTCTTCGGCCGTCTTTTTCTGGGCCTTCACGCTTGCTGTTACATCGAGGTCGCTATTGAGGCCGACCTCCTTCGTGCGGCGTTGCCACGCCTCAACGATGGCATCGTGGCCTTTCGGAATCTTCGTCGTCTTAATGAGGTGCGCGAGCGTTTCGAACGCCGGCGCGTATGCCCTTTCGATGGTATCCACGATGGATTCGTGGAACGGCTTCAGTTCGGTCTTGTCGGTCTCGCTCACAGCGTCCTCCGTTATCGCATGATGTGAAGTCGGATCTCTACTATCTCGCACTTAGCCACTTCCGCAGGGCACTATGCCACATCTCACCCTATATTTCTAGTAGTTGACCTCTATGCAATATCAGGCAGTTTAATCATCAGACAATAAAGGCAATGGCGAGAGCGATGCCGGTAATGACCGCGAAGGCCCCGAGCGTCTTGGTAAAGAGCCCAACCGCCTCGTGTTTTTGCCCTTCCAAAAACATTTGTACAGGCTGGAGGAAGAAGAGGTAGCCCATGAGGGCGACCGAAAAAACGAGCAAGGAGAGCATCGCCATCGGCGCAAGAATAGTGTCCGGCTTGTCTCTAACGTAGGCGGGGCCGTAGGTAATGAGGAGCACGACAAAGACGATATAAAGTCCGGCCAAAAGCGCATTGATATACGGATTTCTGCTCATAATCTTTATTAACCGTTTAACTGCAGTAAAGTTTCCTTATAAGCTTACTGGCTATTTCAACGATGGGTACAGCCGGCCCAGCAGCACGGCCGGCGCATTCCGCCCTTAAGTTTCGAGAGTGCCTTCCCGATACGGATACCCCGCGTCTCGGCCTTCTTGCCTGATATAACCCAGCAAATCCACTCGTTGCGCGCAAGCGGCGTAATATCCTCCCACACCGCCCGCGCCGCCGGCGTCGAGATAAGAGCCTTCCGCAAATCCCCTGGCATGTTGTGCGAGACACCTCCGGCGATCCTTTGTTTGGTCATACTATCCATTTTATCAAATCCTCTCAAACTAACTGGGTGCCTGGTACGATGTTGGCCTCGCCCGTAGGCTATGGCCGAGGAAACCATTGTAGCAAAGAAAAAGACCCCTTTGATGTAATCACTGGGGTCCGGAGCGAGTTGAGAGCTCCTGAGTGACATCTGTAGAGAAAAGATCCCATTTTCCAAGCATGCCTTGCCACCCGACTTTTCGTGATGTTTGTTGGACCCACTCTGGAACAAAAGCGACTCCAAAATAAGTGGCGAGATATGCTCCCGGCCAAGTGGGGTCAAGAACTTTTTCGTCGATTGTTACCCATGCATGCGGATAAGCGCCAGTTGGGTCGACAGCCAACCCCTCGACGTATCTGATTTCTCCTTTCCGTTCGGATGTGCTTTCAGACATACATAAGCTGACATCAAGAGCGTTTGTATAACACAGCGTTTCCTGAAGAAACGCGTCATCTTCGATCATCTCACGACACACTCTATATGCCGGAGGAATAAAACTACGTCCGTGTTCCGCCCAGAGCCTACCCCACTCATATCTGTCGGGGTTTGCTTTGAGATACTCTTCGGCAGTGGGTAAGGTTCTTTTGAGGCGCCTAGTAGCAACCCAAAAACCTCTTGTGTCTTTTTTCACCCAGCGCCTTCCTTCTGCGTCTACCCGCGTACTCGTGCGAAATAGAAAATTTCGATAAAGACGCTTGGCGATGTTCATGACCGACTCCTATTGAATCCGCCACAAACACTACAACAAAATATTTAAAAAGTCGAGCTGCGACTCTTGAACGACGTTCGAACCATTGCGATGTCGGGAAATACGGTATTTAGCCGCCTCGCGCTCGCTGTGTAATTCTACACCCACCCGAAGTAATGAGTTAAATAGGCAACGACTAATCCAATTACTATGCCGATTGCGATCATCCCTATGGGTTTCTCATACCAGCGACGGGTCTCCCGCCTCTGTGCTAATTCCGCTTGCCCGTTCTTGATTAAATCATCAACTATCTTTTCCCAAGCAATATTAAATTTACCTTTCTGAAGTTTGTCATGTTTTTCTTCAGAAAGATCCTGTATCACATCTCTTATCTGATCAGAACTACAACTCATTGGGTAACCAACCGGTACTCTTTCTGAGCTCCATTTTTTTCTCGTTGCGGCATTAAGCATCCTTTGGTCCTGTCGAAGTTTCCCTTCATTACTGGCTCTTTGATAGAAACTTCCTGGCACATTTACATTTTCTGCTCTACGTATAACCGCCAACAGTTCTTCATCCGTGAATTGCTCTATTGGTTTGTTCATGTGTTCTTGTTCGAGTTTCCAGAGGCTTTGGGGGGATAAAACCACTCCATCTTTCACGGTCCTCCCAGCAATGCGATCATATTCTAGAAGCTTTTCTCTATCGCTTCTTCCGTAGGACAAATTACCCAGAGCATTTTCTAACTTTTCTCTGCTGGTTAATTCATACTCTCCCTCTGGGAGATTATCATTTTTCCCAATTCTTATTTTCATAAATGATGCTCCTCGGAGCCCTAACCTACCTCAAACTGGCTACATTATATGACCAAGTCCGAACTATTGCGATGTCAGGAAACACCGTATTTAGCCGTTTCGCCCTTGTCGCATAGATTGTACCCCACCCGCACATTAAAGCGGTCGGTATAATAGGTTGAGAGGTATTGTCGATCTTTGGGCTACTCGTCGGCAATCGAATTACATCGATTGCAGCGAGATTTACTAGCAAAGAGCAGTACAGGGAAAGACCGACAAGACCGGCGAGCCTCGCACAAGGGCAGCTTCTTAGCTTATGGCCTCAACCCTCCCTTTCTTCAAGTATTCGAAGATGTCGGTTTTAGCGAATCGCACGCTCCCGCCGACTTTGAAAAATGGGAGATGCCGCCCTTGTTGCAGGCGTCGTATAGAGGACTGAGATACCTTCAGTAACTCTGCAACGTCCTTGATGGTCAGGAGTTCTATGATGAAATTTTGCTCATCACCACCCGCTGTGGGAACGACAGTCTTTTTCATGGCTTGGACTTCTTACCGGCTTTCCGTTGGTTCCATTTTTTGAGTGTTGCTTCAAAGAGTGGATCGAGGATGCTACTTACCCGGCGTTCCTGCTCCTCTCTCTCCTCTTTGGTCTTGGGCTCGATGTACGTATAGGTTAGCAGCATCTTTTTCTCCCTTTTCGATCTTGCCGTCGTGTATGTGTATTCCGTTGATATTTCATTCTCGCTCCGCGATATCAAACGTTCATTCGTTATGATCATCTCCGGCTTTTTTCTCATGGTGTGGTGGTGCCTATTGCATCTTGTATGCCGCTCCGTATGCGCTCCATGGCTGCAGGATCAGCCTTGCCGGCCTTTGCCTCGTCATAACGCTGTAATGCCGCCGTGCAGCTGTTATCGATCCAAAATTGATACCTCGCCGCCGACCAATCCGCGAGTGTTGCTCCGGGGTGGCCGTCATAGAAGTCATTGGTCCATTTATCCGTTGCGGCTAGGTATTCTGCAGATCCGGCATCGTCATTGGCGTAATCGTCGGGGCATTTGGCACCAATAGGGCTGAAATGCGAGTAAATGAAATATCCCCCCGTCAAAAGGACCGGCAGTATGCTGATATAGAGGAGTTTATTTTTCATCGTCTTTCGGAGAGTTTGTGATACACCAGTTTAACTTTGCTGTGGCACCTTTACTCCTTGTCTATCACCCCCCAAACAGCTCCACCACCAGATTACAATCCTGCGCGTACCCGACTCCCATGTTCGTGAAATTGGGATTCATAATGTTCGCCTTGTGCTCCGGGGAAGCCATGAGAGATGCTCCTAATTCCGACGCATCGGTTGAACCCTCGGCTAAATTCTCCCCGTGATACTGGTAGGAAAGCCCCTGAAATGAGTCCTCCCAACCCTCGTGGGACCATTGGCCAGCCGCGCAGAGCCAGTTGGCTCTCCACTGAGCCCTGTCTTCAAGTATTTTGTCAACACTTAATCGGGGAAGTTGAGGCGGTGCGGGCTGGAGCAGTGAACTTCTGGGCGCTCGAGCTCCATTTGTAATGAGTATCATATTGACACGAAGCAAGAAAATCTCTTCCTTCGTTAATGCCTTCTGTGGCTCTGATACCGTTGGGGACGTTGTGCTTTGCAGTGGTGTGGGGGCCGGTGGTTGTGGCGTTGGTGCAGAGGATGTTTGCTGGGTGTTATTATTTGAGGAGTAGATGTTGGAAAAAATCCCGTCCATATGCCCCTGCGAAATTCGGACAACCAGAAAGACAATTCCGAGCGCTAATCCAATCCCTGCCTTCCACTTTTTTGTATCACGAATGAGCCCGATGCCTCCAAAAATAATGGCCAATATGGGAATGAGGCTGAACTCCCAGAGAAAGATGGACGCAATGCCGAGGCAAAGACTCGTGATTGATAGCCACTCCCTCTTGTCTGTGTGCTGTTGTTCGTTGTTCATAAGAAAATCCCAAGCTAATAAGGCTGGGATGGGTTCAGCAGATGCACTGAACACCACGCCGGCAGGCCTTGCGGCCCATGCCCCTTTCGAGACATGACTCATGGAAGAATCGCCGAACGTGGTGTTCAGTGCCTTCCATGAGATTTCGAGCCGTGCCCTCGTGGATTACGAAGGTTTAGGCCCTACTCCTTTCGGAGCTATATGGGGTGTACTCGAAAATGATAGCACTTCCGGACGAAGTACCACAAATGCCCCTTTTATGGATTAGGGTCGAGAGACTTGAGGTTCAAGCTCTTTAGATCTTCAGTCAGCGGATTCTCCGGTCACTCGTGGACGACCGCCGTAATCTGCTTGTTTGATTTCTCAATTCGTTCCATGTCGAGGACAACGAAACCGATCACGTCTTTCACGGTGAACGCCGGGGCGAGCTTCACAGAACGGTAATAGTCAACACTTGTGTACGTGTTGAAAACTTTCGCACCACGTGGATATTCTTTAGCAGCAGCGAAATTGGAGAAGTCGAACCACAAATGCTTTTCCTTCAATCCCTCAGCAACTGCGCGTGAGGCGCTACCGTACCCTGCATAGCCCTGCACCATCTGCCGGTAGGAGTCGCCCTGAATCTGGACCGTGAGGTAGAGACCTTTTGCAAGCACGTACGACACACTCACGAGCCCCGTTGTGTGTGTGAATCCGTGAATGATGTAGGTGTGCCCGACTTGCCCATCCTCTATGTGTGAACCGGATAACGAGACCGGGCCGGAATACTTTTGCATAAGCGCCTCGCGGATGTGCCCGGCAAACGATTCATACCGGAGCTTTTGGTATATGTCGCCCATACGCAACGGACGCAACTTTTCGAACAAAGAGCCCTCTGATGGTGAGTGAAAGTCCGCAAACAGTTCATTTTCGTCGTATGCATCCGATGCAAAGATACTGCCGAGAGATGCTATGAACGCTGCGTAATCGGAAAGCATTGCTCGATGGTACTCATTCTTTATGCTTGAACCGATTTGTTCGATGATGGCCGCAAGGTCGGAATACGTGAGAGTGCTCCATACAACGCTTCCAGTTTGGATTTTGCCTTCTCTTGCAAACGGAGGCGGAACCAGTGAGAGCAACAGGAAATTCTGATTCGCTTTCGCGTCTTCGCTGTACATCGCTAGCTGCTCAATATACGGTAGGCTCTTCACTTTGTTCTCAATGATGAGTTCTTGGCCGTTCTTGAAAGAAATCGTGAGGTCGTGGTGGTTGTGCTCTCGCAGGACACCTTCGATGGCTACATTGTCTGTGCCATCTTTGAGAAAACGTGATAAAGCCTGCCCGGATTCTTTCCGGTACATCTCAAAGAGCCACGCAAGGAAGTTGCTGTGGAATAACTCCTTCGACGTAAGTGAGAGTTGGAATAATGGAGATGAGCGCAGGGTTTCTATATGTGCTTCCATTGTTGACCCATTTTGTATCGTGTTGTTTTTCATGTATTTGTCCTATTCACGCGTGTCCGTCCATTCTACGATGAGAAGCTGCTCCGGGACCATACCGCAGGCCAGGGCCCCCTCTATGAACCGCAATTGGGCCTTGGTGAGGCTATCCTTGCCGACTCGCTTTGCCTCACAGAATAGTACCTGATCGCCATGCCATACAAACACATCGAAGCAAGAAGTGGTCTTGGCTATGTTCCAAATCTTCCGCAACAGTTCCTCCTTATCCTCCGGAATTGCTACATGCTCCGACTTCAGCGCCCATTCGGTCGGCATCGTGCGGAGATAATGCGTTCCGCCGTAGGTCTCGACCCAGACTCCCTCCCAACCGTGCTCACACAAGAGACGAAGGATTATGAGCTCGGCGAAGCAAGCCTCACCGTTGTAATCGAGTACAGGTTTCTTGCCATAGTCGAAGCTCACCGTCGGTCCGTCCCACAGCGGGAAGTACGGGTGACAGAGTGGCAGCGACACCTTCGCACCGTTCGGCAATGCAATCTCCATTGTTCCGCTGGGCCATAGTACATCTGGGACTTTCATGTGCTGTTTTCTCATTGTTGGACCTCCATCTCGCCCCGTTTCGAGGGTGCGCTCTACCGTTATCTACCACGGCGCAATACCCATCCCTTTTCTTTAACGAGAGCAAAAATATCAAGGTGATCAATCTTGAACACTTCCGCGACCCTGGGGATGTCCCTTATGCCTTTCTTCCTCTCTTGCGTGATTATCCGTAAACCCTGCTTCTTTGCCTGCGCTACGAGCCACGGATCGGCGTTATGCTTCTTCTTACGCTGGTGCACAAACTCTGCGAACCCCTTCTTACCCATATCGGCAATGATCTTGCCCTCACCCACGTAATCGTATGCCTCGAATACATGCTTATTATTTCGCGCCCACGTTTTCAGGTCCTCGTAAGGACCATCCATTATTTCCTCGTATACCTCCTCATGCGAGATTATTTCTCCACTTGATATAAGCTCCTCCACCCCCTCCCATATACCCGGAAAGTTTTTTCGATTTGATGCACGTTCATCATCAAACATCTCGTTGAATGAGCATGTGTCGATAGTGAACTTAGGCGTAACTGAAAAGAGGCTTTTCATATCTCATATTTTGGTCTTGAGTCTCTTTGCGACTTTTGAGAGGTAGGTCGGCTGTATATCAAGGAAATCCGCCGCAGAATCTCGGGTTATCTTTTGCTCAGCCACTGATCTCACCACAAGATCGGCAAAGCCCTTGCCCTTTGCATTTATTGCACGCGTATCCGGAAAAACACGGAACGGGATGTCCTGTGTGTATCGTGCGCCGTACGCATCCTCCCATTCCTTGCGCTTTTTTTCGTAAAATGACTGGGACACCAATCCTTTCTCGCGAAAGCGGAGGAGAATAGCCGGTCTGCTCGCCTTGAAGATCGCGGCGAGTTTGTTTATGTAGTCATCTACGCTGTCTATATCGAACTTGTTTGTTATCTTTGCAAATTCCGCGTCAAAAGCATTCGCAGGGATGAGCACACTAGCGGCAAACTTATTACAAAAAGCCTCTATACCCCCCTGCGAATAAGCAAAGTCATTGCATATACCACCGTGGCGCAAAAGAATGTGAGCGTACTCGTGCAGGAGCGAGAATATTTTGGGGGCGTAATAGATGGCAGCACATCAGGAAGCCCGGGATTTTACAGAATTCTGGACGACTACCCGCACCACAAGGTGGACACGTTGATTGTCGTCAGCAGGGATCGACTAGGCAAAATTGTGGCGAAATATCTGAAGTGCAAAATTAATCGGCGCAAGCGCGGTGTTGAAATTCTCTCTGCTGACAATATCGACTCGGCCGATAGTTCGATGGAAGAGATACATGCGGCTATCGCAGCCTACAAAGAAGAAAACTAATATGAACGCCCTAAATAAATTCTTAACAGCAGCACTGAAATACGACGCCGCAGGGTTTTCCGTCATTCCGGTGCGGCCGCGAGATAAGGCTCCCCTTCCTGTGGGATGGCAGAGATACAGCACTGCACGCTCGACGAAAGAAGAAATCGAACGGTGGTGGAAAGACACACCGAATGCCAACGTCGGCATTGCTTTAGGGCACGCAAACGGCACCGATGGTCGCTACTTGTTTGTAGTCGATCAAGATGTACTCAAAGACGAAAAAAGGATGCCGATATTGAATGCCGATGGCAGCTTTAAGCAGAAGGGTGATATGAGCGGTTGCCCCGCAACGGTCTCGCAGACAACCGGATCAGGCGGAAAACAATTCTTCTACTGGGCACCGAAGGGATATGCCGTCGGCAACTCAAAACCCCGCCCCTTAATCGACGTGAAAGGGTTCGCAGGACAAGTGCTCGTGCCGCCTTCGATACATCCTGATACGGGCAAGGAGTACACCTGGGACATAGACGAGTTGTCGCGGGACCTTATTGCGGAATTCCCCCAAGATGCCCTAGATGCCCTGCTTGGTGAGAAGGCAACTTCGGCATCTTCGACGCTTCTTCCAATCAGTAAGGTGCTTGGAGGCGTGCCCATCGGCCAAGGACTCCGGCACATGGGTATTGCGCAAGTTGCTGGCCACCTCCTGCGAGGCGCACGAACGCCAGAGGCAATTGAATTAGCTCGTCTTTCTCTCTACACATGGGACAAAGAGAAGAATAAATCACCAGAACGATGGGAGGAGCGCAAGCGTGAGCTCGACAATACATTCGATAGCATCTTGAAGCGGGAGACGACTAAGCAAGAATCAGAACCACGCAAATGGATTGACTCTAAACCCTCTCACGCCTCCAAACCGATTTTCTCCTCGTACGCCGACATAAAAACAAGCCCAATAGACTGGCTCTGGGAAGAACGTATCGCAATCGGAAAGCTAACGATGATAGTCGGTGATCCTGGGCTTGGCAAAAGCTCGATCACGACGGGGACAATCGCAGCTACCGTGTCGAAAGGCGGTTCGTGGCCGGTAGATAATACGCAATCGCCCCTTGGTGATGTGATTTTGTTATCGGCAGAAGATGACGCGGCGGACACTGTAAAACCGCGTCTTGAAGCTGCTGGGGCAGATTGCACGCGGGTACATACGTTGCAGGCGGTTAGGGATGTGAATCCAAACGGATCGTCGTCAGAACGCATGTTCTCTCTCAAGCGCGACATCGCGGCACTCGAAGAAATGCTCGATACTCTACCGAAATGTAAGGTGGTGATTGTAGATCCAATTTCGGCCTATTTGGACGACACTGATAGCCACAGGAATGCGGCAGTGCGAGGACTTCTTGCTCCATTGGCGGCGCTTGCTGTAAAACACAAAGTAGCGATTATCGTGGTAGATCACCTCAACAAGAATAGCGGCGAGCACAATTCGCTTTATCGTGCCGGTGGGTCGTTGGGGTTCGTTGCAGCTGCTCGCGCTGTGTATCTCGTCGCAAAAGACAAAGAAAATCCCGAGCGTCGATTAATGGTACCGATCAAAAATAATATCGCGAAGGAAAACACGGCTCTCGCTTACACGGTGACGGGAGCACCGAATGGTGCTGCTGTCATTGTATGGGAAGCAGATCCAGTGAGGATCACTGCAAATGAAATATTGGGTTCTATGGAATCCGAAGAACAGCGTAGCGATACCGATTGGGCGGTCATTGTTCTGCGCCAAGTCTTATTTGCCGGCCCTTTGCCCGCAAAGCAAGTGTTCACCGAATGCAAGCAAGCGGGGCTCGGCGAGAAACAAGTACGTCGTGCGGGTAAAAAGCTCGGAATCAACCCGAAGAAAATCGGCTTTAACCAGGGCTGGACATGGGCATTGCCGGATCGCGAAGATGCCCCGCAGGGCGAAGAAGCCCAACCGACTGCAGGGGGCATCTTGGCTGACACAGTACCTATTCAGGACACAGATGTGGCGAAAATCGACGAAGAGATACCCTTCTGACGCCAAGCTGTCCCCAGTACTAAGAATCAGGTAAGGCATAATTAGGAACGACGAATGTATGGAAAGAAATAAACAACAACATAAGTGGGGAAAATATCGACGAAAATCTACCGAAGCGGACGACAGGCAGGCCGCATCGCTAGAGTCACAGGACCGCGAGCTCGATGAGCTTGCGGGTCGTGACGGCACAATTGTGCCCGATGAATTCAACTTCTCGGAGTCACACTCAGCGAAGCATGCAGGGCAACGTCCGGTGTTTAACAACCTCCTCGAACTTATCGAGAGAGGAAAAGTAAATTCACTGTTCACATGGAGCGCAAACCGCATATCGCGCAATGCTATTGATGCCGCACGCATTGTCGATCTCATGGACCGCGGCAAGCTTCTCGAAGTGCGCACGCCCAGTCAGGCATTCCGCAACACACCACAGGATAAATTTATGCTTGCGCTCTTTTGCATGCAGGGAAAATTGGAGAACGACAACAAAGGTGTCGACGTAGTGCGTGGCTTAAAAAGCAAGGCCATCGCAGGAGGACGTTCAGGTCCAGCACCATTGGGATATAAAAACTTTACCAATGAGCGAGGACAGAAGAGTATCGTCCCTGATCCCGAGCGATTTCCTATCATTAGAAAAATGTGGACGCTTATGCTCACCGGCAATCACTCTGTCGCTGAAATAATGCGAATCGTTAATGACGATATGGGACTACGTACCCCGAAACGAAAGAATGGCTCAGGCGGCAAAAAACTCACGAAAAGCCTGACCTATTACATTCTTGTTCGCCCCTTTTACTGTGGTGAATTTGAGTTTCCACTCGGGAGTAATAATCACTACAAAGGTACTCATGTTCCGATGATCACACGTGAGGAATTTGACCGTGTACAAGTCATACTCGGTCGCAAGGGACGTCCACGCCCGCACACGCGTGAATTTGTCTATCGTGGACCCATTCGATGCGGTGAATGTGGCGGCTCAGTTACGGCAGAAGAGAAACATCACTGCGTATGCTCAAACTGCAAACATAAATTCTCCTATGCGCACCGGACCGACTGTCCGAAGTGCGGGACTGACATGGAGAATATGAAAAACCCCGTCATAAGGGACTATGTGCTTTATCACTGTGCAAAAAGGACGAACCCTAATTGTTCGCAAGGCTGCATCAATCAGGATGAGCTTGAGCGTCAACTCGAAAAGGAACTGGCACAACTCGAGATCTCGCCGAAGTTTAAGGGCTGGGCTTTGGATGTACTCAAACGACAAAACGCCAACGAGTCTGCTGACCGAGAAGCGATTATGAAAGCACAGCGGAAGGACTACGACGCTGTTGTGGAAAAGATAGATAACCTCATCGACATGCGAGCTGGTAAAGAAATCGACGAAGATGAGTATCGCAGAAAGAAAGCTGTACTGCTCGCTGAGAAGGCACGTGTCTACGCATTGCTTGGTGATACGGACAAGCGCATAGAGAATTGGATCGAGGTTGCAGAACGTGGGTTTAATTTTGCGGAGACTGCCTGCGAACTTTTTAATGCAGACAAATCAGAAGACCTTCATGTGCGCAAAGAGGTGTTTGCCACACTCGGTTCGAACTACACGCTGAGGGATAAAAAGATAAGCATTGAAGCCGATGCTTTGCTTTTCGCTATCAAAAACGTCAAAGAAGAGTCTCTTGTTGGTATTAATGCGTTCGAACCAACGCAAAAGGGCTCCACTGCAACGCAAATGGAACCCTCATACGTGCTCAGTCCAAACTTGCTGGGAGACATGGATTCGAACCATGATTCACGGCTTCAAAGGCCGCTGTCCTACCATTAGACGATCTCCCAATATTTCTGCAACACAACTAGACAATATCAAATTATTGCTACTTTTGCTCGCCAAGCGCGCGGTAGAGCGCAAGTTCCATGGGGATCTGCGGCAAGGGCGCGCGGTTCATTTCTATCAGCGCCCCCACGAGCTCAGCAAGGAGCGTGGCGTTTATATTACTCCCCTCTTTGCCGGCCAAGTTTTCCAGTATTTTTAAATCATCCTCGCCGAACTGGACTTCCAGTTCTTTTTTTAATTTTGGGGCAAAGCGCAACAGTAGGACTGCCCGCACTTTGGTAACCGCCAAAAGGGCAAATACTTTCGGCTCCGAGCCCCCCGCAGTAGCTTTATGAAACGCGTCTACGGCGCTCTCAATATTTTTATCGGCAAGCGATTGTAAAAAGTTATTAACCAACCCTCCTTTTGGGGCTCCGACCACTTTGCCCACCTCCGCTTCGGTCAATGTCCCGTCGCTCGAAACGGTGAGCACCTTTTGCAGTATCCCGAGCGCGTCGCGGTATGAACCGTCGCCCATGAGCGCTATAAGCTCCGCGCCCGCGGGGGCGAGCGCCGCGCCCTCTTTTTTTGCGATATCTAAAACATGTTTTTTGAGTATGTCGTGCGACGGTTTTTTAAAATTAAAGGATTGGCAGCGCGAGACGATGGTCTCCGGCACGCGGTCGAGCTCGGTCGTCGCAAGAATAAAGATTGCGTGCGCGGGCGGCTCCTCCAAGGTTTTAAGCAGAGCGCCCCATGCGTCGCGGGTCAGCGCGTGCGCCTCGTCGATTATATAAAATTTGTATTTTGAGTCGAACGGGAGCGTGGAGACGCCCTCGCGCAGGTCGCGGATTTCGTCGATGCCGCGGTTGCTGGCGGCGTCCATCTCGTAGATATCCTGCTCGCTCGTGCCGAGCGCGCGCGCCAAAATCCGCGCCATCGATGTCTTGCCGGTGCCGCGCCCGCCGGCAAAGAGGTACGCGTGGGCCACCTTGCCCTGTTTAACCGCCGCGCGCAGAACCTCGACGACC